>JBECKY010000089.1:0-50515 GCA_040235475.1 Pseudomonadales bacterium
AGTTTTTAATATAGCTACGAACTGATAAACCCGCGTGGTTAAATTTTTTCACTTCATAATGTTTCTTATCGATTTTTCTGTTTGTGGGTTTTAAACCACAGCCCATTTTAAAGCACCACTGACCAAAAAAATTATTACCATCCTGGGCAAAACGGGAAGTGCCCCATGCCGATTCAAGTGCTGCCTGAGCAATGGCAAGATCCGTTGGAATAATATCTATTTTGTGCAGTAACTCAGAGGTCATTTTCTCAAAATTAGTGTTAACAGTTTTAATGCTGTATTCATTTGCTAGCTGAGCAAGCCAAATTGAATCTTCGCTGCTGTAAGGTTTGCTGTAGTCGTAAAAATTAGCATGCAAAGTTTTAAGCCGTGTTCTGGTATTTAAAATACGAGTGTTTTCCTCGGCAATAAGAGGGCTTAGGAACTTCAGAAAGCTTTCTTTTCTTACAGAAATTTCGTGAATAGAAGAAAAGTCAGGTGGTGACGAGAAATTTTTAGAGGATCTATTGCTAAAGCCTGTATTGTACGAACTAAAATTGGACAAAAAGTAAAATACTACTATTAATTGCGTAATTACCAGAGCAGGAAGCAGTGCTTGAATAAAAATCCTGGGAGTATTTGTCTGCATAATAAAGTTACCGGTACGTTTTATGCTTTTAGCAATTAATTGTTACTCGGTTCACTATTAATTCGGCTAATAGAGCTATTATATACCGATTTTCATAAAAAAATTGCTGACAGGTTCAAACAGTTTATGACAAAAGACTGGTCTTTGTTCAAATATATAAGGCTTCTTGTTCTATTATTCATCCTGTTTATAGTCGCTGTGGATGCCTGGCTTGATAGGGCGCGTAGCACTGATTGGAATAATACCCTGACGGTGGTGATAGTGCCTGTGAATCCAGAGGCTAGTGAAGTCGTTAATCGTTATATTGCCGATTTAAATGCCGATGATTTACAGCCAATAGCGAAATTTTTTGATCGTGAGGCAGGTAAATATATTTCGATAAAAAATTCAGCATTTAAGTTTTTAGTTGGTGAAGAATTACATGAGCAAGCCCCTGAGTTGAAACCTAATGCGCAATGGTTTGATGCGGTAGTATGGAGCTTGAGAAGCCGGTATTGGGTATACCAGAAACGCAAAAAGTATAAACATTTATTTCCAGATATAATGCTGTTTGTAAACTATTACGATCCTGCTGAACATAATCGTGTCAGACATTCTGTAGGCCTTGAAAAAGGCTTATATGGCATTGTTTATGGCTTTGGTAATAGTATTAATAAAAAACAAAACCATATTGTTATTGCCCACGAATTATTGCATACCTTGGGGGCATCGGATAAATATGAACCAAGCAGTAATCAACCATTGTTCCCCATAGGTTATGCTGAAAGAGACAAACAACCACTTTATCCGCAAAGCAAAGCCGAATTAATGGCTGGCCGGGTGCCTATAGATGCCGGCACATCCTTTATGCCTGAGAGCTTGAACGATGTGGTCATTGGGCCAGAAACGGCCCTGGAAATCAACTGGCTGAAAACATTATGAGTTTTTCAGGCAGGCCTAAAACCACTGCAGCGGTTCGCTGTGAATCAACTCCATTTGTTGTTTCAGTTCTTCAATAAATTGTGCCCAATAAGCGTAAGTATTAAACCAGGGGAAGTTGGCAGGAAAAGCCGGGTCTGTCCAGCGTTTTGCCAGCCAGCCAGCGTAATGGATCATGCGTAAGGTTCGCAAGGGCTCAATGAGCCGTAACTCGCAAGGATTAAATTCAAAAAACTGGCTATAACCATCCAGCAATTCACTAAGCTGCAGGTTTTGTTCCTGGCGATTGCCGGCCAGCAGCATCCATAAATCCTGTATCGCCGGGCAGCTTCGGCAGTCATCAAAGTCAACAAAATGAGGGCCTTGATCGCGAACCCACAAAATATTACCAACATGGCAATCGCTGTGGCTGCGAATATATTTAACAGTGCTGTTGTTTTCAAATAGCTTATCCAGTTCTTTAATTAATTCTGAAGTAATGGTTTCAAAGCTTGATAACAAATCAGCAGGAATAAAGTTTTTTTCTGTTAGTAACCGGACGGGTTCTCGAGCATAGCTGTTTACATCAAGTGTCGGGCGGTGGTTGAAGTTTTTTACCGCACCTACAGCATGTATACGTCCGATTAAGCGCCCCAGCCAGCCAAGTTCATCCAGGTTTCCAGGCTCGGGTGCGTGGCCGCCACGGCGCGGGTAAACCGCAAAGCGATAACCCTGATAGTTTAATAAGGTTTGTTCGGCATCGTGCTGTAGTGGCGGCACAACAGGGATTTCATGGTCACATAAGGATTGAGTAAACGCATGTTCTTCGAGAATGGCTTCATCTGGCCAGCGCTCGGGGCGGTAAAATTTTGCTACTACCGGCTCTTTATCGTCAAGCCCTACCTGATAAACCCTGTTTTCATAACTGTTAAGAGCAAGAATTCTAGCATCTGTTTGATAGCCGTATGCCGTTAAGGCATTTAACACCGTGTCGGGGGTTAATGCGTAATAGTCTTGACGTTTATGGTCTTCTGATTCTGATGTTGTCATATCAATGTTAACCATTAGCCGTTATTCAAAATGATGAGAAATAAAGTTATGAGCAGGTAAGGCAATGCTTTTAATTTGCGCGTAGACAGCTTGTCCGACATTTAGCTTTAGTGCAAGTAAGGATTTCAAGGTGATAGTTGACAGCAGAAATTGTTGACCAATTTTAAGTTTAATAATGACTTTTGCATCGGAGAGTTGTTTAATCTCGACGATCGTGGCGGGTAATATATTTAATATACTGGATGTGCAAGTGTGTTCAAGATTGATGCTTACATCACGTGCAGGCACTCTAAGTTTTATCTCGGTACCCTCTGCTAAAGCCATTTTTTGTAAATATAACGAAGTTTCACCCAAACAAAGTTTGCTTAAGCCATGTTTATGGTCATGCTGTTTTATTTTGCATTTTAAAATAGCAGAGGCTTCAGGTAATGCCGCAAAAGCACTGTTCAGATTGCAGCTGGCATCGTCCAGGCTAGCAAAAGCTTCAATAATGCTTTTGCTGACATTGCTATCACTTTCTCTCGAAATCAGCAGCAGATGATCTGCGATTTGAGTTATTTCGTCCAAACTATGGCTCACGTAAAGCATCGGTAGATCATATTCGAGGCTGATTTTATGTAAATAATTAAGAATAGTGACTTTGCTTTCGGCGTCGAGATTGGCCAGGGGTTCGTCCAGAAGCAGCACTTTGGGCTTGCTGAGTAATGCTCTGACAATGCTCACGCGTTGGCTCTGGCCCGCTGAAAGTTTGTTGATGGCCAAGGGTAATAATTCCGCAATGCCAAACCATTGGCATAGAGTTGTTTTGTCTGGTAGCTGCTGGATTAAATGTTCTGGGGATTTTTTTGCCCCCAATGCGGCAGAAAAATCAAGGTTCTTGTTCACAGAAAGATGCGGCAGCAGACTTCGGTGTTGAAAAATGAGTGCGGCATGTCTGTGATGAGCGGGCAGGAAAGCCTGGCTGTTCTGCCAGCTCTCCTGATTAAAGTTCACTATTGTGTTTTGATGTCGATCAAGGCCTGCAATAAGGCGCAGTAAAGTGGTTTTTCCAACACCTGAAGCGCCATACACTCCGGTAATACCTTGGCTGGGAATGCTTGCCTCCCCAGAAAAAAAGAAGCTCTCATGTTTGTTGCCAGAATTCTTGTCAGAGTTAGCTGCTGATTTTTCGATGTTGAATTTTATATAAAGACTCATAATGTTCGATATCGATATTTTTTGTTTAACCCGTAAATAAACAACAGCATGCTAAAGGAACCCACAATTAGAATTGCCGACAGTGTATGTGCTTCAGTATATTCAAGAGTTTCGACATGTTGAAAAATAGCAATAGATGACACCAAAGTTTCTCCTGGTATGCTGCCACCAATCATTAAAACGATGCCAAATTCACCCAGCGTATGAGCAAAGCCTAAAGTGGCGGCGGTAAGAAAACCATAACGGCTAAGAGGCATTACTATAGAAAAAAACCTTGCTCTGGGTGAAATGCCCAAAGTGCTGGCTGATTCGAGATAGTGCTGGTCAATGCCAGAAAAAGCTGTTTGCAGGGGTTGTACGACAAAAGGTAAAGAATAAATCAGGGAGCCAAGTACCAGGCCGGAAAAACTGAAAGCCAGGGGTTCGCCGGTGAGATTCAGCCATGAAAAACCCAGCCATGTGTCGGGAGCAAAAGCCAGTAATAAATAAAAACCCATGACCGTGGGCGGCAAAACCAGGGGTAGGGCAATAATGGCTTCAATAACTGTGGTGCTTTTGTGTTTGCTGTTGTGTAACCACCAGGCCAGGGGTGTACCCAGAAGTATTAATAAAAATGTCGAGACAGAAGCGAGTTTGATCGATAGCCAGAGTGCCTGCCAGTTTTGCAGACTTAAAAGAAAATAAGTTGTGTCTTCCAAGTTTGTACCTTTGCTTTTCCTTTAATGCTTATCTTCTTTTTCGCTGATTTACTCATCACGAAATTAATTAATGCAGTGCTTTGCCTGAGCTGTCGGAGTATGGCAGATTATAGCCCGATCGCGAAATGATTGAATGGGCTTTTGGTGTTTTCAGGTAGTCAACGAAAGCCTGGGCGGCAATTTGATTTTTCGCAGCTTGTAGTATTACCAGCTGCTGGTCGATGGCCGTATATAACTCAGCCGGTACTGTTTCATATTCACTCTCGGGTACTTGCGCTAGTTTTAATTGTGCCAGAGAAAGCAAAGCCAAACTCACATTGCCCGATTCAACATACTGGTAAACCTGGGCGACATTGCCTGCCTGTACCACTAATGGTTGCCAGAGCTGCCAAATTTGTAAATTTTCCAGCAGCGTTTTTGCTGCGTAACCGTAAGGAGCAGCTTTAACATTGGCTAAAGCGAGTACCGTGGATTTGGGCAAGTTCTCGGCTGTTAATGATTTCAGCAGACTTAGATTACTGAGAGCCTGCTGCTCCTTGTTCAACTGATGTTTAAAATTTGGATTTATCCACAGCGCCAGTTGCCCCACGGCATAAGTTCGCCGGGAATGAGGGTCTGTGAGGCCAAGCTGTTCGAGTCTGTCTGGCCGTTGCCGGTCGGCAGAGAAAAAAATATCAAAGGGGGCGCCATTTTGGATTTGGGAAAACAGCTGACCGCTTGAGGCGCTGATAACCTTATCCTTAAGGACCGGCGATTGGCGATAATCTTTTAACAGCGCGATCAGGGTGTGCCTGAAGTTGCTGGCAACTGCAATGGTGAGTTCTGTTGCTGGCTTGAGCGTTGGATTTGTTTCAGCATCTTGTGCCAACACTGAAAAGCTTATTGCCAGGTAAGCAATAGCAAGTATCAAAACATGGGTTTTAAGATTGGCTAGAGTGCGCATTAATCCGGTGTCCGGGCTATGGTCCAGAAATCCACCCGCTCAACGTGCTTATTAAGCAGCGTTTTGGCAAGCGACTCGAGAGTGGCTCCGGTGGTCATCACATCATCAACAATCGCAATGTGCCGCAGAGGTTGTTTGAGTTTATTCACCAGAGGCTTGCGTACGGCAAAAGCATTGATAAGGTTTTTGTGTCGGGCACTTGCGTTGAGGCCAGATTGTGCTTCGGTATGTCGTGAACGCAGACAATGATATTTCAGCAGAGGAATGTCCAGCGCCTTAGCAATGGGCGCGGCGATCAGTGTTGCCTGATTAAAGCCTCTTTCCCGTAATCTTTGCTTTGACAAAGGCACGGGGATGAGCGCATCGGGCATGGCCTGGCCTTGATAACGATGGGCAATGGCATTGGCCAGCAATTGCCCCATAACCCGGCCATAGTGCATTTGTCGGGAGAATTTCAGTTGCGTAATCAGTCTGTCGAGAGGGAAATCGTATAAATACAGAGAGATAGCTCGGGTTTGGGGTGGATTTGTGCTGAGGCAGTGGCCACACAAAGGCTTTGATTCAGGTGGTTCAGGGTTATTAAATTCAGGCTCTGAACTGCTTGCTGACGAAATAGGCGCTAAGGGAATCGCGCAACGGTAACAGGCCTTAGTGATATTTGGCAGCTCATCTTCACAAGCCTGGCATAAATCCATGGGGCGCATACTTTTGGCGTTACAAAGTATGCATCGCCCAGACTGTATAATATTTAGCCTTTTGTAAGCTTCGCCAATTTTTCTGGTTGACAGCTGGGTGAGGGTGGTTATCATTGCATGTTTCCTAAATTTGAATCCTCTAAAGCGTAACGCCGGTCTCGACAGACCTGTGCACTAGAGACGCTAAAACAATACAAGCACCCAAAGAAGGAATGATTCATGAGCTTTTCGCATCAGCCAGCACCTGTACGCCATGATTGGCACCGTAATGAAATTCAAGCCCTGTTTGAACTGCCCATGAACGACCTGCTCTTTCAGGCGCAAACCCAGCATCGACAATATCATGATCCCAATGCGGTGCAAGTCAGTACCTTATTGAGTATTAAAACCGGCGCCTGTCCTGAAGACTGCAAATATTGTTCCCAAAGTGGTCACCATAATACTAACCTTGAGAAAGAAAAGCTTCTGGCGGTTGAAAAAGTTATAGCAGAAGCTCGGCAAGCCAAAGCCAATGGGGCCTCTCGATTCTGCATGGGTGCTGCCTGGCGCTCGCCACAGGAAAAAGACATGCCCTATGTACTGGACATGGTTGCGCAGGTCAAAGCCCTGGAGCTTGAAACCTGCATGACCTTGGGTATGTTGTCACAGGATCAGGCCCAGCGCTTGTCAGAGGCCGGGCTGGATTATTACAACCATAACCTGGATACCTCCGAGGCGTACTACGGCAAAATTATTACCACGCGTAAATACCAGGATCGTCTTGAAACCTTAGCTCATGTGCGGGATGCCGGCATGAAGGTTTGCTGTGGTGGCATTATGGGTCTAGGTGAAGCCCGAGAAGACCGTGTTGGCCTATTGATGCAGCTGGCCAATTTACCCCACCATCCGGAAAGTGTGCCGATTAATATGTTGGTTAAGATTGAAGGCACGCCTTTGGAAAATGAAGCAGACCTGGATCCGTTTGAGTTTATTCGAACCATTGCCGTGGCTCGAATTTTAATGCCGGAATCCATGGTGCGTTTGTCCGCAGGGCGGGAAAGCATGAATGAACAAATGCAGGCTATGTGTTTTTTTGCGGGTGCTAACTCAATCTTTTACGGCGAAAAACTTTTGACCACACCCAATGCTGAAACAAATAATGATATGGCCTTGTTTCAGCGCTTAGGTCTTCACCCAATGGCGCTGGAATCTTCAAAATCAGAGCAAGCCATTGCGGCAGAAATTTTAACGGCCATTGAAGTCGAGCAAGAAGGCAAGCTTTATCACGATGCGATGCAAGGTGATGCTGTTGGTTCAGCGGATACTACAGCACATTAAGTTTGGCGGCCGGCACCGGCGTCTGTCTAAGATGGTTTAAGGTTGTCGAAGGTATAAGACAAACTATGAATATTGATGCCGCGCTTACCCCGGCTCTTGAGCAGCGAAAAAAAGCACATTTATATCGAGAAAGGCGCATTCTTGCAACGGCGCAAGGCCCGGAGATAAAACTGGCGGGCAAAAGCTACTTGAATTTTTGCAGCAATGATTACCTCGGTTTGGCTAACCATCCTGAACTTGTAAAAAGTTTTAAGCAGGCGGCCGATGAATATGGCGTAGGTAGCGGCGCGTCTCATTTGGTGGTGGGGCATTCATCCGTGCATCATCAGTTGGAAGAAGCGCTGGCGGAATTTGTTGGTCGCCCTAAAGCGCTACTATTCTCAAGTGGTTATATGGCCAACTTAGGTGTTGTTACAGCTTTGTTGGGCAAAAACGATAGTATTTTTGAAGATCGGCTGAACCATGCATCACTATTGGACGCTGGTATTCTTTGCGGGGCCAGGTTTCAGCGCTTTCGGCACAACGATGTTAATGATTTAAAAATAAAACTGGGTAAGCAGCAAAGTGAAGCCGGTCGTAGAAAACTGGTGGTGGTTGACGGAGTCTTCAGCATGGATGGAGATCTCGCCCCCTTACCTGAGCTGGCAGCTCTATGCCAGCAGGAAGATGCCTGGTTGATGGTGGACGATGCCCACGGCCTGGGTGTACTGGGCGAAGCGGGGCGAGGTACATTGTCGCATTTTAAATGCAGTAAAGACGATGTTCCGGTGCTAATGGGCACTCTGGGCAAAAGTTTTGGTACCGCAGGTGCATTTGTTGCTGGCAGCGAAGCCTTAATCGATACCTTGGTGCAATTTGCACGCACTTATATATACACCACCGCATTGCCGTCAGCGGTGGCAGCGGCAAGCTTATGCAGCCTGGAATTAGTTAAAAATGAAACTTGGCGAAGGGAAAAACTCAAGGTCCTGATAAACCAGTTTCGCCAAGGCGCAAAAGACTTGGCTTATACCCTGGCAGACTCAGCAACAGCCATTCAACCTATACTTGTGGGCGAGCCCGCAACGGCCTTGGCGCTAAGTCAGGCATTGCAGGCTGAAGGCATTTTAATTACTGCAATTCGTCCACCCACTGTGCCAAAAGGAACCGCACGACTAAGAGTGACATTAAGTGCGGCGCATTCAGAAGACCAGGTGAAGCAATTACTAAATGCCCTTGAGAAAGTAAAGACACTTAAAGCGTAACTTGGGAAAGCATAACCATGCAGTTATACCACGATATTTTTAAACCCACCGGCTGTTCAGAAGCAGCAGCACGTGACATTGTGCTTTTACACGGTTGGGGGATGAACAGCTTGGTCTGGGATGAGGTTATTCCCGAACTGCTTAAGCAGCATCGAGTAACCGTGATAGATTTGCCTGGTCTGGGTCGAAGCCCTGTGCCTGGGGGAGACTACAATCTTGATTACCTTAGCCGGCATGTTGCCGAAGTAGCTCCGGAAAAAGCCATCTGGATGGGCTGGTCCCTGGGGGGGCTGGTTGCAATGAATATCGCAATACAACATCCAGAAAAAGTTTCTGCGCTGGTGAGCGTGGCAGGCACGCCTTCATTTGTGGTGCGCAATGATCAGGCCGGTGAATGGCATTGTGCCATGTCTGAAAAAATAATTGATGGCTTTATTGATATTTTTGCTGAAGATGCTCAAGGCACACTGATCCGCTTTCTGGCCTTGCAGTGTAAAGGCAGTCCAACAATTCGGCAGGACATTAAAAAGCTAAAAGACATGGTTTATTTTTATGGCTTGCCTGCGCCCCAGGCATTAAGAGGCGGATTAAAAATACTGCGAGAAGAAGACCTGAGAGCCAGTATTGGCAAAATTAATTGCCCGACCTTATTTGTCCTCGGTCGCCATGACAATCTGGTGCCCCCTGGTGTTAGTCAGGCTATTCATCGGTATTTGCCGAGTGCAGAAGTTGCGATTATAGAAGCAGCGGCCCATGCGCCAATGATTTCCAACCCCGAACCGTTTTTAAACGCAGTAAGTGAATTTTTTCAGAAAATGCAGTGAGGAACTGAAGGTGTCAGCGATAATGAAAGCACAAGCTTCCTCAATTAAGCCATCAGCTGAGGCAATGAGTCCAGGTTTGGCTGATGATAAAGTGCGAGTGGCAGCAGCTTTTGCTGAGTCTGCGCACAGCTACGACGCAGTTGCTGGTTTGCAACGCCAGGTGGGTGCAAAACTGATGGCAAAAGCCGCTGTCAGGCTTGCAGGCAATCGGCTTTCTAATGATTATAAAATCTTGGACCTGGGTTCGGGAACGGGTTATTTTTCAGAGCAATTTGTTAAACAATGGCCGATTGAAATAATCAGCCTGGATATTGCTCATGGCATGTTGCGCTATGCCAGGCAACACCATGCCTTGTCACAGCAGCAATCATTCTTGTGTGCCGATGCTGAACAGCTGCCTGTTGCCGAAAACAGCGTGAATATGGTCTTCAGTAATTTTGTCCTGCAATGGTGTGATGACCTTGAAAGTGTTTTCCAGCAAATAAAAAAAATATTGCAACCAGGAGGGCTGTTTCTTTTTTCCCTGCCTGTGGATGGCACCTTAAAAGAATTAAAGTCCAGTTGGCAAAAGGTTGATCAATACCAGCATGTGAATGATTTCCACAGTTTTAAAAGCGTACAGGCTATTGCTCGAAATGTTTTTTCTAAAGCAAATAAAACCAGTTTATATTGCGAAGATTTTTTGCTTTATTATCAGCAAATGAGCGAGCTTACCAAAGAATTAAAAGCCTTGGGTGCTAATCAGGTGAAAGCAAGTCACCACAGCAATAATAAATCCAAAGCGTTGATGGGGCGGCACAGTTTGCAAAAACTGCTAGCTGCCTACGATCAGTTTCGTAATCAGCAGGGCTTGTTGCCCGCCACCTATAAAGTGGCTTATGGCTTGATAGAAGTAGATAATTAAAGATCCATTATGGCAGCTAAATACTTTATCAGCGGCACCGATACCGATGTCGGTAAAACGTTTATCGCCAGTGCATTGCTTGCCGGGGCAAAAGCGCAGGGTTACTCCACTTTAGGGATGAAGCCGATTGCCGCTGGTTGTGCAGAAACCGCAGCTGGTTTGCAGAATGAAGACGCGCTTAAATTGCAACAAAATTCCTCTATAGCGCTGCCTTACCAGCAGGTTAATCCGGTGGTGCTAAAGCCTGCTATTGCGCCCCACATTGCCCTGCAGGAAGCTGGAAGAAGAGTCAATATCAGTCAGTTGGCGGGCTTTTGCCGTGGTGTGCTGATGAAAAAAGCTGACTTAACCCTCATTGAAGGCGCTGGAGGTTGGCGAGTACCTTTAAATGCACAGGAGACACTGGCGGATTTAGCCAAAGAGCTGCAGCTGCCCGTTATCCTGGTGGTCGGGCTGCGCTTGGGTTGTATCAATCATGCTATTCTCACCGCTGAAGCCATTCAGCGTGATGGCGTATCACTGGCTGGGTGGGTAGGTAATACTATAGATCCTGAGATGCCCCGGCTTAATGAAAATATTGAGACTTTGAATGCTGTTATTCCCGCGCCCTGTTTGGGTATAATGCCTTATCTTGATAGTAACAACTGCATAGAAGCGGCTCAGTATTTGAAGTTTGATGCTTTAATCCAAGGAAGCTCTGAATAAGTCATGGTTCGACTTTAATTCATAGAGTTTCATCCAAAACATTAGCTTTGAGCTAATCCGAGGTAGCCCATGCCTGCATATAAAGCCCCTCTTAACGATATAAAATTTGTTCTAAAAGATGTTTTTAACGCGTATGAATTATGGTCCTCAATGGATGCCACCCGTGATGTGACATCGGATTTAGTTGCAGCAATTCTAGGCGAAGGCGCCAAAATTTGTGAAACCATGCTGGCACCCTTGAATCGTGAGGGCGATGAGACCGGTTGTCAATTTAATAACGGTGAAGTCACCACGCCAAAAGGTTTTAAGGAGGCTTACCAAACGTTTGCCGCCGGAGGCTGGCAGGGCTTGGGTGGTCATCCAGCTTATGGTGGGCAAGGTTTACCGAAAATGTTAACGGTGTTGTTTGAGGAAATGGTCTGGGCCAGTAACTCTGCTTTTGCGCTATATCCAAGCTTGAGCACGGGCTGCTCTCTGGCGCTGGAAACCCATGCCGGTGATGAAATAAAAAACATCTATCTTGAAAAACTCTACACCGGGCAATGGACCGGCACCATGTGTTTAACCGAAGCCCATGCGGGTACTGACCTTGGCATAATAAAAACCCGTGCAGTGGACAATAACGATGGCAGTTATAGCATTACCGGCACTAAAATTTTTATTACCGGTGGCGAGCATGATTACGTGGAAAATATTGTTCACCTGGTGTTGGCAAAACTTCCGGATGCGCCCGCGGGAGTAAAAGGTATTTCATTGTTTTTGGTGCCAAAATATATCGTTAATGAAGAGGGTGAGTTAGGCGAGCGCAATGGCGCGACTTGCGGCTCCATCGAACATAAGATGGGCATTAAAGCAGCTTCCACCTGTGTGATGAATTTCGATAACGCCAAGGCTTACTTGATTGGCAAGCTGAACGAAGGCATGGCTTGCATGTTCACCATGATGAATTACGAGCGTTTGTCCATTGGCATTCAGGGCTTGGGCCTGGGCGAGCTGGCATATCAAGGTGCGCTTGAATATGCAAAAGACCGCTTGCAAGGCCGGGCAGCTACTGGCGCGGTTAATAAAGATAAAGCAGCAGACTCCATTATCGTGCACCCTGATGTACGGAAAAATTTGTTAACCATTAAAGCAAACACAGAAGCGGGACGCGCTTTTGCCGCCTATGTGGGCATGAACCTGGATATTGCAAAATACGGCGATGATGAAGCTGAGCGCAATAAAGCCGCTGCCTTGGTGCAGCTGTTGACACCTATTGCAAAAGCGTATTTAACCGATACTGGTTTTGAAAATTGCGTTAAAGGCCAAACGGTTTTTGGCGGCCACGGATATATACGTGAATGGGGCATGGAGCAGGCCGTCCGCGATGCCAGAATTGCACAAATCTATGAAGGCACCAATGCCATACAAGCGTTGGATTTAGCAGGCCGCAAGATAGTTCGTAATAAAGGCCAATACTTTGCAGTGTTTGTTCAGGAAGTGGAAGCGTTTATTCAGAGCCAGTCAATTAAATCAGCAGCGCATACGGAAAATGTAGCAAGTATAAATGCACTTAAAGAGGCGCTCGAGGTACTTAAGGAAACTACCGACTGGTTAATTAACGCAGCACAACAAGATCCTAATGCAGTGGGTGCTGCGGCTACTGATTATTTAACCCTCTTCGGCTTAACCTGTTATACCTACATGTGGGCCAAAATGGTAGCGGTATCGGCTGGCAAGAATACGGATTTTTATCGCGCCAAACTGTTAACAGCACAATTTTTTATCAGCAGAATACTGCCGCAACAAGCCAGTTTAAAAACTGCCATTTTTGAAGGTAGTAGCAGCATGATGGCGATGGAGGAGGCTTTGTTTTAACATTTGCTGTCATTCAAGCTGGGAGCCTTTTATTAAGACATGGAGCCACATTTTTTCTTGGATTCAGGCCGCTGATGTAAAGCAGTGATTTATTGATCCAGGTCATTGCTGCTAATTCAAATTGAAATTAGCATGTAAAACAGTAAAGCGTAGTATTTTTCTTAGAAATAATAAAAGGATATTGACGTGGTTGATCATCAGGTGACAGACGGCGAAGTATTGCGTAATTTGGGCATTGTAGGCTTGTTGCTAGCGGTTTTTATGTTGTGTCTGGGTATGTCTTTGGTGATTTTTCTTTAGCGGTAAGTTAGCGATAAGGTAGAGCATCGGCTACTTTTTTGTGTCTTGTTGTTCATTATGTTTGAGAATGGTCGAGAGGGCATCCAGCTCGCTGTGCATGGCCGTTATTTCGTTTTTAAGGACTAGTTGATCGTTTTCTGTTAGCGTTGCAAGCTTCTGTTCCTTATTACTGAGTTCTTCCAGTAGTTCTTTATGCCTGGCTTTTAATTTATCTAATTTTTCAGCTGCATCGGCTTTTTCAAACATAATCTCCTCGGGTGTGATGTGTTGTGACGTTCCCTCTGACGTTTGAAAAGACATTGATTGATCTGCAGATGGCTTTGGAATTATTTTTGTTTCAGCATTAAGCTGGCGCTGATTCATAAAACTTGGGGAGACAATTTCAATCTCGGCGCCATGTAAAGAAAGTAAAATTTCTTTTTGCAGTTTTGAGCGCATAGAAAGAATTTGTCGTGCTTCTTCTAAAAATCCGGCAACGCGATAAGTCACGGAAAAATCACCGAGGGACATTATTTGTACGAAAGGGTCTTGCAGGCCAGTATTTTTTGCTGCACTTATCAGCAGGGTTTCAATTTTTTCATGGGGCAGGTCATAGCCAAGAGAAAGCTGGCATGAAACAATAGTACCGGTTGCACTGATCACACTGACCGGCTGAGAAATCAGATACATGTTGGGTATGGTCATCAGATCTCTGTCTTCGGTTTGTATTTCAATATGAAATAAGTCTCTTTCTGTTACCCGGCCAAAAAAATCCCCCACCCGAATAAAGTCACCGGGATGAAAACTACCCACAGAGCGCAGCATCAGACCGGCCATAATGTTAGCCACAAAAGTTGTTGACGAAAGTGCTATGATGGCAGTGAATACCACACCTATTAAGCCGAGAAGCTGCCCCCTGAGGCTTTCACTGGTTGGCAGGGCAAGAATAAGGGCAATAATGCCGATGGCAAATATAAGCAGCATGCTCATTTGATGTGAGAATCGGCTCTTGTCAGTCAGTTTGCTGCGTTTTTTATTAAGGATGCGGCTGGTGATGAGAACCGTTAATGTTAGGCCGGTGATAACTGACAGTAGCGGTACGAACTGGGCTAAAAGGTTATACAAGTTTTCAAAATTATCCATTAGATGAAACTCTCATGTTTGTAAGCTGTCAGATTGGGTGTATATTCAATGCTGGGATGGCTGCAGAATAATCTTGCCTGGCAGCTCCTGTAAATTGGATTATGAAAACATCATTCAATTGCTTAGACACCCATTACGATTGCATTTCAGGTGTCATGAGAGCAGGCATCCTTGCTCCGCCTTACATGGGTGACCATGTTACCTTGTCGCGCCTTGCCAGAGGCACAAAGCTACACACTCCTAACATCTAAAGGCTATGGGTATATCACGCGCCTAAATAACATTTGGTTGCAAGTTAGTGATAAGATGAGCCCCGAAAAGAAATTTAAGATTACTGGAGGTTACCATAGCATGCGGCACCCTGAACAGACATTGAAATTACCAGTGAAGCCGGTCATTGACTTGCGTTGGCTGGTGTTGCTGATTATATTTTTTTGCGGGGGCTGCGCAACAGTTGCAAAAACCGTTTTGAAAGAACCAGAAGTAACTGTCGCTGGTTTTAGGGTCATTAGTGCCAACCTTATGGCTCAGCGTTTTGGGATTAAATTGAAAGTAGATAATCCCAATGCTATACCTCTACCGATTAACAAAATAAGCTATGACGTTGAACTGGCCGGTAAAAATTTTATTACTGGTGAAACGGATAAAGCTTTTCGTGTGCCTGCAAAAGGCAGCGAAACCTTTGAAATACAAGTGAACCTTAATTTGCTTGAATCTGCGTCTTACATGAGCGCTATCTTGAACACTAATGGCGGAGTTCTTGATTATAAATTAAAAGGACAAGTCGATGTTGATTTACCTTTACTGGGGTCTGTACCAATTAATAAAGTTGGGACAATAAAATTGACCCGCTAATAATCATCAATAAGGGCCACTATTTTTAAAATACAATAACACCTGCTTGGCAAACCAACGCAGCGCTTTGCCTTTGTGGGCAGTTTTCCAGCCGATATAAGCACTGGAGGTTTCGTCAACTTGGCTGATGGGAAGGTTGATCAATTCGCCGCTATCCAATAAATGTTGAATACGATTGCGTGGCAAAAAGCCGACACCCATTCCCCGTTGCTGGGCGTGTATTTTTGCGTGCAGCGTGGGTACGCTCAATACCGGCTTCATGGTAAACAACCTTTTGCTAATTGCCGGCTGGTTACGGGCAGAGTCTCTCGCAACCACAAAACGGTATTGTTCAACGTCCGCTCTGTTTAGTGGTAAAGCCATGCGAGCGAGAGGGTGATGTTTTGCTACGGCAAAAACCCATTCGGTATTAAACAAAGCATGACTTTCAATACCTCTTCCTTGCGCAGGGGTATCTGGGGCGCCAATAACCAAGTCGCAACGATCGCTTAAAATCGACTCCCAGGCCCCCGCTAAAACCTCTTCATGAAGGTTAATTTCAATATCCGGTTGGATGCTGTAAAAATTTTCTATTAAAGGATAGATAAACTCAAAATCCAAAACACTGTCAATAGCAATATTAAGACTGGGCTCCCATCCGCTATCAACTTGTTTGGTTGTTGTGGCCAGGCGTTGAGCCGCTTCCAGTATTTCTCGTCCCTGCTCAAGCAATACCTTCCCCGCAGGCGTTAATTTTGAGCGGCGTCCTTCTTTGCGAAATAAAGTGACATCAAGGTCTTGTTCAAGCTTTTGTACCGTATAAGTGATGGCAGAAGGAACACGATAAAGTGCATTTGCCGCAGCGGCAAAACTGCCTTTGCGGTCTATGGCGTCCAGTACTTCCAGAGCTTCAATGGTAATCGGGTATTTCATAAATATTCAAAATATTTGAACATATTGGTCAAATATTAATGATTTTATATCTTAGATGTTTTTAATACTATTATAAAAGTAACAATTAAATTGAATAGTTAGGAGATAGTAACGCCAAGTTACTGCCCTGTTAAAAATAAATGAGGTCTAACATGGGCTTATTAGTAAAAGGTGAATGGCATGATCAATGGTACGATACAGAATCAACGGGAGGCGAGTTTATTCGTTGGGAATCCCAGTTTCGCAACTGGATCACAGTTGATGGCGAAGCGGGACCCAGTGGTGAAGGTGGTTTTAAAGCTGAAGCGGATCGTTATCACCTTTATGTGTCTCTAGCCTGTCCGTGGGCCCATCGAAGCCTGATTTATTTAGCCTTGAAAAATCTGAGTGAATGGGTGACTGTTTCCATCGTAGAGCCTCTGATGCTTGAAAACGGTTGGCAATTTAATGAGCAGGGTGATGGGCTGTACGGTTTAAAAAAACTGCACCAAATTTATACAAAAGCCAATCCGAATTACAGTGGTCGCGTTACCGTGCCGGTGCTATGGGATAAAAAAAGCGAAACCATTGTCAATAACGAATCATCCGAGATTATTCGCATGTTGGGTACGGTATTTAACCATCTTACCGGCAACGAAGTTGATTATTATCCGGCAGCTTTAAGGGCAGAAATAGACGAGCTAAATGACAAAATTTATCACAGCATTAATAATGGTGTGTATCGATGTGGTTTTGCTACCCGGCAAACTGCCTACGAGCAGGCGTTTGCTGAGCTGTTTGATGCCTTGGATTATGTAGAGCAGCATCTGGAGCAGCGGCGCTATTTAACCGGGCAAACAATTACCGAGGCAGATTGGCGTTTATTTACTACGTTAATCAGGTTCGATGCCGTGTATTTCGGACACTTTAAAACCAATTTGCGCCGCATTGAAGATTATAAAAATTTGTCGGGTTATCTGCGCGATCTTTACCAGCAGCCTGGTGTCGCTGAAACTGTGAATATAGCGCATATCAAAAGCCATTATTACGGCAGTCACCACACTATTAATCCTACGGGCATTGTACCCATTGGTCCTGAACTGGATTTTATGCGTGCTCACAGCCGTGACCAGGCAGGCATTTAATTGCGGCATGATCATAAAGGGGCATTTCGGGTTTTTTAATTTAAGAGGTATTCATGAGTAATAAAACCAGAACCCTTCAGCGGGTAATAGCTGCCAAGCCATCAGCTGATGGCGATGGGGTAAAGATTCAACGTATAGCCGGTCAACGTTTGAATCAGCTAATGGATCCTTTTTTACTTCTGGATGAAATTCGCTCAGACGACAGTGCCGATTACATCGGAGGTTTCCCCTCTCACCCGCACCGTGGTTTTGAAACCATAACCTACATCATGCACGGAAAAATGCGGCATCGGGATCATCTGGGCAACGAAGGCTTATTACAAAATGGCGGTGTCCAATGGATGAGTGCCGGAAGAGGCATTATCCATTCAGAAATGCCTGAACAGGAAGGTGGTTTACTTCACGGTTTTCAATTGTGGCTAAACCTTCCCGCCAGGGAAAAAATGAAACCTGCCCATTATCAGGACTTTCAGGCAGAACAAATTCCCGTTATTAATGTCGTTGCTAAACCAGATGGCGGTGAAATAAAGGTCGTTGCCGGCGATGTCGAACTTAGTGAAAATTATTTTGTAGAAAGGCGGGTCTTAGCAAATGGCAATGATGTTAACGATCAGGCGATTGTTACGACCAAAGTGGTACAAGGGCCTCTGGTGAATAAAAGTACCCAGCCCGCTTACCTGGATATTCATTTAAACCCAGGTGTGAGCATTGAGCTGAAAGTGGCAGTAGAGCATACGGCATTGCTTTACATTTATGAGGGCGCAACAGACCAGCTGCTTGCCCAGCAAATGGGTGTTTACGTCCAGGGTGATCGTATCAAGATCAATGCCGCTGATGCTGGTGTAAAAGCACTGCTATTGACTGGGCATCCATTAAAAGAACCGGTTGTGCAGTACGGCCCTTTTGTAATGAATACCATGGAGGAAATTAACCAGGCAATTGACGATTATAATCAAGGCAGATTAACCGCATAACCAACTGTATAAACAACATAAACAAGCGCATCAACACATTCACCAATAAGCATGCACATCAAAGGAGATAGCAATGAGCCATAATATAGATTTTTCACCGCGGGATTATCAAGCAGGTGTTGACGAATTATTTTATCGACGCTGGTCACCGCGTTCATTTAAATCCACCCCGGTTCCCCAAAGTTCACTGCGGCAGGTTTTTGATGCTGCTCGCTGGGCACCATCCTGCTATAACCAACAACCCTGGCTGTTTGTCACCTCAACAGAAAAAACCCGTGAAACCTTTATCAATTTGCTGGTAGAGGGTAATCAGAGCTGGGCAAAAACAGCGCCAGTGATAGGCTTTGTTGTCGCAAACAGGCACTTTGAACACAACGGCGAGGAAAATAATTTTGCGGCATTTGACAGTGGTGCGGCCTGGATGTCGATGACGCTTCAGGCGCGTATGCTGGGTTTATATACCCACGGCATGGGAGGAATTAAATTTGACGAAGTTTACGAGACTTTGAACCTTGATAAAGACAAATATCAGGTTTTATGCGGGTTTGTACTTGGTGAGTTGGAGATGGCTGAAAATTCTGCTGAGCAAATGCAGGTTTCCACTCGAAAAGCGTTAGCTGATATATGGAAAGAGTTTGAAAGCTAAGGCATAGCGGGGTGTGAAATAGCCATTTCACACCCCCTAATTACGCCTTGGTCGACTTTGCATGCCTACCAGTCTAGATCGGAGTCATCATCTAAATCGTCGCTATCACCGAACGGTAAATTAGAGTACAGATCTGATTTTGGCTCGGGAAACCTGGGGCGCGGTGGCTCACTGGGTTTTAAGCTAATGTTCATGTTCTCTTTTTCTACAGGGCTCTTCATTGGTGCTGGTGTAGAAGCTGCGATTGGAACGATTGGCACTTTCGGAGCAGGTTTTATCGGAGCAGGTTTTGATGCAGGTGCTTTTGGGGGTGTCGCTTTCTTCGCTGCGGGTTTTTTAGCCACTGGTTTTTTGGCTGCAGGTTTTTTGCTGTCTGGATTTTGGGCGGTGGCTTTCTTGGTTGCTGTTTTCTTCGCGGCTGTTTTTTTGCTTGCCGCTGCCTTCTTGGCTTTGGACGCTGCTTTTTTAGCTTCTTCTTTTGCTTTCAATTTGGCTTTAGCGGCAGCGGCGGCTTTGGCTTTCTCTGCCTTGGCTTTTTTGGCTGCCTGCTCTTTTTGCTTTTTAACAAAATCAGCCACTAGCTGCTTTTCTTTCAATAACCAGTTTTTCCCGGCTGCAGCTGACGATTGAGCTTGAGCCTTGACCTTGGCAGCCTGGATTTGGGTGAGTTCAAGTGAGTGCTTGGCACTTTCAAAGGCTGCTTTTGCCTGCTCTAGCGCATGCTCTGTTTTGGCGATAGCTGCTTCTGCGTTTTTATGCTGACTTTTTGCAGCGGCTGTGGTTTTATCTTTCAGTTTAGTGAGTAACTGGGCTTTACGGGCTTTGGCAGCTTTTAAAGCATCCGTAGCTTTGGCTGTCATCTGCTGGTTTTTTTTCAGCAAATTTTTAGCGGCTGCCAGCTCTTTATCAGCGACTTTGTCCAGTTTATCATACAGCTTATTTAATTCCGCTTCGACGGCTGTCAATGGCTTACTGCTTTTGGCAGGTGCTCTTTTTGCAGCGACTTTCTTTACTGGTTTTTTCTTTGCGATGGATTTCTTAACAGCGGGCTTCTTGGCTGTCGCTTTATTAGCAACGGGCTTCTTTTTTGTGGCCATGAATCTCTCCTTACTGATCTAGGTTTTAATTAAGGTGCGTTCAACAGTCAGAATAAGTCAATTATTTGCAGATGCCAATAAAAATGTCTGTATTTGTGTGGCGGTCAACCCTATAAAGGTTAAAGGCTGCAGATTAAAGCGCAATAATATATTTAAACCGTTAAGCGCTTCTGGTAAAGAATGTCTTTTTTAAGTACGTTCGTCAATGGTTTTGAAACCCAGTGCTATGCCTTTTTATATTGGAAAGTTAGCAATTTACCGTAGTTTGTCAGGTGTTTTATTATCTGTGTTTTTTGGTGACGAATGTTTGAGAAGTGGGTCACTCAGTTTGAAAAGCTGTGCGCTATTGATATTAGTTCATATAGGCGTACTGATGAGAATGAATGGGAACATATAAATGCCCTAACCTGGTGCTGAATTTAAGTGACGGTACTGTGACTTGACTCTTCAATAAATTCAAAGCGTTTTAAGCGCCTGCTGTCTCGTTCAATGGTTTCATTGAACATGGCTAGAGGCCTAATCCATAAACCGCGCTCGCCATACAAAGCCTTATATACCACATGCTCTTCTTGAGTTTCGCTATGTTTAGCGGTGCCGATGACTTCATATAAATTGCCTTTGAAGTGTTTATAGATGCCGTTTTTCAAAGCCATTTTTTATCAGATCTACTTGGGGAGGAAAAAGAGAGCGGCTGAATAAGGCCCCTCTATTATGCTGTGAGCTATTTTGGGCCTGTAACAAAAGCAACAAGCTCTTTTATATATAGTAGTTTAGAGATATAAGGAATACCAATAAAAGGTGTTCAGCCTGCAGTAAACAGAAACTTTCACTGCAGGCTGACACGTACTGGAGCTTAAATTCAAATGCCCCTTTGCTTCTTCACTCCTTAGCGGTTCAGTAATAATGGAGCAAGTCGGGTTTTAATCGCTGGAGATAGTAATTGCATCCTTTGTAAGCTGCGTACAGCATCGGCAGCTACGCAATTACCGAACTCTTCCAGTTCCACTTGCAAGGGATTAAAGAACACATCCATGCCGGTGTAGCTGCCAGCTTCACTACCTTTGTGATCGCCTCTATAAATAAAGGTTTTAACCGGGCCTCCAGGTCCCATCCCCCGGGAATTTTCTGCATGATCGTAGTCCTGGAATTGATCTGTGGTTAACGTTGAGCCGATAATCCGTTTAATTCTCCAGCCGGCAGGTGGTGTATAGTAGGTAATTGTTTTGCTGCCTTCGGCTGTGGTCCAATCGCTTTTGGTTTCCTTCGCTTTCATATAAGTGCTGACATCAATACGGCTGGTACGATTCAACCACTCCACTTTTGACCAGATATTAGGGCCGTGGCCGTCATACTCCTTGTCGCCCCGAGTGTGTGGCGGAGTATAGGTCAGCTTGGTATTCCTGTTATAAGACACTTCTTTGCTTTTACAAATAGGCGTGGAGGGCTGAATAACAGCAATGGAAGAAAGCAATTGATTATTCCAGTTCAGTAATAAATGATCGCTGTTGCTGGTTAAATTTACACCGTTGGCGCCCAGGTTGATGGTCATATGGTAATGCGTTGGCTTTGACAGATGCTGAGTGACACTGAGCGTCTGCGAGCCATTCTTTAAAGTAGCCGTGATGCCGGTGGTGTCGAAATCATAACCAAATAATGAAACACTATTCACTCTATGCGGTACCAATGATTTATCAATCGCCAAGGGTACGACTTCGCAAATAGAGGGTTGTATAGCAGGAATAGGCTGGTTTAAAAGTTTGGCTTTAATCCGTTCTAATGCCTGCTTTGCTCGCTTACCTAAAAAATCAGCGTTGCAGCGAAATTCAGTGCCAATGGTTGCCACACCCCGATCCAGAATTGTTTGAACCTCGTTTTTAAGGGTTGATTGCGCATCATCAGTGAGCTTTGACACGGTGTCTTGCAATATGGATTGCCAGGCGGCGGAATTTACATCCAAAGCATCAATAGCATTATCAATGGTATTAAGGCTTTCAGTGGCAATATCGGGAACGGTTTCTTCAAATAAGGTATCAAGCTTGTCTAACAAAGAGCAGCCGGAAGACAATGAAACAATTGCCAACAAAAATAATATTTTAGAGGCAACTAAAATATGGCGAAAGAAAAATGAAATAAACATAAGCAGAGTCCTTGGTAAAATCCTTTAAAGTTAATTTAATGAAAATTGGTATTTTCGCTACCTCTTTTTCTTAGAGGAGTTTGTAACGAAGCCTGGTCAAAAAATAAAACTATCTTTTGATGCCTGACAATTTTTTAATAAACAATACCTAAAACTGATGATGTTTTCGGAAAAAAGCTTGTTAATTAATCAACAGCTAAGGCATGTGCGCTAAATTTTATGCAATCAGCGTAGCGGAAGTATAGCGGATCTTAAGAAAAAAAATACCATACGTTTGGCTAGAATCAGCTTGGACAAAAGTATTAATACCTTGGGCGGCTGGCTAAAACTCACTGTTTTTACGCAGTCTTTTTATTTTGCCACGAAGGTTCTTGCTGTCCATGCGTTTTGTTTGAGAGTTTTTGGAGGGCTTGGTTTGAATGCGCCTTTTTTGTATCACGGCAGCATTTTTAACCAATTCTTGCAGACGCGACAGGGCTGCTTCCCTATTCTTTTCCTGTGTTCGATATTCCTGTGCCTTGATAACCACTACGCCATTCTTATTAATGCGCTGGTCAGATAGTGCCAGCAGTTTCTCTTTATAAACGGATGGCAGGGAAGAGGCCGCAATATCAAAACGCAGGTGAATCGCACTCGAGACCTTGTTAACATTTTGGCCACCCGCGCCTTGAGCACGAATAGCTATGAACTCGATCTCATGTTCAGGAATGGAAACGGTGTTTGATATTTTTAACATGAGCTGAAGTGGGTGACTCGGGCTGAATTGGTTCGGCCTTTATTTTATCACTATTGTTTCGAAAATACGTTCCAAAATATTTCCAAGGGCCTTAATCACAGAGAGTATGTGCCGATTGTCATATGAAGACTGTATCAAATTAAAGGTGTAGCTATTAAGTGCTGCCCGAAAACGGCAGCATAATATTTTTGTTTTCTGCACTACCCTTGCTAGAACCAGGTGCCAGTTCCCTCCTTGCCCCTACGCCATAAGAGCTTGGCTGCTTATTGGCTTTGAGTTTATATTAACGTCATAATGATAGTTAAAAATAGCCATGACTAAAACGTAAATGGAGCACTAATGAGCATCAAAAGCAGAATAATGACAGCAAGTACCGGGGCGCTATTCCTGATGCTGGTGGTAAGCGCCTGCGAAAAAAATGCGACTGTGGGGGAGTTATCTAAGCCAGACACTGTGGTTCCCGGTGCCGCCATAAGCGCTTTGCAAGTATTCAAAAGCCCGCAGTGCGGTTGCTGCGGGGAATGGGTTAAGCACATGCAAAGTGCCGGGTTTCACACTCAAGTTACGGATACCGAAGCTTTGGACGCCGTTAAAACCCGTTATAATATCCCCCGCCAGTATCAATCCTGCCATACCGCTGTGTCAGAGCAAGGCTATATTTTTGAAGGCCATATCCCAGCAAAAGAAGTGCAACGCTTTCTTAAAGAAAAACCTGCCAATGCCATTGGGCTTAGCGTACCCGGGATGCCCATAGGCAGTCCCGGTATGGAAATGAATGATAAACTCATGCCCTACCAGGTACTGCTGTTAATGAAAGACGGCAGTACGCAAGTGTACAGCCATATTACCGAGCTAAGCCGTTAGCGCGTTTGCGCTTTGAAGGAACCCGTGCAAGCCAGATGTTTGCTTAGTTCTGAAAAAATTGTCTAATGGTTTTCAAGCCTTAGGCAAAAAAACGGGCGGTCGCTGAATCGATCACCCGTTTAAAATCATCAAGGCTTATAATGGGCCTGTATCAACACTAAGGCCGAGGTGGGCTTTAGGCGTGCCAACGGAGTAGATATCCCTGGGTTCAAGCGTAAAGCCAACCTGTGTTTGATCGAAAGCGAAAATGTTCAGCTTGGCTTGAATATCATCAAGCAGGCGAGGCAGTAGCGCGGTGATCAACCTGGGGCGGTCGTCTGGCAGAGAAACACCCAGGGATAAAACCTGGCCGTTTATGACGGTGTTGAAATCAGGGTTGATGATGCTGATTTGAATACCTTCTTTGTCATCAACACCAACGTTAATCGGCAGGTCGGCAGAAAAGTCAATTTCCAGTCCATCACCCCATTCACCATTCTGCTTGCGCCTTTGGTAACGTAATGTGTAGTGATTAAGAGTGATGAAAGCCACTGAAAACTGGTCTCCACGAAGGCTGAATTCGGGCGGGCTGGTAGCTTCTAAAGTGATTTTGGCGTTAGCGTTTTCAGGATCGGTAAAAGTAAGCTCCTGTAAAGTATGATGTGCGGTGAACTCTGCGCTCAAGAGTTTGGCCTGATACAAAGCCAGAATGGTCTGGTTAATGAAATTGGAGGAGACCGCCAGTTCCAGGTCACCCTGGTTATTAGGGTTAGGAAGCGGACTGTCTGTATACAAAAAGCCAAGCGCAGCTGGTGCAAGATTTGCTGGAGCAGCCAGGACGGTTGGAATATTATCCATGTCCAGAATGTAGAGGTCATCAATATTCAATGAGGCAGACTCGGATAATTCAAGCGTGGTGTCTATTTTTTTGCTGTTTACCAGATCAATGGCGCTATCTGCCGTCGCTTCGGTAGCCAGGCGACCGTTTAAACTCAATAACAGGCTGGTATTGTTATTAATAACGTCGATAGTATCAACTTCGGTTAATACCGAGATCAATGAGCCATTGTCCAGGGCGGCGGCAATTTGGATCTGTATTGAATTGATGAGTGGTTCAATAATCAGATTCGCAATCAAGGGCACCAATGTTTCCAGGAAGACGGAGACAATAATATCACGGGCGCCTTTAATGCCTGCTTCCACAGTGTCAATCACCAAACCGGCCAGGCCAAAGCCAAAATCCCTGAATGCTTGTGGCACGTTAAAATTTAAATCAAAATCGCTGTTAAAATCTCCCAGGCCAATAGCGTTTACATTTACCAGCCCGATATCAACGTTGCCCTGATTGGCCGACAGGCCCAAATCTGCACCAAAGCGCAGTTTTGGCATGGCCAGTGTTGCCGGAAAGTTACCGTCTAGGGCATCCAGTTCGTCATCCAGGCCCAAAAAATCAAGCAGCTCGCCAATGGCATCGCCAATGCCAAGTACATCGGCATTGATGCGCAGGCCAATGTCTAAATCTTCAACGCTGGCATCCAGCGTAAGGCCTTCCCAATTGCCAACAATAAGATCAAAGCCGGAGTTAATATCCAGGTCGGCAATATCCAGTTCATCGAGGCTTAGGCTCTGAATGGTGGCGCTTAGTTCAACAATGTTGAAAGTAAATGGCCCTAAGGCTACTTCAGGTGTACAGCCAAGCACCGGTACACAGACTTTGGGGATGATGGTGGTTTTTGGTAAGCTGACGCTGACTTTTTCATTAAACAGAGTATCAGCATCGACTATTTCTAATAAGGGGCTTAAATCCTGTTCTTCTACCAGCTCCTGAACAAAGGGCAGGGCGTCATCAAAAACTTTTTCATTCACTCTTACTTTGGTAATATCTTGTACCACTGTTTCGCGGGCAGCATAAAGTGTGGTTGATACCTGGCCGAGCTTGTCCTCGGCATAAAAATTATACACAGGGGAAGGTTCGACAACTGCCTGAAAGCCTCCCTTGTTGTCTACGAATACCGGGCTGCCATTGAGCATCAAGGACCTGGCTCCTGAGGGATCAAGTAATTTACCGAACACTGCGCTGGGAGTAAGATCCGGCACTTCTAGTAAAACCACTTTTGGACCTTTATTATCAATAAAAAAAGTATGGCGGGGCCCAAATTTTAAAGGCTCAACAGCAAGGTTATTATTACCTTGAATGAAAATACCTTGCAAAGCTTCTCCGGCTACCCAGGCTTCAGCTTCGTTAAACTCAAAATAATCCAGCACTTCAACACCGTTGAGGATAATACTGCTTGGTTTTTCAATAAAACTAATTCTGAACTCTGTGGGTACGGTGGTTAAAAATTTTGAATTATCTTCCGGGGAAATAATTTGATAACCATCGCCCCCGCCACAAGCCGTCAACAACGTTGTTAATAACAATAATAAAAAGGATTTTTTCAGCACCCCTACTCCCCCATTGATTAAAAAAATTTCTATTTTTCCGGCCTGCTATAAAAACAAAATATTAATTGCTACCGGCTATTGCTTTGGATTATTTAGTTGTTGAAAGATAAACGAATTATTTCGTGGTAGCTAGTGTTGACGGAATTTAATCACTGTTAGGCACGTTATTCCAAATCAAGCTTATAAAATATGCAAAAATATTTAATAAGCAGTTCTAAGTTAAATGACACACGATAATTTAAAGACATTGGCAGCATTCACGTCATGATGGTTAAAGGGTAAGTCTTTTGGTAAGATCGGCTTAGGTAATAAAGTCACACGGCGGCAGGTGCGCGAGTACAAAACAGAGCGGTAGCTTTAGTGAAATGGCCAGTTAGCACCAGCCTTTTGCTAAAAGATGATGGCCACTGATTTTGGTTAGGATCGTGCCCTTGCAGCTGAATCACCTGTGATGATTAAGCCTGGCAATTGAAAAATATCTTATCGGGCCTCATATACCAAGAGGCTTTGGCATTAAGCAAACGTTCGCTTTTGCTTATGCTTTATTCTTGAATCCAAACTATCAAACTATAGAGGTATAACACCCATGTTGCGCATAGGCCTGTTTCTGGCAACTAACTTAGCCGTTCTTATGCTGGCCAGTATTACTTTGAAAATCATCGGTGTTGACTCCTATTTTGAGCAAAGCGGCAGTCAGCTTAATCTGCGCAGCCTGCTGGTTTTTTGCGCTGTATTTGGTATGAGTGGTGCAATGATTTCGCTTTTTCTATCCAAAACCATTGCTAAATGGTCGGCCCGGGTTCACGTCATTACACAGCCACAAAACCAGACAGAGCAATGGCTGGTAAACACTGTGGCCAGTTTATCGAAGGAAGCGGGTATCAGGATGCCAGAAGTAGGTATTTTCCCCGGGCAACAAAGCAATGCCTTCGCCACCGGCTGGAATAAAAACAATGCCCTGGTGGCCGTCAGCGATGGTTTATTGCGGCGCATGCGGCAAGACGAAGTGCGCGCGGTATTGGGCCACGAGATTGCCCACATCGGTAACGGTGATATGGTGACCCTTGCCTTGATCCAGGGAGTAATCAATACCTTTGTGATGTTTTTTGCCCGCATTATTGGTAGCGTGGTTGATCGGGCAATATTTAAAAATGAGCGTGGACATGGCATGGGTTTTTATCTTGTCACCATCGTCGCAGAAATAGTGCTGGGTATTCTTGCATCAGCCATTGTGATGTGGTTTTCCCGCTACCGGGAGTTCAGGGCCGATACCGGTGGTGCAGTATTGGCAGGGCGAGATTCCATGATCAATGCCTTGCGCAGATTACAGCAGGAACAGGATATGCCTAATCAGTTACCTGATGGCATGGTGGCTTTTGGTATTAACCAGGGTGTACGGGACGGTTTAATGAAACTGTTTGCCAGTCATCCGCCATTGGAGGCGCGTATTAAGGCGCTGGAGAAATCAGCTTAAACAACTTTATATTTTTCAGCATGGCTGGCTTCATCTTGGCATGATTTGATCATCGTCGGAAGCCAGTCCGGCCAGTCCATATTTCGCATCCATGGTTTTAGACAGACTGCTCTGCAATTTTAATCAAGTGGAGCGAAACCCCTCGCGCCCCGCTGCACACGGGATCATAAAATAATGGCAAGTAGTCCTTTAATAAGCTTTCAACGCAGCTTTATTATCGGCAATTACTTTTTGTGCAATCTCCGTGGCTCCCACTATGTCCATCAGGGCGGCCAAGCCATCCACTTCGGCAACGATGTCGCGTTTAAATACTACCTTGCTTGTGATCTTGGCGAGTTTCATTGCGTGAAAAATGAAAATATCTGCAGCCGTTAATTCAGTACCGCAAGCATAGGGGTTGAAAACAGCGAGGCGCTGAAAAGCGGGCAGGCCTCTGTTTAACATGTTTTGCGCGCTTTCTTTTTTGTGATCTGGCAATTCCATGCCCATCAGTACCGGTATCAAATCATGCGCTGGAGCTTCCACATAAAGTTCTACAGTCTTAAGCAGCTGTTTTACCTTAGCCTTTGAAAATGCATCGGCAGGGTAAAGGGGCGTTTCGGGGTATGCTTCATCAAGGTATTCTAGAATAATGTTGGCTTCCGTCAGAATGCCGTATTCGGTTTCCAGAAAAGGTACTTTTCCCATCGGGCTTTGCGCAAGCATTTCAGGGGATTGATTGGGCCTGGTGCTTACTTCTGCAAAAGAAATACCTTTAATCAGCAGTGCATGTTTAACAGCGTTATAGTAATTGCTGATGGCAGTACCGTGGAGTTTTAGCATAGAGACCCTCATTTAGAGTTGTTGTAGTGGGTTAACAGGTTTTGGCAGGCGTGGCTCAGTATACACCATTATCAAGTATGCATAGGCCATGAGTGGTGGGCAGTTTCCGGAAGATAGTGTTCTCTCGTGGGCAACTGTATGATACGCAGGTTGAATACTCAGATGGTCCAAGGCGTTTGGGCCGCTGTTCTTTTACCAATAGCATTATTGGTTGAGTTATTTAAAATATACACGCTTGATTAATATTTCTTATAGAGTCTGGTTGCGATGGTATCCAATGCGGTAAAGGCAGATGTGTTATTGGTCGTGGTAACACTGCTTGCGGCCATAAGCTGGATGTTTTCCAAAGAGGCGGTGCTGCTCATGCCGCCCTTATTATTTGTGGCAATGCGGTTTTTATTGGCCGGGGTGATGCTGGCAATGGCCGGGTATTCCCAGTTGCAGGCGATGAATTGGGACCAGTATCGGCAGAGCGCCATGGTGGGGCTTGTCTTTGGTATGGCCATGAGCTGCTGGATTATGGGCTTGCACTTTGGCACCCACATTGGTGAAGGGGCATTTTTAACCAGTCTGGGGGTGGTGCTTGTGCCGGTTATTGTCCGCTTGTTATTTAAAGAAGGTTCACCTGTAAGCACTTGGTTAGCCTTGCCGATAGCGGCCTTCGGTTTAGCCTTATTGTCGTTGAAGGATGGTTTTAAGATTGAGCTTGGGCAGGTGTTTTATGTAAGTGCCGCAATTATTTTTGCCTTATTTTATGCGATGAATACCCGTGCCGTAAACCGCCGCCTAATTTCAGAAAACAACGGTGAGGCGGTTTACAGTGAAAAAGTACCGGCATTGGCATTAACCGCCATTACCCTCACTTGTGTAGGGTTGTTGGCAGCGGTTTTATCGTTGGTCTTGGAACCCTGGCAGGCTGTCTTTGAGCAGTTTTCGCTGACCTTGGCCGCCTGGATTTTGGCCAGTGCTGTTATAGGTACCGCAGCGCGCTTTTTTATTCAAACCTATGCGCAAAGCTTATCCACTCATAGTCATGGCGTGGTTATTATGGTGGCCGAACCGGTTTGGACCGCTTCATTGGCGGCACTGTGGTTTGGTGAAACAATGCTCCCCATGCAGTTTGTGGGTTGTGCGTTCATTCTTGTCGCACTGCTGGTGAATCGTTGGGCAGCAGTGTGGTATTTGTGGAAGTGGATGAGGCTTTCCGGCGCTACAAAAATCACCGAATAACTTCCGGCTGGGCAATTTAATTTAAACTAAGTGAAGTAAAAGTTATGAACGGTAAGCTCAAACGCAGAACCCTTGAAATAGAAGATGGCAGCATCTCTTATCTTTGCAATGAAAAAAAAGCTGGCCGCCCCAATTTCCATTTGCTCCATGCCACGGGTTTTAATGCCAATACCTATCGACAGATTTTAGAGCCCTTGTCTGAATACCTTAATGTCTATGCCTGTGATTTGCGTGGTCATGGCTTGGGGACAACAACAGCAAACCCTGGGGAACTAAAATCCTGGGATGTCTATAGGGAGGATTTTTATCGCTTTTTAAACACCATCAATGAGCCTGTGTATTTAATGGGGCATTCAGTGGGTTCGGTGGTGAGCATTGCCGGTGCGGTTCAGCGGCCTGACCTTGTGCAAGGCTTAATTCTTACCGAGCCTTTAATTTACCCCGATGAGTCATCAACACTGTTTAATAAAAGTGACGCGAGCACCGACCTTTTAGTGGCTGGTGCGAGACGCCGCCGCGCTGAGTTTTCATCGCAACACGAAATGGTTGAAAATTACCTTGGCAAGGGAGCATTTAAAACCTGGAGCAGACCCTGGATAGAAGATTATGTTGCCGGTGGGTCTCGCATTAAGGCTGATACTTGCGTTGAATTAGCTTGCAAGCCTGAGTGGGAGGCTGCGTCTTTTCAGGTGGCCGAGCTGACCCCTTGGAACGACATAGAAAAATTACAATGCCCCACTACTATTGTCTATGCCAGCAGCGGGGGTTTTTCAACATGCTATCAAGAAGGTGTCGCTAAGTATTTAACGATTCATCCGCAAACCAAAGTCATGCCTTGCAAGGACGCGAGTCATTTTCTTCCCATGGAGCAGCCGGCATTAGTAATCGAGGCCGTGCTGAATATGGTAGAGGCGTGTGAAAATATCCCCCTGGATCATCGCAAATCAAGGATCAAGAAGGAACTGGCATAGCGGCGCTTGCGAAACAAAGTCATCATGCTGCTATAGGAATAGTCCCATCCATGGCTTGAACAATCTGTATCCAAGCCGCTTAAGCCGGGTGATCTGGCCGCAAAAAAAGAAACGCCATCGGTACGCGCTGGCAACAAGCCGGAGTTATTTTGCTGACATCTAAACATGAAATTCTTTGGCAGCATACCCCATTGACGGTTAATGATATTGACAACGTTGAGCAAGCTGTGTCTGCATAGAATACGTCAAAGTAAATAATCAAAATAATCTAACCTTGATTGATGTTCAAATTTCCACGCCCGCGGTATTCCCAAGCTAATTAAATGATTCAAGTAAAGACGCATTTTCGTGCGAATTTTTATTGACCTAAGTCTAAAAAAATAACGTGTCACCGCAGCAGCGCATCATCTTGGCGCGAAAATTTAAATTGGTGCGCCATTATGCTCCCATGTGGTGCCGCCGTTGTGGTTTGGATAAAAATATAATATTGGCATTAACTATTTGAAATAGAGGCGTTTAATGGCTCAGCAGCGGTAGGTGTCATTCTGGCATAAAATTTGCGGTAGGTAGCCTTGGGGGTTTTTCACCTGAAAAAGCAGTTCAATAAATTAAACAGTATTAGGGACACCTGAGATGCTAAAACACAAGAAATTAAATTTTACCAATGCTCTAAGTGTTGGGATTTTATCGTTGTTGATGAACAGTGCCGTGTCAGCAGGGGCAAAAATTGACTTCGGAGATGAGCAATTTGTAACTGTGGGAGCGGGGTTTAGATTTTCAGCCAGCTCCGTAGAAGATGCTGCACCGAATGGGACGGACAATAGCAGTAATTTTAATGTAACTAATATGCGCCTTTATATTGGCGGACAAATTCACGAAAAAATTAAATTCACCTTTAATACCGATGAAATTTTTGGAGACGGTCCTGTTGATGTGCTTGATGCCATTGCCCAGTTTGAATTGTCGCCAATGCTGAACATCTGGGTTGGCCGCCTGCTTACCCCGGCTGATCGCATTGAAATGAACGGCCCGTTTTATGGCTTGAGCTGGAATCAGTACACGCAGCCACTGTACGCCTCTGACCAAGGTGGTCAGGCGGGAACATACGGCCGTGATGACGGGGTAACGGTTTGGGGTGCGGTTGATAAATTTCAATATGCCGTCGGTTTCTTTGAAGGTGTTCAAGGCGGCCCTAACCAAAGTGACGAAAGTTTGTTTGCCTTACGTTTAGCATACAATTTCTTAAACATGGAACAAAATCCAGGGTATTACACCAGCAGTACCTACTACGGCGGGCTGGGTGATATTTTTACCCTTGCAGTTTCTTTTCAGAGCCAGTCTGATGGCGTAGGCAGCGTTGCAGAACCGGGTGACTTTTCAGGCTTTACTGTTGATGCTTTGTATGAAAATGCATTGGAAAGCGGTGATGTCTTAACGGTGGAAGCGGAATATAAAGATTTCAGTTCCGATTTCACCGGCGTTAGCGCTGAGTTAACACCCATGGGCGGTTGTGATTTCTGCTTGTTTGATGGGGATTCCTATTTTGCCACAGTTGCCTACTTGTTTGCCAGCGATGAGTTTGGCAAATACCAGCCCTATGTGCGTTTTGTTGAAAACGATCCAAGTGATGCGGACAGCTCTGATTTAGTCGAAGTAGGCGTGAACTACATCATCAAGGGCCATAATGCGCGGCTAAACTTTAATTACAGTACAGGTGACGCCAATATCAGCGGCTATCCGCTTGCTGATGACATAAACAGTGTTTCGTTCAACGTTCAGCTACAACTGTAAACAAGTGCAAATAATTACTACTTAATTGGGGTTAAAACATGAAGACAAAAAATTTTATAACAAAGAGTGTTGTTGGTATTGCGCTAGGGCTATCAATGAGCGTGGCTGCAATAGCTAACGCTGCGGACACAATAAAAGTCGGTGTGCTGCATTCATTATCGGGCACCATGGCGATCAGTGAAACCACGCTGAAAGACACTGTATTAATGATGATTGAAGAGCAAAATAAAAAAGGAGGTTTATTAGGTAAAAAACTCGAAGCCGTTGTAGTTGACCCGGCTTCAAACTGGCCGTTATTTGCTGAAAAAGCCCGCGGTTTGTTAAGCAAAGATAAAGTAGACGTTATCTTCGGGTGTTGGACATCAGTATCGCGTAAATCAGTACTGCCCGTAATCGAAGAGTTAAACGGCTTGATGTTCTACCCGGTTCAGTATGAAGGTGAAGAATCCTCCAAAAATGTTTTTTACACCGGCGCCGCGCCTAACCAGCAAGCCATTCCTGCTGTGGATTATCTGATGAATGAGCTGGAAGTTAAACGCTGGGTGCTTGCCGGTACCGATTATGTTTACCCACGCACCACCAATAAAATCCTTGAGGCGTATCTGAAGTCAAAGGGTGTAGCCGAAAAAGACATTATGATCAATTACACGCCCTTCGGACATTCGGATTGGCAGGGTATTGTTTCTGACATTAAGAAGTTTGGTAGCGCAGGTAAAAAAACCGCCGTAGTTTCCACTATTAACGGCGACGCGAATGTGCCGTTTTATAAAGAGCTGGGCAATCAAAGCATATCTGCTGAAGACATTCCTGTTATTGCTTTTTCTGTCGGTGAAGAAGAGCTTTCTGGTTTTGACACCAAGCCCTTGGTTGGCCATTTGGCGGCCTGGAATTATTTCCAAAGTGCTGAATCGAAAGCTAACGATGCCTTTATTGCCCAATGGAAAGCATTTATTAAAGATGCTAAACGTGTGACTAATGACCCAATGGAAGCCACCTATATTGGTTTCAAGGCCTGGGCCAAAGCCGTAGAAAAAGCCGGCAGCACTGATGTCGATAAAGTGCGCTCAGCCCTGTACGGCATTAAAGTCGCAAACCTCACCGGGGGTACGGCAGAAGTGCTGGCTAACCATCACTTTACCAAACCTGTATTGATTGGCGAGATTCAAGAAAATGGTCAGTTTGAAATCGTTTGGTCAACTGAAAAAGAAGTGCCTGGCGATGCCTGGACTGACCATTTGCCAGAAAGTAAAAAAATAATTGCTGACTGGAAGAATCCAAAAATTAATTGTGGTAATTACAATACAGAAACGAAAAAGTGTTCAGGACAGAATTTCTAACACATTGCTCCTGATTGGATAAATAGTCGCTTGTATTTGGGGGCTTTCGGGCCTCCATTTACATATAAAGTCCATTGCAAGTTTGTTAGCAGTCATTGGTCGTTACAAGTAAGGATTAAATTCACTTCATGCCGGCGAATAGAAATAACACACTAAATAAATTTTGGTTGCTGGCATTTTTGCTGTTTATGCTGACTGTCTCCACTTATGTGGACGATGTTTTTGCCAGCGATAATGTTGGCAATAAGTTAAATGAATTAGAAAAAATTACCAGCCAACTGCCGCAGATAAATTTAGACAGTTTAGGCGCTGTGATTGTGCGGCTGGAAGCCTTTCCAGCAACACTGGCTTCAAAAAAAGATGCAGAAAAAGCCAGTAAAATTGTACTTAATATTTTTGAAGAGCTCCTCGCTGGAAAACTTTACTATTTAAAAGACGATAACACTCTAGTGAGTGTGGAAACCGATGGTCACGCAGAACTTAGCGTCAGGGAAATATTAAGTACCAAACCGCTTGCCAACATAAAAAAACAAGACATTGAAAAAGTCCGTACCAATAATAAGTTGCGTAAAGTCCTGCGCGAAACCATTGCCGGCATGACGTTGTTCAGTAGTGATGCCGCACTTAGGAAAAAGGCGGTGAATAATCTAATGAATAACCTGGATGAAAATAACATCCAGATGTTAACGAAAGCTCGTGAGCGTGAAACAAAGCCCGGTGTTCTGCAAAATATTGACACCGCGTTGTTCCTCTGGCAGTTGGAATCCGCAGAGCCTGAAACAAGAAAGCAGGCCGCTAACGCTTTGTCAGGGACCCTGGAGCCGGTGGTCAGGAACCGCTTAAGCAAGTTTTTATTACAAAACAGCGAGGGCGATTTTCTTGAGCCAGATAAAGGGGTAAGGCTTGCGGCAGAAAAATCATTGGAGCGAATTGAAGCAAAGAGAAAATTCTATAACTTTATCGAAACAATGTTTTTTGGCCTAAGTCTGGGTTCAGTATTATTGTTAATCGCGATTGGCTTATCCATCACCTTTGGGGTTATGGGGGTGATAAATATGGCTCATGGCGAATTAATTATGCTGGGTGCTTACACCACCTATGTGCTGCAACAGCTAATGCCGAATAATATTGGCGCCTCGATTTTGCTGGCCATTCCGGTGGCATTTCTGGTGTCTGGTCTGGCAGGGGTGTTGATCGAGAGAGGGGTTATTCAGTTCCTGAAAGGTCGGCCATTGGAAACACTGTTGGCAACCTTTGGTATCAGTCTGGTGCTACAACAAGCGGTGCGCAGTATTTTCTCGCCATTGAACCGGCAGGTAAAAAGTCCAGAATGGATGAGTGGTGCGCTGGACATTAACCCGGTTTTGGCAATTACCTACAACCGTTTATATGTGGTGGTTTTTTCATTGCTGGTTTTTGCTGTACTGCTTCTTATTATGAAGCGTACAGTTTTGGGTTTGTATGTAAGAGCCGTATCGCAAAACCGCGACATGGCAAAAGCCATGGGCATTCGTGGCGAATGGGTCGATGCCATGACCTTTGGCTTGGGCTCCGGTATTGCCGGCGTGGCGGGTGTTGCCTTAAGCCAGCTGACCAATGTTGGGCCCAATCTGGGGCAAGCCTATATTATAGACTCGTTTATGGTGGTGGTGTTTGGCGGTGTCGGTAATCTATGGGGTACCTTGGTGGGTGGCTTTACCCTTGGAGTGGCCAATAAGTTTTTGGAGCCGGCCGTTGGTGCGGTACTGGCAAAAATTATTGTGCTGATCTTTATTATTTTGTTTATTCAAAAACGTCCCAGCGGACTGTTTCCGCAAAAAGGCAGGGCGGCCGAATGAATACGCCAAAATTTTCTTTGTTTGGTGGACTGCTGCAAGATAAAAACAGCAAGCTTTTTTTGAGCGTATTGCTCGCTGTTACGGTATTTGCTGCCTTAAGTAATTTACTTTTACCTCAAGGCTCTTTCCTGCATGTGGAAACCTATACCATCACTTTGCTGGGTAAGTATTTAAGCTTCGCAATACTGGCTCTGGCAGTGGATGTTATCTGGGGGTACTGTGGTATTTTAAGTTTGGGGCACGGTGCTTTTTTTGCCCTCGGCGGTTACGGCATGGGCATGTATTTGATGCGCCAGATTGGTGACAGGGGGGTTTATGGCGACCCCGTACTCCCTGACTTTATGGTCTTTTTGAATTGGACAGAACTGCCGTGGTTTTGGCTTGGCTTTGATACTTTCTGGTTTGCCATGTTAATGGCGCTGGGGGTTCCCGCTTTGCTGGCTTTTGTGTTTGGCAGCTTGGCTTTTCGTTCTCGGGTCACCGGGGTGTATTTGTCGATCATCACCCAGGCACTGACCTATGCCTTGATGCTGGCTTTTTTTCGTAATGAAATGGGCTTTGGCGGCAATAACGGTTTAACCGATTTTAAAGACATTCTAGGCTTTGATTTGCAGGCCGACACCACGCGGGTTAGTTTGTTTGTGGTCACCGCATTATTATTAGCGATTACTTATTTGTTAAGCACTTTTATTCTTAATTCCAAATATGGCCGTGTTATCGTCGCCATCCGTGATGCCGAAACGCGGGTGCGTTTTGTCGGTTATAAAACCGAAGGTTATAAAGTCTGGTTGTTTGTCTACTCGGCTATTTTGGCGGCTATAGCCGGTGCGCTGTATGTGCCGCAAGTGGGCATTATTAATCCGGGTGAATTTTCTCCGCTTAATTCAATTGAAATTGTGGTTTGGGTTGCCGTGGGAGGGCGCGGGCTGCTCTATGGCGCGGTTGTGGGCGCCATCCTGGTTAACTTTGCAAAATCACAGTTTACCGGTATTTTCCCTGAAGCCTGGTTGTTTGCTTTGGGTTCCTTGTTTGTCGGCGTTACCTTGTTTTTACCCCAGGGCATTGTGGGGTTGTTTCAAAAAAAGGAGACTGCCCATGAGCATGCTTGAAGACACCCGTAAATTTTGGCGCCGTGATCGGGTTTTTGACTGGTTGGCACCAGAGCCAGAAATTAAAGTGGATGTGTCGCACCAGGTTATTCTTTATATCGAAGGCTTGTCGGTCAGCTTTGATGGTTTTAAGGCGCTGAATGATTTGAATCTGTATATCAACGACGGTGAATTACGCTGTTTGATCGGTGCCAACGGTGCAGGAAAAACCACTTTAATGGATGTTATCACCGGCAAAACTCACCCCGATGAAGGCCTGGTTTATTTTGGCCAGCGGGTGGATTTGTTAAAAAAAACTGAAGCCGAAATAGCCTCGCTGGGCATAGGACGTAAATTTCAAAAACCTACGGTGTTTGAGTACCACAGCGTGTTTGATAATCTGGAGCTGGCTCTTAAAACTAACAAGGCAATTATCCCAACACTTTTTTCTCGCATCAGTGGCGAGCAATATGATCGTATCAATGAAGTGTTGAATATTATCGGCCTCAGTGATCAGCGTAAGCAGTTGGCTGGGGCTTTGTCTCACGGCCAAAAACAATGGCTGGAGATCGGCATGTTGCTGGTGTCAGATCCCCGCCTCCTGTTGGTTGACGAACCTGTCGCCGGAATGACCGCGCAGGAAACCGAACGTACTGCGGAGCTATTAACGTCCCTTGCTGGTGAGCGCACTGTCGTGGTGGTTGAGCATGACATGGAATTTGTCCGTAGCATAGCCAAAACAGTTACCGTTTTGCATCAAGGTTCCGTGTTGGCTGAAGGCAGTATGGATGAAGTACAAAACAACCCCTCGGTTATAGACGTATATTTGGGTGAAACCCATTGATAGTATTTAATAAAATCAATCAACTTTACGGCGGTTCCCAAATCCTTTGGGATCTGGACATGAGCATTGAAAAAGGCTCGGTAACCTGCATTATGGGTCGCAATGGTGTGGGCAAAACCACTTTGTTGAAGTGTTTGATGGGCTTGCTGCCGATAAAATCCGGCGAAATCATTATCCACGGCCAGGATGTTACAAAAATGACCACCGAACAGCGCCCCCGAATGGGTGTTGCGTATGTGCCGCAGGGGCGGGACATTTTTCCTCAGCTAACAGTTGAAGAAAATCTTCGCCTGGGTTTGGCTTGTCGTAAAGACGGTGCTAAAGTCATACCTGAAAAAATTTACGACCTGTTTCCAGTTTTGCAAACCATGTTGCAGCGTCGTGGTGGCGACCTGTCAGGTGGCCAGCAACAACAACTGGCGATTGGACGGGCGCTGGTTATAGGGCCAGAGGTTTTGATCCTTGACGAACCAAACGAAGGCATACAGCCCAACATTGTACAGCAAATTGGTGATGTTATTACCAAGTTAAATCAGGAAGACGGACTCACCGTGGTCTTGGTTGAGCAGAAACTTGGCTTCGCTCGCCGGGTAGGGCATTGTTTTCACTTAATGGAAAAAGGCCGTGTTGTTGCCTCTGATAACATGGTTAACCTAAGCAATGAACTTATCAAACAACACCTGGCAGTTTAAGCGAAATGCATTAAGGCGAAATCATCAATGACCACCGTAGCACAAGGCCTTGGTTCTGTTTTTTTAACAGCAGGTGGCGAAGCTGTCTGGCGGGCCTGTTTAAAACTGGATTGTGCCGGCTCTGAATATGGCACGCGCCTGCTGAGCAGCACCCATTGCGGCCCACTCTATGTGCAAAAACCCTTTTATCCGGAAGGCAAAGACTTGGCCCATATCTATCCCTTGCACCCACCGGGGGGCGTGGTATCGGGTGATGAATTGAGTATAAACATCGTTGCCCGCGATCGTGCAGCTTTGCTGATTACCACACCTGGGGCCACGCGTTTATACCGAGCCCGGCAGGCAGTCAATCGTACTGGTGTCGCTGCTTTATCAGCTACACACACCGCCCTTGATCAAAAGCTCAATAACCATATCAATGTTACAGGTGGCAGCAGTGTGGAATGGTTGCCCATGGAGACCATTGTCTTTAATGCGGCGCAAACCGTAGCAGCAACCCGTGTAGACATTGACAACAGCAGTCGCTTCCTGGGTTGGGAAGTCTGTTGTTTGGGCTTGCCGGCCAGTAACAAAGCCTTTGAGAGTGGCCGCTTATCCCAGCGTTTTGAAATTTACCAAAACGGTAAACCCATGCTCATCGACAAATTATCCCTGCGCCCTCATAGCCCGCTTATGTCCGCAAAATGTGGTTTAGACAATGCAACCGTCAGCGGTGTTTTTGTAGCCGGCCCCGGCGAAGTTGACAATCAGGTGATGGTCGAGCATAAACAAGCACAGGTTGAGGACACACTGGCGGCTGTGCGCGAAAAAATAGCCTTGCTTAATCTTGCCGACAAACTGTCTATTACCTATTTTAATGGTTTTTACCTTAGCAGGTACTTGGGGCACTCAGCCGAACAAGCGCGGAAATTATTTGTAGAAGTTTGGCGCATCTTGCGCCCTTTACTTCTCAATAGAGACATTTGCCCGCCGCGGATTTGGCATACCTGATTAAGTATTTGTGGAGCTTTTATGGAATTACTACCCAGAGAAAAAGACAAACTATTGGTTTTTACCGCCGCATTGTTAGCAGAGCGGCGCCTGGCCAGGGGTTTAAAACTTAATTACCCGGAAGCAGTTGCGTTACTGACAATGGCCATTGTCGAGGGTGCCCGCGATGGCAGCACGGTTGCCGAGCTGATGAGCTTTGGCAAAACCATTCTAAGCCGGGAACAAGTTATGGAAGGCGTGCCTGAACTGATTCAGGAAGTGCAAGTGGAAGCGACATTTCCCGATGGCACTAAACTGGTTACTGTTCATAACCCGATTGTCTAGCGGGTAGAATACTAAAGTCTAACAACAGGCGGTTCTGAAAAAAGCAGCGGTCAACAGCAAGCCCTTTTATAGGGCGCTTTTGCCGGTTAAATAAGCATTCATAGGAGAAAACCGATGATACCCGGTGAGCTAGCGGTTGACGCAGGTGAGCACATTATTAATGAAGGGCGCGAAATACTGAGCATTACAGTGGCGAACAGTGGTGATCGTCCTATACAAGTAGGTTCTCACTATCATTTTTATGAAACCAACGCCGCGCTCACCTTTGAACGGGAGAAAACCAGAGGTAAACGTTTAAATATAGCCTCGGGAACAGCGGTACGTTTTGAGCCAGGGCAGCAGCGAACCGTTGAGCTTGTGGCTTATGCCGGAGGTAGGAAAGTCTACGGCTTTCGTGGTGAGGTTATGGGTTCTCTTGATACCGACAAGACATAATTAACTAAAAAAGGTTAACAGTATGGCTACCATTAATAAAACGGCATATGCACAAATGTACGGCCCCACTGTTGGCGACCGTTTGCGTCTTGCTGATACTGAATTGTGGATTGAGGTTGAAAAAGACTTTACCCAATACGGTGAGGAAGTAAAGTTTGGTGGTGGTAAAACCATTCGCGATGGCATGGGGCAATCCCAAGCCTCATGCAAAGACACTGTGGATGTGGTGATTACCAATGCCCTGATTCTCGATCACTGGGGCATTGTCAAAGCGGACGTTGGCATTAAGAACGGAAAAATTGCTGCCATTGGTAAGGCGGGTAATCCCGATATTCAAGACCACATCGATATTGAAATTGGTCCTGGCACCGAAATCATTGCGGGTGAAGGGCAGATTCTCACCGCCGGGGGCATTGACGCGCACATTCATTTTATTTGCCCGCAGCAAATTGAAGAAGCACTTATGTCAGGTGTAACCACCATGATCGGTGGTGGTACGGGGCCGGCCACCGGCACCAACGCCACCACCTGCACGCCCGGCCCGTGGAATATTGGAAAAATGCTGCAAGCTACCGATGGCCTGCCGATGAACTTCGGTTTTCTCGGCAAAGGCAATGCCAGCTTGCCAATAGCACTTGAAGAACAACTGATGGCCGGCGCCTGTGGCCTCAAGCTCCATGAAGACTGGGGTACTACGCCTGCTTCTATCGACAATTGTTTGTCGGTGGCAGAAAAATTTGATGTGCAAGTGGCCATTCATACCGACACCCTGAATGAATCGGGTTTTGTTGAAGATACCCTGGCAGCTTTTAAAGGCCGGGCCATTCACACCTACCATACTGAAGGTGCTGGTGGTGGGCATGCCCCCGATATTATTAAAGCGGCGTCCCTTGGCAATGTGCTGCCGTCATCCACTAACCCTACCCGGCCCTACACCATTAACACGGTAGACGAACACTTGGACATGTTGATGGTTTGTCACCATCTGGATGCCTCCATACCCGAAGACGTGGCCTTTGCTGATTCGCGTATCCGCAAAGAAACCATCGCCGCTGAAGATATTTTTCACGACCTGGGTGCATTCAGTATGATCGCTTCTGACTCTCAAGCCATGGGGCGCGTAGGCGAAGTGATCATCCGCACCTGGCAAACCGCCCACAAAATGAAGCTTCAACGCGGCCCTCTGGCTGAAGATAGCGAGCGTAACGATAACTTTCGTGTTAAACGTTATATTGCCAAATACACCATTAACCCGGCCATTACCCATGGCGTGTCAGACCTTGTTGGGTCAATTGAAGTGGGCAAACTAGCTGACCTGGTATTGTGGCGACCGGCTTTTTTTGCGATCAAACCTTCGCTTATTTTAAAAGGTGGCTTTATTGCCGCCGCCGCCATGGGTGATCCAAATGCATCCATTCCGACACCGCAGCCAGTGCACTACCGGCCTATGTTTGCGGCCCTGGGTGGCGCACCGGCCAGTACATCGGTGACCTTTGTCAGTAAACTCGCTGACAGTGCCGAGCTAAAAAAGAGCCTGGGATTACAGCGCCAACTCATGCCTTGTGGAAACACCCGCAGCATAAGCAAACAAGACATGATTCATAATAATTGGCAGCCGGATATTAGTGTTGACCCAGAAACTTACGAAGTAAAAGCCGATGGTAAACTGCTAAGCTGTGAGCCCGCCGCTGAGTTACCCTTAAGCCAGTTGTATTCGCTATTTTAATTTAAGTAACAAACCGGTGAATAAACTGCTGTTCATCCAAGGTATGTGTTTTATGTTAGAAATTTACGAAAAAACAGTTCAGCAAACAAACCCCAGGGTCGACGAAATTATTAGCCTCGACCATTTATTACGCGAAAAAGGCCGCTTTAAAATACGGGCAGAATCGGGTTGTGAAGTTCGAGTATTTTTAGAGCGGGGTCAGCTGCTTAGCGAAGGGCAATATTTATTAAGTCGCTGTGGGAAAATCGTTCAGGTAACCTACGCTGAAGAACCCATCGTTCGTGCCACAGCGGCAGATAACGACTGGAAAAACTTTGTTCGAGTTTGCTATCACCTGGGTAATCGCCATGTGCGCTTGCAAATTGGGGACTGCTGGTTGCAGATGACCCACGATCATGTGCTAGAAGAAATGATTAAAAGCTTTGGTTTGAGCGTTGAACATTGCAATGCTGTATTTATACCCGAGGCCGGTGCATATACACAGGGTCACTCCCATCGGCATGACCATAGCCATGAAACTGAGCACCAGCATGAGCATTAACCATGACCAGATGACCGACCCATTAGCAATGCTCCGATTGCTGCAGCTGTGCAGTGCCACCTTGCCAGTGGGAGCCTTCAGTTTTTCGCAAGGTTTGGAATACGCTATTGATAAAGGCTGGTTGGTATCCGAAGATGATGTGAATGAATGGTTGAGTGTAAACTTATCAGAATCAATGGCCCATCTGGATATTCCGGTGTTGTTCCGAATGAGGCTTGCTATTAATAATAACCAGGAGAATATCTTTTTTTATTGGTCGGATTATTTGCTGGCCAGCCGAGAGTCTGCTGAAATGTTCAAAGCTGAACAAACCATGGGCGTGGCTATGTTTCGTTTATTGAAAAGCCTGGACTTGGCCAGCGATAAATTTGTGCCGCCAACACCGAGTTTCCTGGCGGGCTATGCCCTGGCCAGCACACGCTGGCACTTAAGCGACCAGCAAAGTGCGCAAGGTTATGTGTGGTCATGGCTGGAAAACCAGGTAGCGGCCGCCAGTAAACTATTACCCATGGGGCAAACCCAGGCGCAACAAATGTTACTGAGGCTCAGCGGAAAAATACCCTCGGCCGTTACAGTGGCTACAACAAAGGCCGATGAAGACATTGGTGCAAACCTGCCGGCACTGGCCATGGCCAGTGCCTGGCATGAAACGCAGTACTCAAGGCTTTTCAGGTCTTGATAAAAGCAGTTGAGGTAGATGTACAGTGCTTGCAGTGATGAACTTGACAGCAAAAAAATAGCCTTTAAAAAATAAATTAAAATTTTACGAGCAGGTATTAATAATGAAACAAACATTACGTGTGGGCGTTGGTGGCCCGGTAGGTTCCGGTAAAACAGCGTTGCTAAGAGCAGTGTGCACCCAAATGAAAGACCTCTACAATATTGCAGTTGTTACCAATGATATTTATACCAAAGAAGATGCGCAGTTTTTAACCAGGCACCAAGCCTTGGAAGCCGACCGCATTATTGGTGTTGAAACCGGAGGTTGCCCACACACAGCGATTCGAGAAGACGCCTCGATGAACCTGGCCGCTATAGATGAACTGCACGCCCGCCACAAAAACCTGGACATGGTGCTGATTGAAAGTGGCGGCGATAACCTCAGTGCAACCTTCAGCCCCGAACTCTCGGATTTAACCCTCTATGTTATAGACGTGTCGGCTGGTGATAAAATTCCTCGTAAAGGCGGCCCCGGCATCACCAAGTCAGATTTGCTGGTGATTAATAAAACCGATTTGGCCCCATTCGTTGGTGCATCCCTTGAAGTGATGGCCCAAGATGCACTCAAAATGCGTGGTGATAACAAACCCTTTCTATTTACCAATTTAAAAACCAGCGATGGCGTCCAGCAGGTGATCGATTTTATAATCGATGCCGGCATGCTGACTCAAAAAGAGGCCACCCTTGCTCACTGATCAATATTCAAATAGGTAACCGACGATGAAAATTTTAATACCCGTTTTATTGCTTATCGCACCTGGCACATTGCTGGCCAACCCAGGCCATGGCTTAGACAACAATGCCTTTCACGATCTGGGGCATTTTTTTCTGGCCGCTACGTTTGTACTGTGTTGTTATATTGTTTACCGGATTGCTAAGGCTATATTTTATAAAGCGTAGTACTTGGTTTAACGTGCCGGTTCTTTATTCCGATTATCCCTATCCATCGTTTTTGGAATGCGTTTGCAACACTTGCAGCAGCACTGCCAGGGGCCAAACCTGAGCTGTATCTGGGTTGCCCCGGAGCATGGCGTTCAAACAGTAGAATAATTAAAAAACTCAGTAAATAAGCTCAGTTGCGATATAATAACCGAAACTTGCCGTTTTGCAGGGTTCGACTGTGCCCAACCACCCCGATGGAAACCTAAACCAAAGCGTCTTTATCGACATTAACCACTTGGATGTTTTAGTTCCTAACAGGTTTGGGTATTGCTTCTATAAATTACTCACGCAGCCAAAGCTTTGGGATATGCGTTCGGGTATAGCCGTATTGGGTGGCGGCCAAGCGTTGCTAAGTAACGCATCACGATGACCTGGGGAAAGTGATAGAAGTTGGCCGTCAAAGCGGTTAAAGAGCTTGAGCAGCTGTTTAGTCAGAATTTCAGCAACGGCTGATTAACGCGATAGCTTTAACAAGCACACCGTAACTAAAATAAATTTGGGGAGCTAACTAAATGAAGTGGTTTTTTATCCTAAGTACAGTGCTTTTAATGGCTACGCCTGCGCTTGCTGCCGAAGGTAATGAGGCGACATTGGATCTGACCCGTAGCTGGGTTGGGTTTGCCGCCATTGCGATTTTTACGGTAGCTTATTTGGCGGTTATGCTAGAAGAGAAATTGCATTTACGTAAATCAAAACCCGTAATGTTAGCCGCTGGCTTGATCTGGATTTTGATTGCCCTGGTTTATAATTTTCACGGGGTGCCCAATATCGTAGAGGCAGGCATCCGCCATAACTTTCTTGAATACGCCGAACTGTTTTTCTTTTTGCTGGTGGCAATGACTTACATAAACGCCATGCTAGAGCGTGGCGTATTTGATGAGCTAAGAAACTGGCTGATTGCAAAAGGGTTCAGTTACCGCTCGTTATTCTGGTTGACCGGAGTACTGGCCTTTTCTATTTCACCGATTGCAGACAACCTGACAACCGCACTGATTATGTGTGCTGTGGTATTGGCTGTTGGTGAAGGTAAACCCAAATTTGTCGCTATTGCCTGCATTAACATTGTGGTTGCTGCTAATGCCGGCGGTGCTTTCAGCCCCTTTGGCGATATAACCACCTTAATGGTTTGGCAAAAAGGTGTGATTGATTTCTGGCAGTTCTTTGACCTGTTTATTCCATCGCTTGTGAACTTTCTGGTGCCGGCTTTGATCATGCAGTTTGCCTTACCTGCTGGAAAGCCGCCAGCGACTGACGCTGGAGAAAAGGCTCTAAAGTTTGGTGGTATAACCATAGTCTTTCTTTTTTTGATGACGATAGTTACCGCAGTAAGTTTTCACAACTTTCTACACATACCACCGGTTTTTGGTATGATGACGGGTTTGGCTTATCTCAAGTTTTTCGGTTTTTACCTGCGCCTAAAGTCGCAAGCCTGGACTGCCGGTACCGAAAACCCGCCGGGTTCTAAGGACGACCCTTACAGTTTTGATGTGTTTGAAAAAATTGCCCAGTCAGAATGGGATACGCTGTTTTTTTTCTATGGCGTGATTCTGGCTGTGGGTGGCCTGGGTTTTATTGGTTACCTAGGCCTGGTCTCAAGTTTTATTTATGGTGAGCTTGGCGCTACCAGTGCAAACGTGTTGATTGGCCTGCTGTCAGCCATCGTCGACAATATACCAGTTATGTTTGCGGTGCTTACTATGAATCCGGAAATGCCGCACAATCAATGGCTTTTGGTTACGTTGACGGCCGGTGTCGGCGGTAGTTTGCTGTCAATTGGCTCGGCAGCAGGTGTTGCGCTGATGGGGCAGGCTAGAGGCCAATATACATTCCTCAGTCACCTGAAATGGACGCCCGTAATTGCCTTAGGTTACGGTGCCAGTATCTGGATGCATTTTTTGATTAATGGTAGTGTTTGACAAGGGTCAATTTAATTTCTGTTTAGAGGGTTACATTAGGGCCAGTGGTACCCGACTAATTGACTGATGTTTTGTCCAGGCTAAAGGAGAGGCACTATGTACAAGAATATTATGATTCCTTTGGGGCTTTCTGATCTCAACCCTGCTGTGCTTGACAGGGTGGTAGAACTTGCTTCCTTCGACAATGCATCACCCGGTAAGGCTAAAGTAACTTTGGTTCACGTAGTGCAGGCCTTTGATAGTGATACCGATGAAGAAGCTGAGCGCTTTTATCGAGATATTGAAAAGGCTGCCGAGCAGCATTTGAAAGCGGCCGGTGAAGTTCTGCTGGGCAAGGGGGTTCAATCAAATCACATTATTCTTATTGGTGAGCGGGTAGCCGAGGTGCTGCAATGCGCCGAAGATCACGCTATTGATCTTATCATTATGGAATCTCATCACATTAATAAAGACAAACCTATGGAAGGCTTGGGTTCTTTTAGCCAGCAAATCGGCGTGTTGTCGCCGTGTTCGGTATTGCTGGTTCGGTAATCATCGCTGTGCAGTGGCTGCTTTAACTGTGTATGCCTAAGTCGCTAATAGTTAATGTATAAGTGGCGACTGTTTAAAGAGAAATAACAAAACAAATAACGATGTATGCAGTTCAAGAAACCAAGCATCCTGCGGGGTCTTTGATTTTTAGCAAGGCCGACTCATTAACCAGTCAAGCCATTACGTGATGTTTGCCTTCAACATGAACAGAGCTTGCCTGTGGTCCTTTATCGCCCATCTCTTCGGTGAAATGTACCCGATCACCAATTTTTAATTTGTCAAATGCGGTGTTTAATACACTATTACGATGGAAATACACTTCTCGGCCATCAGGGGTTTCGAGTGTGCCATAATCATCTTGGGGAAAGATATTGGAAACAAAACCGTAGGGAGGCGCCTCATGCGTCTTTACTTTGTTGCGTTGCTTTCTTACATAATCTTCTAATTGACGTTGTTCTGCATCAAATGCATCCCGGATTGCCACATAAATATCTTCATGGGCATGGTGCTTGTCAGGGTGGCGACTGGCAACAATTTCCTCTCCGGGTAAAGTAATATCAATTTTTACATTATAAAGCCGCCCTTTATGTTGGTGTTTATGGGGCGCCTCAACAACAACTCTACAGCTTGTTATGTGCTCAGCAAAGCGCTCGATTTTTTTTGCTTTTTCCCTGATATTGGCCTCAATAGCATCCGATGAATCCATGTTTCTGAAGGTTATTTGTAATGGTAGCCGCATAATCTGTTCCTTTTTATCTGCCTAATGCATTTGTATAAGATCATTCCGCTGTTAGAGATTTTAGTTAGTGATTTAAATCAACAAAAAGTTGAATAAGTGATTTATTACAGTAAATATAAGTTTGCTTGCTTTTGCATTGAGTTTCTTGGTGTATATTTCTTATGAATATGCTGGGAATAGAATCTTAAAAGTCGATTAAATTTATAAAGGTGGAGGCATGGCTGGAAGCAATAGCAACGAAAGTTGGATGATGATCGAAGGGGCGGGCGATGATGCGCCGTATCGCAGCCGTTTCGAGAGCATCGGTTGTAAATTGCCCCAGCACATCCTTACCTCACGCGAACTCATGGCGAGTACCCGCCATCACCCAGACATTCAGCTCGAACGGCTCACTGGTATTCACAAACGGCACGTGTGTGCCGATGGAGAAGATTCGTTCACCTTGGCCGTGGGTGCAGCACGTGATTGCCTGGAAAAATCCAGCCATCAGCCGGCAGATATAGAGATGCTGATTAACTGCTCCATTACCAAGTTTAAAGGTGGCCTTTCGAACCGTTTCGACCCTGCTCTGGCCCACGCCATTAAGAATGTTATTGGCGCCACCAGTGCCGTGAGCTTTGATATCGCCAATGCCTGCGCCGGCATGATGACCGGCGTGTTTATTTTGAATGAATTTATTCGGCGCGGAGAGATCACCTGTGGCATGGCGGTCAGTGGCGAGTCTATTTCGAACCTGAGCACCAACGCCGCTAAACAGATCCGTTTTATTTTCAGTAAACAACTGGCCTCTTTAACGGTGGGTGATGCAGGCGTTGCGGTGATCGTTGAGCGGGCACCCGAAGGCAAGGGCATTTCCGTGGCCGGTTTCACCACTCTTTCTGAGCACAGCAGACTTTGCCTCGGTTTTCCCAGCGCTGTAGGTCCCGGCGCGGCTATGTATACCAAGGCCCGGACCATTCACAACGTGGCCATCGAGGATGCACCACCGCTTTTAAAAGAAGCCCTGGATGCCAGCGGCCTTAGCTTCGGCGATATTGATTACGTTATTCCTCACCAGACCTCAGTCCGGGCCATCGAGAAGGGCACGCGGGAAATCTCCGAGCGCTTGGGGGTTTCCCCAAAAAACGTGGTAGTGACGGTGGATGAGTTCGGCAACACCGCGTCTACGACCCACTTTGTGGCGCTTTATAAGTATCTCACCGAGGGGCATTTTAAAAAGGGTGACAATATCATGCTTATCTCTTTCGCATCGGGTTTAGAGGTGGGAGTGGCGATTTTTACTATGGACGAACTGGTGGAGCGCTATGGGTACACGAATTGAGGCGGTCGCCACCTCAGTGCCTTGCGGCAGTGGAGTGCTTGAGTTACTCATTCCCCCGCTGCGTCGGACTCGAAGAAAAGGTGCTCTCGCACTTGCAGACGAAGCAGCGAAGACATGTCTTGAACGAGCCGGCTGTGACGCGGCCGAAGTGGAGTTGCTCATTAACGTCGGTGTTTTCCGGGACAAGAATCTGGGGGAACCGGCGCTGGCCTCTCTCATTCAAGAAGATATCGGCGCTAATCCTGGGCATCCGCCTGGCAGTGGTCATGGTACTTTTTCTTTTGACCTGGCTAATGGTGGCTGTGGCATCATCAATGCGTGGCAGTTAATTGACCGCTTCGTTCGCTCAGGCATTCTACAGCTCGGCATGATCGTGGCCAGCGATGCAGACCCTGCACCCGGCAAAACCCGTGGCTTCTCCTATCCAGCGGCCGGTGGCGCAATGCTGCTTAAACCAGGGAAAGAGGGCGAAGGTTTTCGCGCTTTTCATTTCGAAAATTTCCCCGAGTTTGAATATATGAAAGAAGCCCGAGTGGACTGGCAGCCCCGCCGCACTCCTCTTCCTGTGGGATGGGGCGGACAAAATTTGTTGAGCATTAAAGAAGCCCCTGGGTACCTAGCTGCTTGTGTGGAATGTGCTGAGATTGCATTGAAGAATTTTCTCTACCGTGAGCAGCTGAGTCTTCAGGACATCGATCTTGTTATTGCCAGTCAGGATCCGCCTGAATTTCCGGATGTGTTGGAACAGCACCTTGGGCTTCCTGGCGATCATATTGCACGGGTGGGGGAGTCTTTCGAAGGAGCGCTTACTGCTGCCCTTATCGCCGGCATTGAAGCCGCCCTGCGTAGCGGGCGCTTCCGAAAAGCCCGACGAATCTTGTTTGTTACTGTTAGCGCGGGGATCGCCGTCGGGCTGTGCATCTATGAACAAGCGGGTACACAGTAGTGCTGCGCTTTATGTTTTGATAAGTATTAACAAAGAAAAATATTGCCCCTTAATTGCCCCCCTTAGACTAGTAAACAAAGCTGTCACCAAACCCTGTTTTTAAACCATACCCATTTCGTCAGCATCAGACCAATCTATATCATCAATACCGATTTCGTTATCGATTTCAGAAAGAGGACCCTCAGCTTTGCCACAGGCTTTGGCTTTTTTATGAAAGGCCAGGCCCCTCCCGCCATGCTCGTTGATAAAAGCTTTGCGCACTGATCCCCATGGTTTTTTAAGCGCCTTTTTTATTTCGCCGAGCTCGGTTTTGTCGATATCCTCTAATAAAGGAGTTACAACCTTTGCCACGTATTTAATAATAGCCCCTCTTTCAGCGTTATAAAGATAAACTTGGCCATTAGGTGCTTTGGGTAGTGTGGGGTCAAAAATAACGATCGTTGTCGATTTTGATGTTTTTAACCGGCCATACCAAATTGACATCGAAGATGAATCAAACATAGCTTATCAAACCTCATAAAATCAAAAAGAAGGAGTAACTCATCAAGGATTTTTAATACTAAATTACGACAGGATATTATTCATTTTTTAAGAAAAGAAAAGGAAAAAATTCAATTTTTAATACAAAATTATTCCGGTTTGATTATTTTTTGTTTCGCCCTGGAGGCCGTTTGCAGCCACTACACTTTACAAACTATGTGGATACATAGGCTTAACAAACTGTAGTGAAATTTGACCATTAGGCCCGGTTGACTGGTTTATTGCTGAGCGACCAGTAAAGCGAAAAGCCATGTTACCTGGCGGCGATGAAGCCAAAGCTTGAAACAATAAAAGCGCAAGTGAGAGCCAAAGTAGAACACCCCTTCTGTATAGATGCTCCGCATAGGCTATCAAATAAAATTCTTATATATCATTATCTTATGTGCATGGTCTGCAACTTGAACGGCAAAGCTGTCTCATCCCTGCACTGCGGTTTTCTGTAACGCTTAAAGCGCCTGCTGTTGGTGTAAGGCTTTGCCTATAGGCAGAAATGGTTTGCAAATTGAAGAGGTCAAAAGTGAAATCCTCATAAATCATGACCTATTGATTTATGAGGATTTTATCTTTTCAAAAGACGGGCTTTGCCCCGCTTCTGCCAAATCCATAG
>JBECKY010000005.1:0-6097 GCA_040235475.1 Pseudomonadales bacterium
ACAAAGACTGCTCCAGCTATATTTAGAACTGACCAAAAGGCATCATTAACAAAAAGCTTTTTAGTATAAGGTGTTGATTGGATTCTTAAAGGTTTAAAATAATCAGCGTAAACCTTAAAAACTAAAAAGTATGAAGTTGCTACTGCCAGTGCAACTAAGGGGAGGGTCCAGGCTAATTTTAAATAAACGTCAGAAAAGTATTCCATCTTATAATGCCCCTATCAAATTGAGATTTCAGGTTGCGTATAATTAGTTGCTAACTGAATAGGACTTCATTCATGTAATTGATTATAGGCTAGATATGTTATATCTCGATGAACCATAAAACAATTAGTTTTAAAATTATTTATCAGAGCTTTGGTGCGAATATGAGCTATTACAGCTTAATCCAAAGTCAAAATCACTTTAATTTCTTCAATGTGCATACTGTGTTTAATGCTGGGTGAATCAACATAAGCAATGGCATGAGTTTTTTATAAAACGGGCCATTTCACAAGGTAATATTACTTGAATCACAAAACCCTTAACCCTTTTCAGTGGGTTATTCAGGAAAAATAGTCAGGCAAAGTAAAAATTTGCTATGATGCGAGATATATCTTTTAAAATCAATTAGTTGAATATTGTGGCCTGAAAAGGAAAAGCGTAGCTGATGAAAGGTTTGTTAATTATTGTTTTCTTCCAGTTGCTGGGGGAATTTATTTCAGCCTTGGTGAATATTGCCATTCCGGGGCCTGTTGTTGGTATGGTGTTGTTGTTGGTTTTTCTGGCTGTTAGTAATGCTGGCCATCAATCGATCAATCAAGTAGCGAACAGATTGTTACCTTTACTGCCGCTGTTTATTATCCCCACCAGTGTCGGTGTGATTACGCAATGGGATCTTGTGAAAGACAATATTCTGCTCTTAAGCGTTTCTGTCATCGTAAGTTTTATTATGCTGTTTGTGTTTGCTGCGCTTTTAATGAAGTCAATGCAGTCGATGCGGTGGCTGGGTTTTAATAAGAAATAGGGTTTTGTGTGAGCTTTAACTGGATCAACGCTTGGTATGCCGTTGTCACTCATCCTTTGTCGGGCGTGTTGATCACTTTGTTCTGCTACCAGCTGGCGCAATGGATTTACCGTTACAGTGGGTTTTTATCACTGTTGCATCCGGTCTTGGTGGGTTTGTCACTGGTCATTGCGGTGCTGCTTGTTTTTGATATTTCCTACGCAAGCTATATTCAAAGCGCGCAGCTTCTGAGCCTATTGCTTGGTGCCGCCACTGTGGCTTTGGCTGTGCCTTTGTACAATCATTTTCATCGGGTTCGATCTTTATTCTGGCCTTTGCTGCTTACTTTGGTTGGTTCGGCGGTTTTTGCAGTTGTGTCTGTGGTAGGGCTTGCATGCTTGTTAGGCGCAGATGAGAAAATATTAATGACCCTGGCGCCCAAGTCCGTGACTACGCCGGTAGCCATTATTCTTGCTAAAGAAATCGGTGGCTATGTGCCGTTAACCGCCATTATTGTGTCAATTACGGGTATTTTGGGGGCGGTGTTAGCGCAACCCCTGTTTAAAATACTGGGTGTGAAAGATCAGGCTACCAAAGGCATCGTCCTGGGTATCAGTGCCCATGCGGTGGGCACTGCAAAAGCTTTTGAGCTCAGTAGCGAAGCAGGGGCCTTTGCTGGTTTGGCTATGGGTTTGATGAGTGTTATTACCGCACTTGTTTTGCCTTTGCTTTTGCCCTTGCTGTTGCTGCTGTTTAGTTAGTCGGCGGCGTCACAGCATTATATCAATGAGGTAAAGGAAAAGCGCCTGCCCCATGAGCGTATTGGCTGCCATGCTTTTAGCTTAAGCTTTTAAGCAATAGCAGGGCTTGTAGTTGGCTTCATCCACCTTCATGCGTTTTTGGGCAACAAAAGATTGCAGTAATTCGTCCATGGGTTGCATGATTTCTTTAGTGGCAGTTATTTCGAAGGGGCCAAAGTCGTCTATGGCTTGAATGCCTTGTTCTTTGATGTTGCCGGCCACAATCCCCGAAAAAGCCTTACGCATATTAGCAGCTAAAATATGTGTGGAAAGATCTTTGTTCAGTTTCAGGGCCCCCATGGTTTCGTGGGTGGGGGCGAATGTTTTTTGAAACTCGTGATCAATGGTTAACAGCCAGTTGAAATAGTAGGCATCGTCGTGTTTGGTTCTATAGGCATAAACTTCGTCAACGCCCTGTTTTACTTTTCGTGCCACAAGTGCAGGGTTATCAATAATTATTTCATAAAGATTTTGCGCTTCTTCGCCCAGTGTCTGGCCAATGAATTTGTTGATTTGCTCAAAATAACCCTTGCTTTCTTTTGGGCCGGTGAAAATTAATGGAAAGGGAATGTCTTTATTATCCGGATGAAGCAAAATACCTAACAAATATAAAATTTCTTCCGCTGTTCCTGCTCCTCCTGGAAAGACAACAAAACCATGGCCCGCACGAACGAAGGCTTCAAGGCGTTTTTCAATGTCTGGCAGAATGACTAAATTATTCACAATAGGGTTGGGAGATTCCGCCGCGATGATCCCCGGTTCGGTAAAGCCCAAATAACGACCCTGGCTAACCCGCTGTTTGGCGTGACCAATAGCGGCACCTTTCATCGGGCCTTTCATGGCACCAGGGCCGCAGCCGGTACAAATGTTTAATTCCCTTAAGCCCATTTGGTAGCCTACTTCTTTGGTGTAATCGTATTCCACGCGGTTTATTGAATGGCCTCCCCAGCAAACAACCAGGTCAGGAGGGGTTTGGGATTTGAGCGCCTTGGCATTGCGCAGAATATGAAATACGGCGCTGGTGATGCTTTCTGATTGTGATAGATCAAACAACGAGTCATTTTCGATTTGATTGTCGATGTAGACAATATCCCTGATAACCGCAAACATATTTTCTTTAATGCCTTTAATGATTTTGCCATCAACAAAAGCATTTTCAGGCGCATTTTCCACTTTTAATTTTATGCCACGGTTACGTTGTTCAATTTCAAAAGTAAAGTTTTTGAATTGTTCCAGAACAATGCGGCTGTCATCAATGTCGCTGCCACAATTTAAAACCGCTAAAGTACATTGTCTTAAGGTTTCATGAATTTTTCCAGACCCTGCCTGGCTAAGCGCCTGCACCTCTTTTTGAGACAATACGCTCATGACGTGCTCGGGTGAAATGGTAGTGCTGATGCGTGTTGTCATACTATCCTGCAAAAAAGTTAAATAGTTGAGGTGGTCAATAAAAAATGCTTTTATGGTCTTGGTAAAATTTTAACAAAAATGAATTTAATAACTGAGAGAAAAGTTCAACTCCCTGAATTTAGGGTGAGAAATATAATGCTAACTTAATGAGAAACAAACATCAGACTTAATTCTGGAATATAGGTGATTAATAGTAACGCCACCAGTAAAACCAGCATGAAGGGAATCGTTGCCTGGTACAGTTCACTAATGGATTTGTTAAAGCGGTAGCTGGCAATAAACAGGTTCATGCCAACAGGGGGGGTAAAGTAACCAATTTGCATGTTGGCAAGAAAAATAATACCCAGGTGGATGGGGTGTATGCCGTATTGCATGGCAACCGGCAAAATCAAGGGCACCATAATTACCAGGGCCGCAAAAATATCAAGAATGGCACCTAAAACAAGCAATACAATGTTCAAGGTTAAAAGAAAACCTATTTTACTTTGAATGTTGTTTTGAATCAGCGCAAACAATTTGCTGGGTACTTCGGCATCAACCAGGAAATTAGTAAATGCTAAAGACACACCTAAAATAAGTAGAATACCGCCCACCATGACCATCGATTCGCGCATGATTTTAGGTAAGCTTTTAAGGGGTATTTCTTTATATAAAAACACCTTCATCACCAATACATAGAGAGCCGTTACGGCCGCTGCCTCTGAGACTGCAAAAAAACCACCGTAGATACCGCCTAAAACAAAAATGGGTAAAGGTATTTCCCAGCGAGCTGCCCACACGGAGGTTTTTATATTAGTAAATGAAAAGCTTTCTGTCGGAATAGGATCGTTGCGGTTGTACCATAAGCTCCAGCCAGTAAGCAGGGCCAGCATTAGAAATGCGGGTAGTAAACCGGCAACAAATAAATCCTTAATGCCAACTTGTTCGCCGTAGCCCATTTGTTGGGCGATAATGGCAAACAGAATCAGTGGCAATGACGGTGGTAACAGCAAGCCCAGGCTGCCGGATGTGGTTACCAGGCCCAGGCTGTATTTTTCCTGATAACCTGCCTGTTTTAATGCCGGGTACAACAGTGCACCCAGGGCAACAATGGTGACGCCCGATGCGCCTGTGAAAGCAGTAAAAAAAGCACAGGTAAAAAAGGCCACAATGGCCAGGCCGCTGGGCATCCAGCCGATAAATGCCGAGGTAAGCTTGACCAGTCGTTTCGAGGTGTTGCCTTCAGCAAGCAGGTAACCGGCAAAGGTAAATAAAGGTAAGGCAAGCAATATGGGGGTGCTGGCAATACGATAAAGCTCAATGGCAATAACCGACAGGTCAACTTCGTTGCGATAAAAACCCAGCAGCGCCCCAGCCAGAATAATAGTGAATAATGGTGCGCCGAAAAAAGCCAGCACCACCAATAGCAAAGCAATAGCCATTAACATACAGGGTTATCCACTGGGGGTGGAGAGCGGTCTTGTAAATGTCGAATGGCACTGATTACAAAGCGTAGGCTCATAACTGCAAAAGCGAAGGGTATAATTGTTTGGCAAACCCAGGCAGGTACAGCGGCAAAGGCTGTGTTGCCATCAAGGAACTCGTAATAAACAAAAACCACACTGTAATAACAGGTAATGCCACACACAAGAGCGGAAAAAAGATAAGCAAGCAGTTGTACCCGATGTTGCCATTTTTCTGGCAGGTAGCGCGATACCAAGTCGATGCTGATGTGGCCATCGGTTCTGCTTGCTACCATGGCGCCGATTAAGGCTATCCAGAGAACCATGATGCGTAATAAGCTATCACCCCAAATGATGCCCGAGTCCTGAAAGTTACGTAACGCTATCTGGGTAACGGCAAGCATAATGATCGACACTAAAATACCCACCAGTGCGGTGTCTTCTAAAATGTGCAGAACGTGAATAAATTTACGCATTAAATATTTTAAATCAGAGGATCCCAGGTTTAGCGTTTGCTTGACTGTGTTTTGTTTTTACGAAATTCAGCCAGGTGTTTTTCAAAAATCTGTAAGATTTCTGCAGATATTTCCCCGGTGTCCACCAGGCGTTGACTGGCTTCTTCTGCTTTACTGTACCACTGCTGAAGGTCTGCATCGGCAGGTCGTTGGACTTTAATGCTGCGGTTTTGCAGGGCTTCAAAAGCGGCAATGTTATCTTGTCGATTGATGGCATCGAGGTCTTTAAATACTGCGCTCATCACTTGTTTAACAATGCCTTGATCTTCGATTGACAGTTTATCAAAGGTTTTTTTATCAACGGCTAAAACAGCATAAAAATACATCAGTGGAATGTCGGTGATGTAATCAATTTGCGTGTGCCACTGTAATGCAACGGCGGCAATGGGGGAGGTTGCAACAGTATTAATGATGCCGGTCTGCAAGCCTGTTAGTACATCGGCGTAAGGTAGAGGAATGGGTTTGATATCATAGGTGCGGATAATTTCCAGAGAAGCTTTGTCGTTATCTGGCACCCATATTTTTTGTTTCGGTAATTCATCAATTGTGTTGATCGGGGCTTTTGACATGGCATAGGCGAAGCCGCCTTCGGCTAAACCGAAGGTGACAAAGCCACCTTGTTCAAAGCCCTTAATAATTTTCTCATCGAGTTGGGAGCGAACATAGTCAACTTCTTCAAAGGTTTTAAATTTTAATGGCAGGTTATAAACCTGGGAGTCTTTATAAACGCTGGATAAAGAGCCGCCGCCCAGCGCGCCGCCATGCAATTGGTGTATTCTGATTTTTCTCAGTACAGAAGGGTCATCACCCATAACCCCGCCAGGGTAAAACTTGAATTTAACCCGGCCTTGAGTTTTTTCAGAGATCTCATTTGCTCCAGCACGCATTTTTTTCATCCACACGGAGCCATCGGGTGAAAGTGTGGCAATTTTCAGGGTTTGCGCG
>JBECKY010000011.1:0-14155 GCA_040235475.1 Pseudomonadales bacterium
CATTGCCTTTATCTTTTTCTTTATCGGGCTGATTTTCAGCCTGGCAATCGGTATTCCCAAATGGCTTAAGTGGCTGGCCATTGCCTTGCCTTTTACTTTTTTGATCGTTGATGTCTTGTCATGGTGGCTGACAAAGTTTCACCCTGGATTTGCCTGGATGACGATTATAGCCGGCTTCAGCTATTCCATGGCCTCTGCATTTATGTGGTTTGTGTCCATGTACCAGATGTGGGTACTGCCTTTGAATGGCAAGGAGTACAGTCAAAATGCTTGGCTGGAATAAAAAACACCCCCCTTACTCCATAAGAGACTCAGAAACTATCATTATACATAATGATTATTTATGATAATTCGACTTTGATTACAAAAAAATCTAACGGATTACAATATTCCGTACTAAGCTGTGTAAGATAAGTTGTTAAATAATACGGCAGGAGTCTCAACAAGTGTTATTGTGTAAGCTATTTTTACAAATAGATTACACTCCTTACAAGTGATAGCCCCGGTTTACCCTATAATAAAAAGCAGATAATAAGGGTGATAAAAATGCGTGCAGCAACGATTGTTCGAGCTTTTACCTACCCGTCACTATTCATCCTGTGGGCATTATCATTGTTCGCTTGTAGTGAAGGAGGCTCTTCTTCAGATACAGCGACACCTGCGGCGCTAGTTCTTGACAAAAATACAACATCTTTTCATCTTGAGGCTGGCGAAACGGCGCCCATTGCGCCCAAAACCCTAACAATCGACACAAACAACGGCACCTCCCCGGCTTTTAGCATTAGCGAAATTAGCAAAGATTGGCTGACGGTAGCGTCAGTGGGTATCACGGCACCCACTGACATTCAATTTACTGTGGATCCTACAGGCCTGGGGCTGGCATCGGGTATTATCCATTCAGAAACCGTTATCTTTACTGCCGATGGTTTTCACAGCGCCAGTGTTAAAGTGATGCTTTCCATAGACCTCTACGACATCAAAGTAAGCACCTCCCCCGATCGCTCGTCCTCCTTCCCACTTAAAGGTGCAACACTGTCTGATAACGCCTATATTTTTGTATCGCCCAATAGTGATATTAACCTGGTTAACTTCTTCCTTAATACTGAAGATATCGCATCAACCCCGTATCAGATTGAAGATGAAATATCCTACGACTTTGAAACCACCATCGATGAAACCGGTCTGGCCCGACCATTTGATACTACGGTTCTATCCAATGGATCTCACTTTATATTCGTGCAAATTGTTCACCCTGATGGCAGTATAAACACCCTTAGAAGTGACTTTGACATAAGCAACTAAACAACCTAACCTATCAATCCGGCATTATTGCTGGCTGGCATTGCTTACGACTTTACCCCCTAAGACTTTTCCAAACCTCCCGTTATAGGGGTCTCAACAGAGTCAAATTATGAAGGCAACTAAAGCATTAACTTTTGATTACCAGGTTACCCGCTCAAAACGTAAAACCGTCGCTATACACATTCGCCATAACCAAGTAGAAGTGCGCGCCCCCTTTCGAGTGCCCAATTATTTTATCAATAACTTTGTCTGCCAAAAGGAATCCTGGGTATTAAAACAACTGGCAAAACAGCAACAAAGAGCCGCCGAAGTGTTCGCCATAGAGAATCATGCAAAAATTCCTTTTTTAGGAAAAGCCAAGGTTTTGAATTTTCAAACCGCTGCTCAAAACAAGGTATTTCTGGATAACGACCACCTGGTTATTCAAGGCAAAAACCTGAATCAAGCTGGCAACAATAACGCTGCCAAACAGCTATTCAACAACTGGCTAAAAAAACAAGCCAAAAACCACATGGTGCCCAGCACTGAAGCATTGGTCAATAAACTCAATTTGAGTGATCGTTTAAAAGCAGTGCGCTTTAGAAAAACCAAAAGCAAGTGGGGCCATTGCTCGGCGCAGGGTATCATTCAGTTCAATTGGTTAATCATGATGGCCCCAGAGTCTGTAGTCGATTACCTGATAGCCCATGAAGTTTGCCATTTGATCCACATGAACCACTCAGCGGAATACCATGCTTTGTTAGCCAGCGTTTGCGACGATTACCAGGAATCTCGCCTCTGGCTCAGACAAAATGAACATCGTTTTTTATTTTAATAATCACAATTTCCTTCACCATCATTATTATAAAGCGCCTTAACATGAAAAATATCTCAACAGGATTAATGATTCGCTATGGCGCTTAAAGCTACTATTTTTAAGGCTAACCTGCAAATTGCCGACATAGATCGTGGCTATTATCACGAACACCCTCTCACACTTGCCCGCCACCCCTCAGAAACCAACGAAAGAATGATGGTGCGTCTGCTGGCCTTTGCCATTCATGCCAGCGACACATTGCAATTTACCAAGGGCTTGAGCAGCGATGACGAACCGGAGATATGGCAAAAAAGCTTTAGCGATGAAATTGAAATATGGATTGACCTGGGCATGCCTGATGAGAAAAGGCTGCGTAAAGCCTGCAACAGGGCAAAACAAGTATTTTTATATTGCTATGGCGGACGTAATGCCGCTCTCTGGTGGGAGCAAAATAAAAACCATCTTTATCGCTTTAAAAATTTAACCATAATAAATTTGGCTAAAGAAAGCACCGACGAGCTTGCAACCATGGCGCAAAAAAATATGCGGCTACAATTTACCCTTCAGGAGGAGGAAATATTAGTCAGTGATGGAGAAAGCAGTGTGCAAATAGCACCTGAATTCTGGCAGAATCCGTTACCAAAGCAAGCAAGATAGATCAGAAAAATTCAAAAGTAATTACTTTGTCAATATTAAAAATATACTGAGGTAAAACATATTAAATCAATTTTCACCTCAGTATTCAGCGTTTATGAAACAATGTCGAGCAATTCAACATCAAAAATCAGCGTTGCATAAGGGCCAATAGAACCACCGGCTCCATGCTCACCATAGGCCAAATTATAAGGCAAATATAAACGCCATTTAGAGCCTACACCCATCATCATCAAGGCTTCTGTCCAGCCTGCAATAACACCATTAACAGGGAATTCAGCAGGCTGACCACGTTCATAGGAACTGTCAAACACAGAACCATCAATCAACGTACCATGGTAGTGGGTTCTGACATTTGAGGTAGCCTGGGGTTTTTCACCAGCACCTTCGGTAATAATTTCATACTGTAAGCCAGACGCAGTGACATTAACTTCATCACGTAAAGCGTTTTTTTCCAAAAATACAGCGCCGTCAGCAGCCAAGGCTTTATCTGCATTGGATTTTTCAGCCCGCATTTGTTCGCTGACCGTTTTAAATGCAGCCTCTAAATCAGCGGCACTGACTGGACTGGGCTGGCCATTAAGAGCATCGGTAAGGCCTTCAAGCACGGCGTCCAGCGACATACCGTCAAAGGGATTATCTATTAGCTGGTCACCCATTTGGCGACCTATGCCATAACTGACCCGCGTTTGGTCAGTAGGGTATTTATCAGACATTGGACTTACTCAAATAATTAAAATCAGCAGTCTAACATATAATATTGGGCAGCACTAAGCCCTTGCTTTTCCCAGCGCCGGTATAGCCGGTGTTTTTTGATAGTTTCCTGAACCTTAGTATAACCAAAGACCAGATCAGGCTCACAACTCCCTTAATACCAGTACTGGACTTTTAGTTAAAATCTTACGGCTGCTGTAAGGCCCGAAAACACCAATCACTAATGCTGTTAAAAAAGGCAACAACACCCAGGCCCACAGCGTTGGCTGGTAATTTAGATGAAAAATAAAATAGTAGCTAAAGCCTTTAACAAGCTCGGTGCCAGCCACAGCGATAATACCGGTAATAAACCCCATGGCGGCAAACTCACTCCATTGGCTACGCTTAATCATTTGCCGGCTGGCGCCAAGGGTGCGAATTAAGGCCCCTTCCTGCAAACGACTGTCCATGGATGCTTTTAACGCAGCCAGGGTAACACTGAACCCGGCTGCCAATACGAATAACAAAACATATTCTACGGCAAGCGTAAGCTGGGTAAGGATAGTTTTTACTTGCACAAGCAGGGCGTCCAACTCAAAAATGGTAATTTCTGGAAACGTTTTTACTAATTCATTCAAGCTATGCCTTTTTCCCTCGGGCAAATAAAAACTGGTCATATAAGTAAAAGGAAGATCGTTTAAAGCACCAGGTTCAAAAACAAGGTAAAAATTAGGTCGGAAACTTTCCCATTTTACCAAACGAATACTTTGTACTTCAGCCTCCCATTCTTTGTAACCGGTAAAAAAAGTTAATTGGTCGCCAAGTTCTATGCCAAGTTTTTCAGCCAAGCGAGATTCAATCGACAACTGGGGATGCTTTTTATCAAAGGCGTCAGACCACCATGAACCTGCAATAATTTTATTGTCTTCCTGAAGCTCGGCAATAGCAGTAAGGTTGAGCTCCCTATTAAGGCTTTCATGATCTTGCTCTTCCTTGCTTACTGCTTCCCTTACAGGCACACCGTTAATTCTGGTTAAGCGGCCCCTCACCATAGGGTAAAGGGTATTTTTTGAAATATTGTTTTGACTTAAAAAATTTTCAAATGCAGCTTTATTTTTATCCAGTATGTTAATAGCAAAATAATTAGGCGCATCGTCCGGTAAAGTGCTTTGCCAGTTAGCAAGCAGTTCAGTACGAATCGATAATACCACCAGCATGGCCATCAAGGTTAAACCAAAAGCCATAACCTGCCCTAAGGCATGTTGTCGTCTGCGTAATAAGTTACGCAGCCCTGCGCGCACTGGTAGCGAAAATAGGTGTGCTGTTTTTCCCAATAGCCAAAATGAAAATGCGATTAGTAGCGCGGCCAGAATAAACACCAACACAACACCCAGCACTACCCCCAATGTTAGCTTTATACTGCCGGTATAAAACCACATCATCATGACCACCAGCAATAAAGCACCACCATAAACCAACCAGGCGGACAAGCTCATCGGTGGTAGATCTTTGCGCAGTACCCGCAAAGGCGACATTGTGCTCAAGCGAATAATCGATGGCAAAGAAAAGCCATGCAAAACCAAAAAACTGATTGCCATACCAGACCAAAATGCAGAAAGCCCTGGAAGCGGTACGGCTTCTGGCAAAAAATCACTGAGTAAAAATACCAATACCGACTGTGCCAGCCAACCAATTAATGTGCCTATGCAACCCGCCAGCAAGGCCAGAAACGTCAATTGGATAAAGTAAATTGCCAGAATATCTTGCTGCTGACAGCCCAGGCAACGCAGCATGGCACTGGTATCATAATGACGCTCACTATAGTGTTTGGCACTGGAGGCAATGGCCACGGATGCTAACAGCACGGCAAGCAAACTCGCCAACCCCATGTATTGCTGGGCTTTATCAAGGGCATTGGAGACACTGGGCCTTTCAGTTTGTAGATCTATTATCTCCTGGCGTGGCGTTAGCTTTGCTTGCAACCAAAGTTTAAACTGACCAACATCTGCTTCCGATCCGGCAAATAAATAGTTATAACTGACCCGGCTTCCAGGCTGTAGTATTTCAGTTTTTTGTAAATCATTTTGGTTAATCATCACGCGTGGAGTAAAGCTGTAAAAATTTCCTCGATCAGGTTCCTGAGTAATAATTTTTGTAAGCTTAAATTCAGCGCTGCCTAAAGTTAGGCTACTGGCTATTTGCAATTGCAAAGCATTCATAACCCGAGCTTCAACCCAGATTTCACCCGGTTTAGGTCCTTGTTTGACCGCTTCCTCTGAACCATAAAGTGTGTCTGTAACTTTTAAATGACCTTTTAATGGATACTGATCATTGACCGATTTTACTGACACCAACAGCAACACGTCTTTATTGATGACAACACTGGAAAATTGCTGTGTCTGGGCAATTTTTAAGTCGTGTTTCTCTGCGGTTTCTATCCATTCGGAGGGCACGGGCTCAGGGCTTTTAATAATCAAATCACCGCCCAGCAGGTCTCTGGATTTTAATTCCATGGCTTTTTCAATTCTATCGGTGAAAAAACCTATGGCGGTGTGGCTGCTGATGGCAATGAGCAATGCCGCGACCAGGATATAAAGCTCACCCGCTTTCCATTCACGCCACAATTGTTTTAAAGCAAAGCTAACACGCTGTGTTAATTTCATCGCGCCTCACTAGCGGTGACAATTTTTCCCGCTTCAAGGGTTATCAGCTGCTGGCAACGTGACGCAAGCTTTTTATCATGCGTGACCAGCACCAATGTGGTTTGCTTTTCCTGGTTGAGTTGAAATAATAAATCGGCTATCCGTTCACCGGTATGGCTGTCAAGGTTGCCAGTGGGTTCATCGGCAAATAATACCGTCGGTTCGGTAATAAAAGCCCGAGCCAAGGCCACCCTTTGCTGCTCACCGCCAGACAGTTGTTTAGGGTAATGCTGTAAGCGGGCAGCTAAACCAACCCTGTCTAATATTTGCCTTGCTTTGGCTTCTATTTCAGCTGCATTTTGTAACTCAAGGGGCAACATGACATTTTCTAATGCGGTAAGGTTGGGCATTAACTGGAAGGATTGAAATACAAAGCCCACGTGTTGCAAACGCACGGCGGCTCTTTGATCTTCGGATAAATCAGTGATCATATGTCCCGCCAAGCGAATATTTCCCTTGGTGGGTAAATCCAGGCCTGCCAACAAGCCCAGCAGGGTTGATTTCCCTGAACCAGAGGCCCCGACAATGGCAAGCGAATCGCCCTTATCAATGGCCATACTGGTTGCTTGCAATATCTGTAACGGCTCACCGCCCATGAATACTGTTTTCTCAACAGCCGATACCTCAATAATTGCTTTATTGCTCACTTTGCGACTACCTGTGATATGTTTAGGATAATAGACTTAATTCAGAGGGTGTATTGCAACACTTTAACAAAAGAGGTTTAACTTTGAAAAGAATTACCCGCATTAGTCTAAGGCGCAGAGCATTACTTCCCTGGTTGCTGATAGTTTGTACGCTAGCCCTCACAAGCCCAGTGTTTTCATCGGCTGTTGCAATTGATAAAGCCAACATTAATGCCCATGCCACAATTTTAATTTTGGGCGATAGCATCAGTGCGGGTTACGGTATTCCTGAGGGTAAAGGCTGGGTGAGTTTATTGCAAAAACAATTGCAGGAACTTGACAAACCCATCCTGGTTATTAATGACAGCATTAGCGGTGACACCACCTCAGGTGGTCTCGCTCGCTTGCCTAAGGCTCTACAAGATACCAGGCCCAACTGGGTACTCATAGCATTAGGTGGCAACGATGGTCTTCGAGGGCAAGCTTTACAAACCATAGAGATGAACTTGACACAAATGATATCCCTTAGCCGTAAGCTGGGGGCAAAACCGCTTTTACTGGGGATAAAACTACCACCCAATTATGGCAAGCAATATACCCAACAATTTGAGCAGGTTTTTAAACGCGTTTCAGTTTCCACAAACACACCTTTGTTGCCTTTTTTCCTTGAAGGTGTTGGCGGCCATGCAGAGCTTATGCAAGATGACGGAATTCATCCTAACAGCAAAGCGCAAAACATTATTAAAAATAATGTTTGGCAGTTTATTGCGCCCTTAATAAACTTTTAATCAGTGATTATCCATAAACAGCATCAACTCATGCACGCGACATAAATTTAGCATTGCTTGTATTCACCTTTATAGTTTCCCCGATTTCCAGGTATTCAGGCACCTGCACCTCAAGCCCACTGGCCAGCTTTGCGGTTTTAGTTCGACCGGCAGCAGTAGCACCTTTAATAGCCGGTGCGGTTTCAACAATTGTCAAATCAACTGACTGCGGCAATTCAATGCACAGCACTTCATTATCCATCAGCAATACAGTAATGCCTTCGAGGCCTTCAGTCAGGTATTCCAACTGGCCTTCAAGGTCATGCTTATTAAGCGTGTATTGGCTGTAATCCTCCATATTCATAAAAATACAGGTATCGCCATCCTGGTAGGAATACTGTACCGGCGCACGCAGACAATCAGCTGCTTTTAAAAAGTCATCACCTTTGTAAGATTCGTCAAGCTTTTGCCCGGTTTTTAAATTGGTAAACCTGACCTTGTAGAGTGTGGCCGCACCACGTGATGAAGGGCTTTTAGCTTCTAATTGCTTTATAACATAAGGTACGCCATTAATTTCAACAACGAGCCCTTTTTTCAATTCACTGGCCTTTGGCAACTTTGCACCCCTTTTTGAGAAAATTTATTGCCTAAATTTAAACACCTGAGCATTGGCAAAATCAACTGCATGCTTACTTAATAACAAAAAAAAATACCAGACAATGCCTGGCGAATTACTTTTTATTACTAAAGTCAGGCTGATCTACAGTTGATGCCAGCTTTGACTGTCATCGTTCATATCAACAATCACCGTGGTTTTACCCAGAGGACAGCTTGCCAGGTTTGGCGTGATTGCATAACCGGCGATACCGCAAAAATCATCAACCGTATCGCCCAGATCATGTTCAGCACCGTTTTAGGATTTTTAAGCTATAATCTACAGCCATGCCTTAACCTGGAAACAGAGGGCGTCATTGATAATGAGCAACCTGGAAGACAAAATACACGCCCCGTCCTGCGAGCGTAATCGTGCCCCCCTGCTGCAATCGCTAAAAGGCTTGCTGGACTCCACATCTGGAACACTGCTTGAAATCGGCAGTGGCACAGGCCAGCATGCGGTGTATTTTGCCCCCGCTTTGCCTCGACTAAACTGGCAACCCACTGACCTTGCAGATAACCTGAAAAATATTGAATGCTGGCGCTGTGAATCAGGTATAACAAACATCAGCCCCGCTATTAAGCTGGACGTTGCGCACCATCCCTGGCCAATCAATGAGGCTCAGGCAGTTTTTACCGCAAATACCTTGCATATAGTTGCCTGGCCTTTGGTGATTGATTTTTTTGAAGGTGTTAGTCAGGTGCTTTGCAAGGATAGCCTATGCATCGTCTACGGCCCCTTTAATTACCAGGGAGATTTTACCAGCGCCAGTAATAAAGATTTCGATGCCTGGCTGAAAGCACGGGATGCAAACAGTGGCATCAGGGATTTTGAAGCTGTCAACGAACTGGCAGCCAGCAAGCAACTGGTTTTAGTCCAGGACGTGGCGATGCCCGCCAACAACCGCCTGCTTGTATGGCAAAAAAAATAAAGTTTGCTTTCATTTGCATTGCTTACTAACATAGCCTGCTGTTTTCACCTGCACCAGACACCAATATATACACCCCTCAAGCTAGCTAATTATAATAAATAGTTATGGCAGACCTTATTCCCAGCATGCAGCAATTAAGATCTTTCCGTGTTGCTGCCCGGTGCCTAAGCTTCAAACAGACAGCAGATGAATTACATTTAACGCCATCCGCTGTCAGTCACCAAATCAAATCCCTCGAAGAATTATTAGGCACAACACTATTTACCCGTTCAACCCGTGATTTAGCCTTAACCCCAGCAGGCGAAGAATACCTGACACTAATCGATGAAGTTTTGCAATTACTCATAAAGGGCACCCATCAATTTATTAATCGCCATATTCAAAAAACCTTTGTCATTACCGCCCTGGGATCAATCGCCGAGCAATTTATTATTCCTTATTTGGGCAAAGCTCAAAAAGAATTTCCGGAGGTGAAATTTCAGGTTGATACCGAAACCAGAACCCTTGACTTTGCCAGGGAAAATATCGATATCGGCATTCGCGTTGGCTCCGGTAACTGGCCAGGGCTTGAAGCCGAACACTTAATTAACACCTGGATTTTACCCGCTTGCACCCGCGACTACATTAAAGCCAATCCGGTTAATGATGCCAGTGAGTTTCTAAAACATACCCTCATTGATATTCATCATGATTTGAGAGGCTGGAAACTATGGGCGAAACATCAAGGCCTTGATGACTTTTCGCCACAAAATGTTCTCATATTAACCGAACCCGGCGCCGCCATCAGAGCCGCCGAACGGGGCCTGGGGGTATTAATGGCGCACATTCCCCTGATTACTAACCAGCTCAATACTGGAAAGTTGATTGTACCTATTAAAAAAATCGTTGAGTCTGATATGGCAGCTTATATTGTCTATCGGCCTGAACTCAAAAATGACGAGGTGCTTTTAAGTGTCAAGCAATTGATTTTCAGTGTTGTCAGAAACTACCCTAATCCACCCGCTGAATAAAAAAGCCTTCACCTTAAATTCCTTTCACCAATCATCAAAAATTTTTCGTTTGTCAGCGGGCCTCCCTCTGCTTATCCTGTTTTATAGTAACTCCGTGCGCTGATTCAGCATGTTGTTTTACTGCAAAGACCTTCAAATAACAAATTAAATCAAAAGGTTAGCTATGCCATGTCACTTTCTCCAATCTGGAAATACAGCCGCTTTTTCGTTGGCACTTATTTTGTCCTCGGCGCTATTATTCTCGCAATACTGACCTCCCCCTGGTTAGCCGCCTACGGGATCATTGGTATTATATTTTTACTGGCAGCAATACCACCCATAGAACATCACTTAATAAATAAAAGGTTCCTTGAATGGGGTGGGCAATTTGCATTAGAAGCAAAAAAAGAAAACATTGCCGTGACTAACCTTAACAGTAAGCAAGAGCATTTAATTAATGCAACGCAAAACTATTTTCTGAATAAAAATAATAATCCCATAACGGCTTAATTGGCCCATTTAATAATTAAATATATTAACGAGAACGAGGTAGTTTATGAGTTACTATTTACGATACATGACATTTCCTGCGGCGATGATACTGAGCTTGGCAGCCATTTTACATGGCGGCTACGCATTAATTTCTATGGCAGTGTTAGGCCTGATTTTTCTCTTGCTTGGTGACGCACTGTTAGGTGATGAAACCGAGGAAGCAGATCCAAAATATACGCAGATCCTGAACTTTTTTATGTACGCCCATCTTCCCCTTCTTTTCATGATATTTTTTGCCTTTCTATGGCAGTTGGCACCGGGAGACTGGCTAGGCATTGGCGCAACACTGGAAAGCTTTGGCTGGTCAGTTATGCAAAACCATCTGGAGTTCTCCTTCGTTGACGGCCTTGTCGCCCTATTTATTACCGGCATTATGATCGGCGCTGGAGGCACTATCGTTGGTCATGAACTTACTCATCGCACCTCAGACAAAGTCGCCATGTTTTTTGGCCGCTGGTTACTGGCCTTTAGCAACGATTGTTCTTTTGCAATTGAGCATGTTTATGGCCACCACATTCGACTCGGCACCCCCCACGACCCGGCTACCGCCCGTAGAGGTGACAACATCTATAAATTCATTATTCGCTCGTCTCTATTAAGCTACCTAAGTGCTTGGGAAATTGAAAAAGAAAGACTGGCCAAGACCGGTAAATCGATCTGGGGGCCAAGTAGTCAGATGTTGCGCGGCAACCTGATGATTCTTAGCCTTTTTGTGCTTGCTTACGCAGTAGCCGGGTGGGCCGGCGTTGGCTGGTGGCTTGCAACCTCGCTATTTGGCAAGTCATTGCTGGAATTTGTTAATTTTATCGAACACTACGGCATTGTCCGTAATATGGAAACTACACCGGTGCTACCCCGCCACTCATGGAACTCCAATAAGCGCTTTAGCAGTGTATGGATGTATAACCTGACCCGCCATTCAGACCACCATGCTCGCGGTGATGTGCCTTTTTGGAACCTGAAAGCTTACCCTGACACATTAATGATGCCTTATGGTTATGCTGGAACCATCCTCCTTAGTGCTTTTCCACCTTTATGGCACCGGATTGTCGATCCAATGATACTGGAATGGGATAAAAAATATGCCACCGAAGAGGAATTAAAATTAGCTAAGAAAGCCAATGCTGAAAGTGGCCTGGATATACTTTTACAAGCTAATAAAGACCCGATTTATCAATCGTAAAACTTGATATAGATTAGTCCGCTTAAAGCCGCTATTTATCCTTGAATAGCGGCTTTTTTTTAAAATAGTCGATCTTGAAAAACACCCAATCAATTGATTTAATTGCAAATTGCCTGGACCCATCCGCAAATTCCAAGGTTTACTCCTCTTACAACATGTTCAAACCACCATAGCAATATGGCTTGATTATTGGCACAATCAAGCCATGCGAAACCTCAGCCACCGCAGTCTGAAAACCAACGGTATCAACTACCACATCGCCGAACAGGGTGAAGGCCCGCTGGTGGTGTTGGTTCACGGCTTTCCCGAATCCTGGTTTTCCTGGCGCCACCAAATATCGGCTATTGCAAAGGCAGGCTACAAAGTGATTGCACCGGATATGCGCGGATACGGTGAAACCGATGCACCGACAGCCATTGAGGCCTATAACATCATTGAACTTAGCAACGATATTGTTGGACTTATTACCGCATTAGACTATGAACAAGCCGTGGTTATTGGCCATGACTGGGGGGCTGCTGTAGCATGGCACACAGCATTATTACACCCAAACAAGGTTTCTGCTGTGGGCGCACTGTCGATTCCCTATGGGGGGCGACCCAGCACACCCCCTCTTGTTAAACAAAAAGAAATTTTTAAAGATGTCTTTTTCTACATGCTCTATTTTCAACAACCAGGAAAAGCTGAGCAGGAACTGGAAACTGATATTCAGAGCACTCTAAGTAAAATATTTTATGGCTGGTCTGCAGACGCCCCACTGGCAGGCATGGCCAGTATTAAACCCAGGGACGCCAATTTACTCGATAGTATGCCGGTACCGGATACATTGCCTGACTGGCTAAGCCAGGATGAGCTAAACTATTATGTAAAACGTTTTCAGCGGTCCGGTTTTCGCGGCCCATTGAACTGGTATCGGAACCTGGATCGAAACTGGGCATTAACACCCCAGCTTGCCGATGACAATGCTAATAAAATAATACACCAGGCTGCGCTGTTTTTAGCGGGCGACAAAGACCCGGTTATGTTGTTCAGTGCGGGCAGTTTAAATAGAATGACAGACTATGTACCCAACTTAAAAGTTAATCAAAGAATTCCCAACTGCGGGCATTGGACTCAATGCGAACAACCAAAAATCGTTAATCAACACTTAATAAAATTTTTAGATTCACTTCAGGAACACTAATGCTTTCAAAAGAACAAGCCACTACCATGCTGGAACTGCAAGCCAAAATGAACGCTAAAGTAAACCCGGCATGGCTTGACGCTGGTCACCCTTATCTTAGAGCCATTGTCATTGAAGCAGCAGAGGCCATGGAACATCATGGCTGGAAATGGTGGAAAGCGCAAAATTGTGACATGCCCCAGTTACAAATGGAACTGGTGGACATTTGGCACTTTGTACTTTCTTATATTTTAATAGAGGAATCCGGGGATATAGATTCTGCGACCAATTACTTAAACAGTGTAGATACTGAGAAAGTAGCAATAGAGTTTGATCATCAAACTTATATTATTGCTGAACTCGATTTAATCGCCAAGCTGGAATTAATGATGGGTCTTGCTGTCGCCCGTAAAATAAGTATTCCTCTTTTTAATGCGCTGATCAGGGATTGCGATATGAGCTGGGATGATTTGTTTTGCCAATATGTCGGCAAAAATGTATTAAACTTTTTCCGCCAGGACAACGGCTACAAGGAAGGCACTTATATAAAAATCTGGTCGGGACGCGAAGACAATGAACACCTGGTGGAGATCATGAAAGAATTAAATGCGTCCGTTGCGGAATTTAAAGACCACCTCTACCACAGCCTGCACGAACGTTACGCCAGTACCATAAAAAATGCGCCACAAAAAATAACTAAGCGTACATAGCCTCTCAGATTAAAACCTTCAAACCTAGGTCCTTGCTATCGACAAGGGCTTAGGTTTTTATCACGTCCTGTATTACACCCGCTTAACATTACGTTAAAAAAAATTACTCAACATTATTCAATGCTTACAATATTTTTAAATATTGCTTTCAAAAAATATAACCCGTTATCAAAATTAAAATTCATAGCATGAATATATATCATATCTGTTAATTGGTCGCATTAATCAAGCAGTTATCAATCGTAAAATTAAACCTGTTTACGCTATTTCTTTTGAGTGCCCGGCATTTAATAACTAAGGACAACAATGCTCCTGGTTATCGTATCAAACAAGGAAACGGATTATGAAAAAACCAATAACTTCTCTATGCGTGCTCTTAAGCGCTGTCACCAGTTTTTCTGCCATAGGTTATGAAAAAGGCGATCTACTTGTG
>JBECKY010000014.1:0-14694 GCA_040235475.1 Pseudomonadales bacterium
TCAGAACAGGCTTTTCAATACCTGAGCGGTAGGTTAAGTACACTGGATAAGTAAACTCTGGCGCATCAGTAACTCGATGTAGCCTGCCTGTTTCCAGATAAGGCTGAACGACGCGGGTACGGAACCATCCGTTACCTCCAACTTGAAGCATAAATTGCAGAGCAGCGGGTCCCAGATCGAAGCTAAAGGCGCATTGATTTCTGGAGGGAACGGCTGCTTTGTACTGGCGTTCAAATTCATGCCCCCAATCTATGTACAGATCCGGTTCGCGACTGACTGGACTTTGTACTTGAATCAACTTTTCTTCCAGCAGCTGCTCTACATTAAAGCCGGCATAATAATTAGGTATGTGAACAATGGCGGCATCAAGTTGGCCTCGCTCCAGCGCCTTGATCAAAATAGCTTGATCGGCAATCTGCGAGTCGACAGCAGCCTGGGGGATTTCAGCTTGAATCCATGTAATCCAGTTCACCAACAAGGGATTCCAAAGACTGGTCTCACTACCAATACGCAACCGAGACTGATGACCTTCGGGCAGGCCAATGCTTCGCTTTGCGTGATTCCAGGTGTTGTTAATGTCGATTGCGTGGGGCAGGAAGTTCTCTCCCTCGAGGGTCAATTTTGCACCCGAGCGATTACGAACGAAAAGCCTGCTCCCCAACTCTTGTTCCAATGAACGAATCCGCGCTGTGACGGCGGTTTGGGTGACATGAAGTCTTTCCGATGCTTTGATAAAGCTTCCAGAGTTCACGACTTCCATAAAAGTTCTGATAAGAGAAATATCCATATATAAAAATTATTCATATTAAAACGGCGTTATATTCATTATACATCATTAAACAGCCCCTATATAGTGCGTTCGTGTTTTTCCAGAGGGGGCTCAATATGGATCTCAATAAAGCTGATGGCGCATTGATGACAGCTTCTTCTGTCCTTGTCACAGGGTGTTTAACACTTATATTTGCCCTGAAGCAATCTGTGGCGGTACCTTTTTTTGTGCTTGGCCATGCTGCTGCAATGGTCAGCGCTGCTGGCATCAAGCTTGGCTGCATTATGCGTTTGGCAGCTCAGGCGCGACAAAAGAAATGAGAGCAGCTTTTTCGACCATCGGGCACTGCGCTTTCACCCTTTGGCACTGTCTGGGTGTTCCCCCGGACAATACCTCGCATGCTGAAAAACTCATTTCAGGTCTAGGGGCAGCCATCGGAATTCTTATTGTCTATGGCGCACTATGTTTCTACTCACCTGACCACGCTTTGGTGTTGTTGATGGCTTCGGTGGCTGCGTCCTCAGTCTTGGTGTTTGCTGTGCCTCACGGTGCCTTATCACAGCCGTGGCCGACGATAGGCAGCTATCTTGTATCAGGATTTATCGGTGTGTCGTGCCAGCAATGGATAGATAGTTCGGCTTTGTCAGCGGTTGTTGCCGTTGGCTTATCTGTATCGGCCATGCACTATCTACGATGCCTGCATCCGCCTGGTGGTGCTGTAGCGTTGATCGCGGTGACCGGTGGCCCTGATATTCAGGCCTTGGGCTACGGCTTCGTAGTTGCGCCCGCATTAATTAATGCAGCGACACTGGTGTGTGCCGGCATTGTCTATAACTGCCTGTTTCCCTGGCGGCGTTATCCCGTCCACATGCTCTACTTAAAACCGCACAAGCACCCGCTTGTCAAGAAACATGACCTTATTGAGCTAGGGTATGATGATTATCAGTATGCACTAAAAAAACAGGATTCTTTCATCGATATCAACCCGGAAGACTTAGCTGAGCTGGTCGAATGTGCGCGTGAACACGCACTAATGACTCAAGGCATAAGTCAGGCCGAATTAAAATGAAAAAGGCCAAATACACCAATTATGAACCAGAGAAAAGCTATTCATCGTGTTGACTGCAGCGCTCGTATTTACTCAACCGCTTACCGCAGCAGCAGACGAGGCAGCAGGTCTCGATTGCCAGAGGGAAGCCGCGCTCTGTTAAAGAATGATCCGCCGAAAAAACATTAAAACTGTCTTTCTAACTTTAAGAAAAGGTACGATATTATGCTGAATCAAAAACAAATAGACATAATTAAAGCAAGCGCCCCCGTTGTCGGGCAGCATGCGCGTGAAATTACCGAGTACTTCTATCCGCTGATGTTTGAGCGTTACCCCAGGGTTAAGACGCTTTTCAACCAAACCCATCAGCAGAAAGGAAGCCAGCGCCAGGCGTTGGCCAATGCACTGGTGGCCTATGCTACGCACATTGATCAGCTGAATAAACTTGGTGATGCGGTGAGTCTGATTGCCCACAAGCATTGCTCGTTGAATATTCTTCCGGAATATTACCCCATTGTGGGAGAGTGCTTGATGGAGGCTATCGGTGCGGTGCTGGGCGATGCAGTCACCGACGAAATTGCCGATGCTTGGCAGGCAGCCTATCAGCAATTGGCGGATTTGCTGATCAAAGCGGAAGAAGAGATTTACCAAAGTAACAACGAACGCCGAGGCGGCTGGCGCGGCGAACGACAATTTCGAATTGATCGCATTGTCAAAGAGAGTGAGGTTATTTCATCATTCTACTTAATGCCGTGTGAAGGAGAAACAGTGATTGATTTTACGCCTGGGCAATATGTGGGATTGATTCTCACCGTTGATGGTGAAAGTGTCCGCCGTAATTACAGCCTGTCTGATGCACCAGGACAAGAAGGCCTGCGTATTTCCGTTAAACGCGAGGAGGACGGAGTTGTGTCGGGGTATTTGCATAACCAGGCACGTGAAGGCGATGTGGTCACACTCACCGCGCCAGCGGGGAGCTTTGTGCTGGATCCATCGAGTCACCACACGAAACGCCCCGTTGTTTTTGTTACTGGCGGCGTGGGGATTACACCCGCCATTAGCATGCTCAACAGTTGTGTTGCCAGCGGTCGGCCGATCGTTTTTGTGCATGCAGCAATCAACGGACGCCATCATGCATTTGGTGGTCACTTGAAAGCGCTTTCCCAACAGCACGAAAACCTTCGTACTTTTATTATCTATGAAAAGCCGCTGCCAGAGGATAGGCCAGACGCCACTGGTTTTATCAATCAGGAGATATTGTGTAATCTACTGCCTGCGGATGGTGATGTGGAGTTGTACTTCCTTGGGCCGAAACCGTTTATGTCCTGTCTGAATGGGCTTGCAGATGATTTACGTATCCCCGAATCACAGCGTCATTATGAGTTTTTCGGGCCTGCGGAAGAACTTAAGGCTGCGAGCTGATTCCAACGGGCCTTGCGTGCGCAAACCAACTGGCTTAAAGGTGTTTTCCACTTGGTTTGCTAAATTCGATACTGTTAACTCAAGCAAAGCGGCTATTCGATGAATAAAGTGGTAATTAACCGCTCCGGTAACTTGCCTGAGATCCAGGAGAATATCTGGCCATTTTTCAGGTTGGCCTTTCGGCCATTTTTCTGGCTGGGAGCGTTGTTCAGCATCATCTGCACTGCTTTGTGGCTTGCCAATTTCAGTCTTGGTATGGCTTTTTCTCCCATGGGCGGAAGTTATTTTTGGCATCTGCATGAAATGTTATTTGGCTTTGTTGTCGCTATTATCGTTGGCTTTCTGCTTACAGCCGTTCAAAGCTGGACTCAGGTATCCAGTGTAAAAGGGTGGCCATTGGCGGCTCTCGTTATCATCTGGTTGCTTGGACGCATAGCTATGCTGGCTCCTGGGTATCTGTCGTCGTACTTTATCAGTGGCGTAGATTTGCTCTTTCTGCCACTCGCGGCTGTTTGCTTAGCGGTGCCAGTCATCAAGGCGAGAATGTGGCGCAACCTCATGTTTGTGCCGATACTTTTGCTCATGGCACTACTTAATGGATGGATGCATTACGCCTTGACGCACCCATCACCGGTAAGCTTTTTGAGCCTGGCTCACACCATGATCATGTTAGTGGCTCTGGTAATGTGTGTTATGGGAGGAAGGGTGTTTCCCATGTTTACCGCTAACGGGACTCAAACACCGCGGGTTGCCAGCCTTCCATGGCTAGAAAGGTGTGCCATTTTTTCTGTCCTCCTCTGCGTGCCAATCAGTTTGCAGATTATAGTGCTGCCGACCCCTCTGGAGGCAGGCATATACCTGTTTGCAGGCCTCGCTAACATGATCCGTGCTTTTCGTTGGCGGATATGGGTCACGTTTGGTGCGCCTCTGGTGTGGTCACTTCATGTCAGCTACTGGGCAATGGCTCTCGGTTTGGTCTTAGTCGGCCTGTCAGAAATAAATGTATTTAAGTCGGCATCCGCTGCTTACCATGCAATCACCGTTGGGGGAATGGGTGTGATGATCCTGTCTATGATATCCCGGGTGTCACTGGGTCATACAGGCCGACCAATTGTGGCCTCCCCAATAATGACACTGTCTTTCGTGCTGATGATGTGCGCGTTCGTTGTGCGCGTTTTGTCGTCATTCAGCTTAGGTTATTCTCACTCTCTGATGCTGATTGCAGGTGGTTTCTGGGTGCTGGCCTACGGCATTTTTGTCGTGACTTACTTTCCCATCTTATTTCGTTCCAGAGTTGACCGGAAGCCCGGTTAACGCTCTTCTTCTTTGAGGTGCTCCAGGGCAGTCGCTTCTTCGCAAGATCAGTCATTGATCCACTACCCTATCGGGCTAGCGCAAAATCAACACCGGAACGGTACTCGTGGATAGCATTTTAGTGGTATTACTGCCGACGATAAATTCTCTGATCCGCGAATGACCATAGGCCCCCATCACTTTCAGCTCTATATTGAAACCTTGCTGAAAGTCCATCAGGCAACTATTGACATCACCCTTAAGCAGATGGGGATGAACCTGATGCCCTTTATTGGATAGAATTTTACATGCATTGTCCAGGCGAGTTCGGCTTTCAGAAGTGTCCTTGCCAACCATCACAACATGCCCATGAAGATTGGAAAGCAACGGACTGTTAGCGATGCGGTCAATGGCCTTATCGGCGGTTTCGCTGCCATCATAAGCCAGCATGTAGTTGCCAGGCGTCGAAAATTGTCCTGTCGCCATTAATATTGGCGTATGGATGGCCCTCACGACATTTTCGATATGGGAACCTATCACTTGCTTATTCGAGTCGTGATCCTCCCCGAGCCTGCCAATAACAAACAAGCGGGTGCTTTCTTCGCAAGCTAACAGAGCATCCAATAACTGATCGTGTCGCTGCTCTCCTGTGACATCAATAGCTCCGGCGGCCATCGCCCTTTGTACCGCATCTTCCAGCAGGTGCTTGCCGTGCTCAATAGCCACCTTGTTGCGTCTTTCATCCAGCGCTGTCAGCTCATCCAGAAGGTGTTCACGGCTCCCGAGGCCAATGGCTCCGGACAAATCTTCTTTTGCGGGTGATAGGGATTTTTCCAATACATGCAGAAAGGTCAGCGGTGCTTCCAGGATAGAGCTTGCCCAGGCGGCAGTATCGCACACAGCGGTTGAAATGGCTGATCCATCTATACAGGCGGTAATTTGATGCTTTGTCATTATTCTTCTCCGAGGGTTAGTGGCCAGCCATCAGTTTTTCAACTTCTTCCGGTTTATCATGAACACCGAATTTATCGACAACGGTACGTGTCGCCTCATTCATGCCAATGATCTTCACCTCAGCACCTTCACGCCGGAATTTTATGACCACCTTATCCAGCGCCGCGACCGATGTGATGTCCCAAAAGTGGGCCAGGTGCAAATCGATAGTGACGCAATCGACCACCTCTTTAAAATCAAAGGATTCCACAAAGTGATCTGCCGAAGCAAAAAAGACCTGGCCTACCACATTATACCTACGATGCCCTGCTTCGGTTTTTTCAGCCTTCACCACCATAAAGCGACCAATTTTGTTGGCGAAGAACAATGCCGCCAACAGGACGCCGACAAACACACCGATCGCCAGATTATGTGTTGCCACGACCACCACCACCGTTGTGATCATCACAATGTTGGTGGATAAGGGGTGTTTTTTCAGGTTTCTGAGCGAATCCCATGAGAAGGTGCCTATGGATACCATGATCATCACCGCAACCAGCGCTGCCATGGGGATTTGCTTTAACCACTCATCGAGAAACACCACCATAACCAGTAAAAATGCACCGGCAGTGAATGTCGAAAGTCGCCCTCTGCCACCGGATTTGACGTTGATAATGGATTGACCGATCATGGCGCATCCGGCCATTCCACCCAAGAGACCCGCACCGATATTGGCAATGCCTTGACCTTTGCACTCACGGTTTTTATCACTTTTGGTGTCGGTCAGATCATCCACAATGGTCGCGGTCATCATGGATTCGAGTAAACCCACAACGGCCAAGCCTATAGAATAAGGCAATATGATTTGCAGGGTGCTCAGGTTCAGCGGTACATCGGGCCAAAGGAAAACAGGCAAGGTATCCGGTAACTGCCCCATATCACCGACGGTACGGATATCCAGATTCAAAAGCATGGCCATCACGGTCAAGGCGATAATGCAGACAAGCGGTGAGGGAATGGTTTTACCAATGGCCGGCAACAATGGAAACAGATAAATAATCCCCAAGCCGGCGGCTGTCATGGCGTAAACGTGCCAGGTCACGTTGGTCAATTCTGGTAGCTGCGCCATGAATATAAGGATGGCTAACGCATTGACGAAGCCGGTTACCACAGAGCGGGACACAAACCGCATCAGACTGCCCAATTTCAGAAAGCCAGCCGCGATCTGAATTACCCCGGTCAACAGCGTGGCTGCCAGCAAATATTCAAGTCCATGCTGTTTGACCAAGGTGACCATCAACAGCGCCATGGCCCCGGTTGCCGCACTGATCATGCCGGGGCGTCCGCCGACAACAGCAATGACGACGGCGATACAAAATGAGGCGTATAACCCGACTTTAGGGTCTACTCCGGCAATAATGGAAAAGGCGATGGCCTCTGGAATCAGGGCTAAGGCAACGACGATACCCGCCAGCAAATCCCCACGAATATTGGAAAACCAATCCTGCTTTATTGTTTCTATCATTAACAGCCTACAAATAAAAAATGCTTCGCCACAATGCAGGCGCATCGAGGGTAAGAAATATGGAACGGATAATGGCACATGAAAAGAAAAGGGTGTGCCATCTAACGAGAAGGAAGATGACAATCGAGGTGATTGTGTGAAAGGGGCGCTATGGCGGACTGTCCAGCAAAATATGCTCCGGTAATACTAAATTTGCGCGAATTGTACGCAGTCAGTCCAATTTGTCAAGGGTACTGCGTTAAGCGGCGCTAGCGCCGTGTCGATAGTGTCGATAGTGTCGATAGTGTCGATAGTGTCGATAGTGTCGAAGCGTTTGGTTAAAAGGACGGCGTAATCCTGCGCGGGTCTGGGGCCGCAATGCCACCGATAAGCGACAGCTTGGAACCATTTTTTCAGTGGAATAAGTTTAATGGCCGTACCTATGTACAGAGTCAAGCCACTAGTGTCGCCAGAAACCGGGTAAAAACAAGGCCAAAACCGTAAAATACTCCAGGCGCCCCAAGATCATCGCCAAGGAAAGAATCCAGGTACCGACATCCGATACCGGTTGAAAGTTGCTGCCCAAAGCGCCAAAAGCGGGTCCCAACACGTTCAGGCAGGCCGCTACGGCTGTTAATGCCGACCAAAAATCCAAACCGGTGGCCATTAATGTCAGGGTCAGAATCATCGAGGTCGCCGCTGCAATTGACATAAACGCCATCGTGGCACTCAAAACAGCCGTATCAACAGGTCGTCCCTGATATTTGACGGTAAATACACCTTTGGGATGTATGAGCCGTTTTAATTGTAGATTTATGAGCTTAACGCTTAAAATGTTTCGGATTATTTTGTTTCCCCCGGCCGTGGAACCCGCACACCCCCCCAAGTATCCGGCAAAAAGCAGCAGAAATGTGACACTATGCGGCCAGTCAGTAAAACCGGCTGCGCCGTAACCGGTGCTGGTAATAAAGGAAATCAAGTGAAATGCCGCGTGGTTCAGTGCTGACAGCGGATCATCATAGTGACCGGAATTAAATAAGGTTACTGCACTGAATGCGGAGAGCATTAACACCAGAAAAATAAATGTTCGCGTTTCTTCATCTCGCCAGTAGAGATAGACATTCTTCGCTCGCCCGACACGAAAGTGCAAGGCAAAGCTGATCGCCCCTAGCAACATGAAAATATCGGCAATAATTAATAGCCTTGGACTGTTAAAGTAGCCCATGCTGGCATCGTGTGTGGAAAACCCGCCCGTTGATACCGTTGTAAAACTGTGTGCAATTGCATCGTAGCCATCCATGCCGCCCCAGTAATATCCAAGTGCGCAGCTAAATGTCAGCACGAGATATACAAGCCACAGATAGTGCGCTGTATTAGCAATACGTGGCGATAACTTATCGTCTTTGATCGGTCCCGGCGTTTCGGCCTTTAACAATTTCAGGCCACCTACATTGAGCATGGGAAGAACCGCGACCACGAAAATGACAATACCTAAACCACCAAGCCACTGCAAAAACTGGCGATAGAGCAGGAAAGATTTCGGCATATCATCAAGTCCGCTCAGGATCGTCGCACCCGTCGTCGTTAATCCACTGATCGATTCAAATACACCATCAGTAAAGGATACTTTGGTGATTAAAATTATAGGAATGGCACCCAGCACACCACAAATAAACCAGGTAAGTACCGCGAATAACAAGGCATCACGAAAGCCGATTTTGGATGTATCAAATCGCTTGGCTACAGCAAAACAGAAAAGCGCGACAGCCAGCATTGTTATCGCTGGTATGAAGAATTCGGTTTCCTCGTGATCGTCAAATACCACCAGTGACAACACCGCAAAGCAAATTTGCACGGTGCCCATCAAACCGATCGGGAATGAAAGCAGGTAGAGTGTAGCTGTGCGATTGACCATCCGACTTATCCGTTTCTATACCGAACCCAAAACAAGCCTTATGGTTCAAAGCTTTCAAGTTGAAATCGGTACCCAATACCGACTTGCGTTAACACGTAACGCGGTTGTGCCGGACTATCTTCCAGCTTGTGCCTGAGTTGAACCATGTGAACACGGACGTAATGATTTTGTTCCATGTGGTGGCAGTGGTGTCCGCTCAATTTAGCTACCTGATGACCTTGACAACTTTAAGAAGCAGCTGAAAGCACCGCAAGCCAAGGCCGCTAACGAGGGTATCTTCTCTGTGCTGCACAGGTCGCTGCGCTCGAAAAGAATAAACACGATGACAAAGCTTGCAGCAAAATAGAAACGCATCACCCTGGCTGCCTGGACTCTCAAGACAGGTTTTACGTCGGCAATCTCAAAGGTGTCGACCGTATATTTATCAGCAAACATTTATCGGTACATACTGCAATGTGGAGTTTGCCAAACTCTACACGACCAAGACACCGATTGTAAATACCCTGCACTTGACATAACCTCAACAAAGACCGTTAAGCCGCATTTAAGTACTTAATGACCGTGCTTTGCCGTTTTACGACCATGATTACCTATGCTGCGCATCCTAACGGATCGCGGCACACAGTACTGCGATCGTGTTGAGCATGATGATTAGCAGCCTTATTTGGCGATCAACAACATCAATCATACGAAAACGAAAGCCATGTCACCCCAAACGAATGGCAGCTGCGAAGGCTTGCATAAAACAATCTTACCGGAGTTTTACCAAGTCACCTTGGAAGAAACTTTACGGCAATATGGAGGAACTGCAAAAGATCTGGACGAAGCGCACTCATCAGGGAAAAATGTGTTGTGGGCGAACACCTGTCGACACATTGAATGATGGTAAAACGATTTGGGCTGAAAAGAATTTAGCTCAAATCTAAACTGACACGCGCCACAACAAAACCGGTAACTGTCAGGTCAGGTCTGAGCTACTGCACCTAAGATAAGTGCTGCCTTTGCATTCTATCAAACCATTTTAATAATACTCGATCGATACTGCCTTCTGCGGCTATACCAATTCGATCCAGGACATGTTTCTTTTTCTCGTAGGTAACACTGAATACCTCGCTTTCCTTACAAGCTTCAACCAGGTATTCATCGCTTGTCATCAGTTCATCAATTAAATTTTTATCCTTGGCCCTGCTGCCATACCAATGTTCACCGGTTGCAATCGCGTTTATATCAAGCTGGGGGCGATGACTTGAAACAAACTCCTTAAAAAGGATATGGGTGTCATCCAGTTCTTGCTGAAATTTTTCTTTACCCTTTTCAGTGTTTTCACCCATCATGGTTACCGTTCTTTTATACTCTCCAGCGGTGAACAGCTCATAATCAATAGCATTTTTCTTCAATAAGCGGTTAAAATTTGGCAGCTGGGCCACGACTCCAACCGAACCGACAATGGCAAAAGGCGCTGCATAAATTTTGTCGCCAAGACACGCCATCATATAGCCACCACTGGCTGCTATCTCATCAACACAAATACTCAGGGGAATATTTTTTCTTTTAATTCTTTCTAGCTGCGACGATGCAAGACCATAGGTATGCACCATTCCTCCAGGGCTTTCCAAACGCAATACTATTTCATCGTGCTCATTAGCCACCATTAACACAGCGGTTATTTCATGCCTTAAATTCTCAACTTGCGATGCTTTAACATCACCTTTAAAGTCGAGCACATAGACACGTTTTTTAGCTTGATCTCTGTCGCCCTCTTCACTTGGTTTTTCCTGCTCAGTTTTTTTATTGATTTTTTTTGTGTTCTTTTCAGCTTTTTTCTCAGCCTTTTTGTCTTTTTTCTCTTTCTTTTTCGAGTTTTTTTCTTCCTGTTTCAAAGCATCTTTGGATAAAATGCTGTGGTTAATTTCTTTCTTTATTTTATCCAGCTCGTCATTCAGTTTTTTAATTTTTATTGCTCCAGAGGTGCTTTTTTTGCCTTTGCTGGCAGAAGCAAATACACCACCTGCTATTAACAAAGCTACCACCAGCACGGTAACGGCTTTCGCTAAAAACAAACCATACTCTGCAAAAAATGCTGCCACTGTCTTCTCCTGAACGTTTAATGTGTCAAATAGATTGGATGTTTTGATTCTTGTTGATTTTACTAATACCACAAACCTTAACAGCGGTATGAAAGATAAACAAAATAATGCGTACATAATACCAGCAGGTTTGGCCTATGTAACGATTTAGGTAAATAAAAAATTGATTAGGACTTGGCAGGCATTGCGGCAAAAACCATTAGCGATTAAGAATTGCCTCTTTGGCAACATCATTTAGGGGCCTGGCTAACAAGCCAGTGGGGCTCAGATTAACCGTATAAATTGCCCCGTCCTTCATTGGTACGAAAGTCGCACTGCCATAACTGGTATCAATCAAGGGCAACCATAGGGAGTTATTTTGCAGAGCCTTCCAAATATCGACGCCAAACCTTGATTCGGCAAGTGAGTAAACAGTTCTACTTTTGGATCGTTCATCTTCAATGGCAATATAGCGACCCTGTATGCGGTCAAGCTTATATCCAGGCTTCAAGCCCATGGCACTTAAAACGCCCCACCACTTAATGATACGGGCATCCAGCTGCCAAAGGTCTCCATGTAATTCGTAGCTGGAAATCTGGCCGTTTGGCTCTTCAAGTTTTACCTTGTAAACCTGGTTCTCAAGTCTTTCAAGGCTAAGTGTTGCTATGGGTTTCTCACTGGTTAATTGGTGAAAGCCATAAAAATTCACCGCCACCAGTACGAGTATTACGGCAATTGCCGCCAGAAACAAACCGATAGTACCCCTCATCCATTGCTGAAACCACTGGCCACGCATCAAAAGATACCCAGATAAAACCAGGCTCAGCACGCCCGCTGCAACGATGCAAATTGCTATCCAGCTAAACTCCATTGGTTATTCCGCCATAATATTTGTATTTGCAACTCAATTTATAATGCCTGCAACTAACTTTCTGTGCAGAATTCAATATATTGATCAATTAGTTGGCGGGAGATGGATCCACGGGGCGGAATCATTGGCAATTGATCAACAGGCCACCAATTAGCCTCTACAATCTCATCGTTATCAACATTTATATCGCCGCTTAGATACTCAGCATGAAAACCCAGCATCAGTGAATTGGGAAATGGCCAGGGTTGGCTGTTCCTGTATTGCAGGTTTTGCAGGTGAATCCCTACTTCTTCATACACTTCCCGGTGCACTGCCTGCTCTATCGTTTCTCCAGGCTCAACAAAACCGGCCAGGGTGCTGAACATTCCCGGAGGAAAGTTTGCCGACCGGGCCAGCAATACTTCTTTGCCTTTGGTGATTAGCACAATAATGCTGGGGGCTAATCTTGGGTACTGAATCAAATGGCACTGCGGACATTCTTTTGCCCGGTCTTTAACATGAAAATGGGTTTGTGTACCACAACGGCCACAAAACTTGTGATTAATATCCCAGTCCAGAATTTGTCTGGCCCTCCCTGCCAGCATAAACCAGCTTTCAGGCAATCGCCCCAACATCATTCTAAGGTCGATTACCGTGAACCCGAAGGGTAATTCAGCTAAAGCATCCAGCTCGCAGGCATAACAGGGCTCACCTCGAAACAAACCAAGATAGTGCCTTGAAACCGGCTGGATACCGACTTGTTCCAGAGAGGGGAAGTAGGGTATGGGGTTTTTAACATCGCCATCTATAATGACAAACTTGCCTTTAATAAACATAAACCAGTTGGCTGCGACTGGTTTATCTCGCTCGCCTTGTAGATTTTCAGGCTCAACCAAGCCTGGTATAAATTCCAAATCCATGAAGACCCCTGTAGCCATGGTCTGTTAAAATTTTTTGCTTGAGGGCAGTGCTATCAAGCAGCCGCTACAGGGTATCCTAGCTCATTCATGCTTTCTTCTGCAATTAACAATACGTTGTCACCTATTGGTTTTTGATCTTCCAGACCTTCAAGGTAATAGTCAATGCTTGATAGCGCGTCGGCCAGGGTTTCCATCATCTGAGCGTTGGGTTTTTCAGCGTCTTCTTTCAGCAGGCGATCCTGAACAAAAACCCGGCTCTCGTTAAAAATTAATGCGGCTCTGGAAAGTTTCAAATACAACAAGGCCCCGCCGACTGAGTTAAGTATCTGGGGTACATCCACCAAATGAGAGACATCCCAATTTGAATCCATATAGGAGGTAATGGCATTTTTGGCATGGGTGATGCCCAAACGGCATTCTTTAACAACAATGGCTGAGGCTTCATCAAAGATAGTGCTGGAGATTTTTTCTTCCTGGTCTTTTTCGCTGTCCAGCTCTTCCTCAGAACCGGATAGTTTTGCCGTAATCATGTGATTAACAGAGTTTTCAATTCGGAATAACAAATCGGCCACATTACTGAAGATTTCTTCAGCAGCAGCCTCCTCACCATTTTTTAAAGCCGATAATTTGTCTGTCCATGCAATGATGTCTTCACTGATTTTTTCCAACTCTAATAATTTTAAGGTGTTCGCAATCTGAAATAGTTTTTCCACCAGCTCATCAAGCTGTTCTTCAAGCCGGCCTCTATTACTTAAATCCAATGCCTCTTTAATGGATGTTAATTCTTCGATTAATGCGGTTACCACAGCAGTAATGGCCGAGCCATCAGGTCCGGTCATGCACATCAAATGAGTTCTTATAGCTTTATCGCTTAAGCGGTTGTCAAGGCCAAGGCTGGTTTTATACTGCAATTGACCCGTGTTTTGACCTAATGAAATGACATAGATACATTCTTTAACCAGATCTTCCTCAGGCTCACTGTCCAGCACGTCATCGGTTTCATGGAACAAGCGCTTTAACTCGCGATCCAGTTTACCCAAGAGCATTTTACGGTTTCTATTAACTGCTACATCCCCATCCTGAAAACTTTCGATCATCCCCGCACCCAACTGCCACAGGGGAACTACTTTTACATCACCGCAAAGCTTTATCAACCGGTTTAATGCCCGGCTCATTAATTTCAAGTTGGGTTTCAGGTTTTCATTTTTAATAACGCCTAATAAACCTACTTGATACATATGTCTTAAACGACTTGAATAGGCCGCCAGCTGTTTGCGGTCAGTTTCTGCATTTTCATTTGATATGCCGGGCAGCTTCTTAAGCAGTTCACCGGCAGCGGATGAAAACTCGAAAAAATAGTTTTCGGGCAAACGTGATTTATTGTTAATAAGCCGAATTTCATTGATGGTGGGTAATAAGATTTCAGGCATGAGCTTCTGACTAAGCTGCACATAAGACAGATAACGGCTGAGCATGGTTACGCCCTGACCAAGACCTTCGAGGCATGCCTCCTTGATAGCACCCTCTTTCTTGCCGAGGGTTTTCATCATTGCCTCCATTTCATCGGCCAGCATTGCCGCAGCGGGCATGCCTACAAGCCGGCAAACCCCGCCAATTTGATGAACACTATGGCAACAGGTTTCAAGATTCGCCTCACCCTTGTCGAAATCATCGGCGTATATTTCAAGTTTTACTTCTATTTCCCGCAGGTTCGCTTCCAGCTCTTCCTTTACAAGCCCCAGCAAACCGGAATCTTTTATAACTGTCATGTATACCTGCCTGTCACACTGCCACAGCTTGCCTTATTTTGGTTATTATTAGCTCTTACCAGACTCTTCAGCCAAGGCCACGAACCAAGATAAATGTAACTCTTTGCCCAAAAGAGGTTCCTAGCCTTATGATTTTAGTCACTTATTTGAATATTTTACGTGATAGACCAAACAAAGCCTTTAATCAGTTGTATCAGCAATAGTT
>JBECKY010000045.1:0-3944 GCA_040235475.1 Pseudomonadales bacterium
GGACAGGATGGAAAAAAGCACGATCATGGCAAAACACATAAAGGTCAGGCGGGATCAGACAATAAACAGCCATCCTCAGATAAGGACACTACAGAATCAACAGGGCATGATCACCAACAAATACATAAATAAGAACTGGGTATTGTCTGCCCCCAGGTTTTGTCAGCTTAAAGCCCGTCTTGATTTTATCTGCCGGGTAGATCACTTGAAGCAATCCAAGGAAAGATCCGGCAGTCTTAAACAATAGCCCAGAGAGCCCCTACCATGCCGTATTGACTACCGGGTTTTATGAATCTTCACACCGCTTTTTGCGCTGTTTGCTTTTTTATTTCATTGCGTCGGGGAAATGTGGCAAATTTCTTTTTATGATGGCATGAGCACGACACCCCATCCACAAGCGGTGCGGTTTTGTACTGCGGCTGCCTTAGGGCATGTTGTGATATTCCTGGCGGCGTACAGTGTAGCATCCCTGACAACAGGCAGCTTTAAATGGGTATGCCTACCCATTACCCCTTGCAATAATTAGTTATACCAGCCTTAACGTTATATTTTGCACGATTACACCAAAGGGGGTATCAGTCGTTCAGTTTATCGGAATAACAAATCGTGAATAATGGAAAATACAGGATGGGTTCAAAAATGACAAAATACCACAGACACTTCGTTATTGCAGGTATAACTTCCTTACTGACACTAGCCTGCTCTTCCAGCCTGCCTTTAGAACAAGTGGAGAAAGCCCACCAAGCACCCACCACTCGAATTGGTCTATTAACGATTGCTGAACCCACGCTGTATGAAGCCGGTGTTTTGACCTATAACCTGCCTAATATGGGTTTTACACTACCAGGCCGGGTGGTTGGGATGGGGGTCAAAGCGCTCACAATTGGTTTGGATAAAGCAAGCCACAATAGACAATTTACCGAGTCCATTCATAAGCAGGGCTTTAAAATCTCAGAAGAACTAACGGCACAAATAAGCAAAATGCTCGAACAGGTAGGTTACCAAGTAGTGCCTGCCCCCGTAGAAGATCACCGACATACCAGTGAGTTCCGCGGCTATCAATATTTAGGCAGCTACCCACAAACAGAGCCCCCAGTAGATTTTTATCTTCATGTGAATATAGATTTTGCAGGTTACACCGCCCTTACGCATGAGCAAGCCCTGATGCCTACTTTAAGAGTCCACACCCAACTGGTATCCCTTACGGGCAGGGGACATACCAATCCAGTTTCGGGCACTACTCATGATGCCAACATTGAAAATATCAACCATGAACATAACAAACCCCAGTTACTTTATTCATCAATATTAACCTATGGTGGTGTTGTTCCTGTTTCTGGCCCCAATGACATGCCTGCCGATAAAAAATACTCTTTGCGCAGCATGGAACATATACAGCATCCCGAGCATGTTACAAAAGGCCTTAAAGCAGCATCAATAGGTATTGCCACTTTAATCAGGGAAAACCTGAAGTAGATATAAAAAACCTCTAACCCATTTTTATAACATAGATATGCGCGTGAATTAATCATACGCCTTGGAATTCATTATCGGGATTTGCCAAATTCTGCAAGTGCTTAGCGAATCCACGTAAGCTCAGATCAAGATAAAACCCTGTGGCTCATCCTTGTCCTTTTAGTCTGCACCCGATTGTGTGGAGTTCTTGCTGCCCGCTTTCAACAACCAGTATTGGTGGGTGAATTGGAATTGATTGCCGATGTGAATTCAGGTTTTCTTTTCATTTTTTCACAGCGAATGTCCTTTGCTGGACTTTTCCAACGATCATCGCTTTATGGCTCTTGTTGATCTGGGTAATTTTTTCCCGATGTTGCTCGGTGGTGTTGAAATACGGCCGCGAGAATTGGTTGCATTGCGCGTAAAGACGGTGACCGATTGCTACCCCTGCATTATCCACAGCCTCCATGAACGAGAACAATCCACCTGTGATTTACAGCTCGTTTACGGTATCCTTAAATTAACTTCCAGATTTTAAAAACCATGCCTGAGCAAGCAAACAAACCAAGCACCCAATATGACCTGCTCGTGGTGGGTGGCGGGATTAACGGCACCGGCATTGCAGCCGATGCCGCTGGCCGTGGCCTGTCTGTACTGCTGTGTGAAGCAGAAGACTTAGCCTCAGCAACGTCTTCGGCCAGCAGCAAATTAATTCATGGGGGCTTACGTTATCTGGAACACTATGAATTCGGGCTGGTAAGAAAAGCATTGGCCGAACGTGAAATATTGTTAAACAAGGCACCCCATTTAATTTCACCGCAACGCTTTATACTCCCTCATGCCCCTCATCTGCGTCCCCAATGGATGATTCGGGCCGGCCTGTTTCTATACGACCACCTAAGCACCCGCTCCAAACTGCCAGCCAGTCAGCGAATTAAGTTAAGTGAAAACTCGCCTTTGCAAGCCACTTTTAAGATCGGCTTCAGTTATTATGATTGCTGGGTGGATGATGCCCGACTGGTGGTTGCCAATGCCCTGGCAGCGAAAGAAAAAGGCGCGACAATATTGACCCAGACAAACTGCACTCAGGCCAAAGCCACGCAACAAGGTTGGCAAGCCACATTGACAGATAAGCAAGGCCATACAATAAGTGTGCAGGCTAAATTACTGGTTAATGCCACCGGGCCATGGGCACAAAGTTTTATAGAAGACAATTTAGCGCTATCTTCACCAAAAAAAATCCGCTTGGTAAAAGGCAGTCACCTGATTATAAAGCGCCGCCCCGTGTTTAATCAGGATGCATATATTCTGCAAAATAAAGATCAACGGGTTATTTTTGTCATTCCTTATCTTGACGATTACCTGATGATTGGTACTACTGATGAAAACTTTGAGGGTGACCCGCGGGAAGCCTCATTGTCTGAACGCGAAAAAAACTACCTTATCCAGGTCTACAACGGCTATTTCAAACAGGCGATCCAGGCAAATGATATTTGTGCCGACTTTGCCGGTGTTCGCCCTTTGATTGATGATAATGAAAACAATCCAGCAGATGTGACCCGAGATTACACATTGGAGATGCAATGGGTAACTGAGCAATCCCCCTTGCTATCTGTCTTTGGCGGCAAACTAACTACCTACAGGCGCTTAGCTGGCGCCGCGATGAAAAAAATAAAAGTCATTTTCCCTGCACTCGGCCCAGAGTGGACAAGCAAGGCTCCGCTGCCTGGTGGCGCATTCGATCCTCAGCAATGGCCAGCTTTAACTAACAAACTGGCCAGACAACTGCACTGGATGGATGCCCCAACCATCAATCGCTTGCTGAAAAGTTACGGCGTAACGGCATTCACTATTTTTAACCATGCAAACTCCAGCAAAAGCATGGGCATTTATTTCGGCCACGGCCTAAGCGCCATGGAAGTGGATTATTTATGCAAGATGGAATGGGCAACAAGCGCCGATGATATTCTCTGGCGGCGAAGCAAATTGGGCTTGGTGTTTAACGAAGACCAAAAGCAGATCCTAAGCGACTACCTCAACAAACAGGCCATTCCAAGTCCTTTATCATTCATCTAAGATTTTTTTCTATACCAAAAGCCTGAAAAGGTCGTCATCAAAAGATAAAGATCGTGACCATGATGATCAGTATGAAAAACTGAATGCCCTTATAGAAAAAAGAAAACCCCGTGCTTCGAACAAGGTCAACGCTGGCGGCAATTTTAATTTACTTTATCTCAGCAGAGCGGGCAGACTGGTCCACCGAGGCAAGGCACAACTTGCGCCATACTCCAGTCTGCTTAAGTTACCTTTTTTAATAAAAATGTAACAATTGCTGTTTAATGATTTTTACACCATGAAATAAATTGCCAGTACACAGATTGTAAACCAAAGTTGGAACAAGCCAGTAACACTCCTCAACTCCTCTGGCCCTGTAGCCAGAGGCTCCTCGCTCCCTGGTGAAGCCAATGAATCCAATAATGCCGGCAAAA
>JBECKY010000086.1:0-9705 GCA_040235475.1 Pseudomonadales bacterium
ATTATGTGATGGGCAGTGAAAGCGAATTTCTATACCGTACAGCTGAAGCAGGCTACCGGGGCATCTACTTACCCAATGCCGTTGTGCATCATCAAATACGCCGGGAACAATTAACCTTAAACTGGCTTACTGGTAGAGCCTTTAGGCAAGGCAAGGGCATTGTCGCCATTAAAAGCACCGCTGACGAAAGACCCTTTAAAATGCTCCTGGGCGCACCTCGCTTCCTCTATAGAAAAGCGATGATGGCTTACCTGTTAAATTACCTTAATCTATTCACACTCAATAAGAAAAAACGTTTCCATCATTTACTTTTTTATCATTACTACAAAGGACAGCTAGCTCAATACAAAAGCATGTCAAAAGAAAAGAGCCCAGGAATTCGCTAAAAGAAAATCCGATTTACCTTAACAGTTAATAGCTTCCTGAAAATTTATGTCCATAGCCAAAACCCTATTAAAAGGCTCATTTTTAAGAGTCATTGAAACCATCGTTGCAATTGCCGTAGGTTTTTTCCTCTTACCTTTCATGGTTCAGCAGCTAGGCACAGAGCTCTATGGCATATGGATTCTAATCGGTAGCATTACGGCCTCACTGTATCTTTTCGATTTCGGTTTTGCAACGGCAGTCACTCGCTATGTAGCCGGATATATAGGTACGCAAGAACACAATAAAGTTAATCAAGTCATATCCTCGTCGCTAATTATCTACTCTGCCTTAGCACTACTCATATGCATTATCACTGTAATAATCAGCCTGATTTCTCCATACTGGGTCGAAAACACTGAATTTGAATCAACCATACAGCTGCTGATCTTAATTACCGGTTTTTCTATTGCCATCGAATTTCCTTTTAAGGCCTTTGCTGGCATAGCCACAGGCTATTTAAGATATGACCTGCTTTCCATATCCAGAATTATTGTCAAACTGCTGAATGCCGGACTCACCATTTATGTATTAATAAACACTAAAAACCTTATTTTAGTAGCCCTTGTAAACCTATTAACATCGATAATATCCAACATTATCTTTTTCCTGATTTCAAAATACTTATTCAAACAACTCTCTATTAGACCAAAACATATTTCTAAGCTGACAATAAAATCACTGTTTAACTACAGTTCATGGGCCTTTTTAATAGACATTACAAGGTTGCTTAAAGAACGAAGTGCTATTTATTTTATTGCCGCAATCCTGAATCCAAGTATATTGACGGTTTATTATACCGCCCTGCGTTTAGTGGAATATGCGATTCAACTATTAACCCAAGCGACAAATATTACTACGCCGCTATTTTCAAGGTATCACGCAAACAATGACTTTAAGGAACTAAGAGAAAAGCTCACTATTTTTACCCGGATAAATTTTGTTTTTGCGAGCTTCACCATTTGCTTCTTTTTTTTATTGGGCTTCGATCTTATCGAGTTATGGATGGGAAAAGATTTTGACAACCCTACTGCAAGCAGGATTTTAAACATAGCCATAGCAGGCAAATTAGTCACCGTTATTACATCACCCGTTAGCAGTGCTATTATGGCCATGGGCAAGCCGCGTTACCTGGCTCAGATGGGTATTTTTGAGGCTGCACTGGCACTGCTGCTGACTTATATATTTCTAGTGCATTTAGACATGGGCGCTACGGGTGCGGCAATTGGGATGACAATACCCTTCTACTTAACCCGCCCCTTGCTTATGGTCTCCTTTGCCTGCAAAAAGATCGACATGCCTTTGCGAAGCTATTATCGGCCTTTATTAGCACCACTGGTATTTTTATCAGTCTTTATTAGTCTTGCAGATTTTATAATATCACACATAAACCTGAGCAATGAGCTACTGAACTTTCTTTTAATAGCTTCTGGCTTGAGCCTGGCTTTTTGGCTCTTGGCGCCCTTTATAATGACCAAAGATGAAAAACTTGTTGTTCAAGATTTATTACCCGGAAAACTAAAAAAAGTTATCGGTCTATATTTGTAAGCAGGAACCAGGCAGATTTAAACGCCGGCAGCAGGAAATGATCGAGAGTAAAACCACCTCAGCAAGGAACTTACGTGAGCCAGAAGGTTTAAACCAAGGCCCTAAACCAATTCACCATTTAAATACGCATGAAAGACTTCTGTAGCTTCATCGGACATGCCGAGCAATTGAAAACCTCCGTCCCAGATATGCCCCGCTTCATTACCGTCACACCAAACGTTTTTAGCCGTAAAAGAAATATCATCTGACATATTTAAATCAATGCTTGTATCCATTTTTAAGTTATAGGTTTTATTAGGCTCAAAAGGCTCATCACTGGTTATCATGACACCCTTTTCACTTAGGTCAACCAAATGGCCAAGGAAACGATCACCGTCCTGGTCAAACACACGAATGTAATACAAAAGCTCTATGCGATGTGCCTGACGCTTTTCTTTTGCATTTGCAACTGCCATGATGAATACCCCCTTAGTAATAACACGGCCTGACTCCATAATTAGAATTACTGCAACCTGCTCTATTAACTGTTTATCATCCTCGCTGTTTGTAACGCCTAATCCAAAAACCTTTAACAAACCCAAAGATTCTGAGTTAAACTGAAAGCCTTACTTAATTAAATCAGGCCTGTCGTGAGAAGGTATTTAGCAAGCACCCACTTCTGTTGTTTATTTGCTAAAATACAGGCCCACCAGCATATGGCTTATAAATTGGCCAAAGTAACTGCTTAGGTAAACGCCACTAAACATAGACCAAATTAAACAATTCACTTGCTTACAGCCAGCTTTTTTGTTGTTATATTTTTAAATATCAAACTAATAGTAGTAATTATTCAAGTATTTTCAAGTTTGTATTAAGCGTATAGAATAGACTTATTATATGCATAAACCGTGAACCAGATTCACTTTTAATAATAAATTTTAATAGTCAAGCCATATTCTGACTTGATTTTTATAACCATGGATTTTTATGTTAATTATTATTCCTACACTTGTGTTTTTAGGAACCGCCTATGCAGGCTATGTGCTAGCAAATGAAATCAAGGAAAAGAAAGGGGTGTTAGCGCCGGTTCTCGCCATGCACCGCTACTCAGCGTTAGCAGGCATTGCAATTTTGGCTGTTATTATTAGTTTCAGCGAAATCACACCACTCACTATAGCTGCTTTTATAACGCTTTTAACGGCAGGACTAGGTGGATTTTTTCTGTTCCGGCTTATCTATAAGAATCAGACTCCACCAATGCTGATTGTATATGGACATGCAGGCATCGCCATTACCGGTATATTGATATTAGTAGCGGCTTTTTTTATTTGATTAACTACTAAATTCAACGAAAGTTGCCCTGATTAACTATAATAGTTACTGAGCCAAAATAGTTACTGAGCCAAGGCAAAATTACTCAAAGCTTTCAAACCGTTCCTGGGCTTCATTCGTAACCTCTTCAAACTCGAACCCGGTATCATAAAAGGTGGGGCTTGATTTGCGACACCAGCACGCCTTGGCTTGAAAGCTAACCTGTTGAGGTGCGTTTGGTTCAGAGGTATCGATAAGGCCAAACTTATAGCTTTTGCCAGTGTCAAGGCACTCTACTCCGGTCAGCAGCATGCCTTTTTTTGAAATATCAACCATAAGGCCGACATACTCGTTGGAATCAAGCTCATATACACTGACATAATACATCAGGTTTTTTCTACTACTTTCACGTTGCTCTTTTTTAGCTATATTCATAAGAAACCGCCTGTCCATAGTTGTTATTAGTTATTTATTGCCCAGCTATGAGTACAACTCTAAATCTAAATACTTTGACTCAGCCATAAAGCACCGTTTTCTTGGAGAAAAAGCAAGCACCAATCAACATCGCATTATCTCAACATAACACACATCACACAACTCTAATTTTGCCATATATATTAATAAGTTAGCCCAAGGTAAGAGCTGTTGACTTTCAGCCTTCACTAACTTATTGAAATATTTATGCTATTATTAATTAAAGTTTTGTTGCTTTATTACTCACAAAAGCAATTCAGACTGACAAAATGCCGATTTTTTAAAAAAACAAGTCTGGAGAAGGTAAGCTTCAGTTTTTTTATGCCAATTTTAGATAAGCATCTCGCGAAGACCTATCATTACGATGGAATCCCATCTATTTTATATAGAACCCAACATAGATAAACTTAATTAATAGATTTAGTAATATACTAAGACAAGCAAAAACAAGATTTACCTTGATCCTACTCTTCAGTATTCAAGCCAAGGCCTTTCACTGCATAAAGTTGTTATGGGTGATCTGCTGTTTAATTAGCCAAACCTTTTGGAATGCCCTATGTCTGCCTTAAGTAAAAAAACTCTTCGTATCGCTTCGATAAGCTTTATCACTTTCGTTGCCTTGGCCTTTTTTAGCTATCACAATTTGCCCAATGTAATCGAGTTTGCAGAAGCAGTACCTGAATCTAAGAAACTCGAAACGCAACAGCCATTCGAGAAGTTACAACCAAACAAGAGCCATATAAAAACAAGCTTAAGCATTGCTGGCCAATTAAGAAAAATGCATTATAAAGATGAACCTCTTGACGATGACTTGTCTTCAAAAATTCTTGATCGCTATCTTAAAATGCTTGATAGCTCAAAAAGTTATTTTACTAAAGCCGACATTGCAACTTTTGAAGAATACCGTTTCACGCTTGATAACGCTTTAAAGTCAGGCAATCTTTCACCTGCATTTTATATTTTTAATGTCTATCAGGAACGAGTCATCAACCGCTTAAACGCATTGATACTACAGGTTGAAAATCATTACAGTGATCTTGATTTTACTATCGATGAATCGCTAGATGTTGATCAAGATAAAGCCGATTGGCCAAATGATCAACAAGCATTAAATGAAATTTGGCGTAAGCGACTCAAAAGCAGCATTCTGAATTTAAAGCTGAGCGATAAAAATGATAAAGAAATACAGGAACTTTTATTGAAGCGCTATAAAAACCAGTTATCAAGAACCTTGCAAACAAATGCAGGTGATGCGTTTCAAACTTATGTTGATGCGCTGACCTATAATTACGACCCCCATACCCAGTATTTATCTCCGAGATCAACCGAAGATTTTAATATTCACATGAGCCTGTCTCTTGAGGGTATTGGCGCTGTTTTACAAAGCGAAGATGAATATACCAAAATAGTCAAACTGGTTCCCTCCGGGCCAGCTGATAAAAGCGGCAAACTGGCACCCGCTGACAAAATAATTGGCGTTGGACAAGATCAGGATGGCGAGATTGTTGATATTGTTGGCTGGAGGCTCGAGGAAGTAGTTCGCTTAATTAGAGGGCGTAAAAACAGCATGGTTCGGCTTGAAATAATACCCTCAGGTTCAACCCTGGAAACGGGCACTAAAATAGTCGAAATTATAAGAAACACAGTAAAACTAGAAGAGCAGTCAGCACAAAAAAGCATTTTGAACCTTCATCATGAAGGCAAAACATTTAAACTTGGTGTGATTAATATACCTACTTTTTATTTAGGTTTTCGTGAACTCCAAGCTGGCAAAAAAGATTACCGAAGTACTACAAAAGACGTATCCCGGCTGATTAAAGAGCTGCAAGAAGAAAATATTGATGCCTTACTGATTGATTTAAGAAATAATGGCGGAGGCTCCCTGCAAGAAGCCAACTCCCTAACCGGTCTGTTTATAGATCAAGGCGCAACGGTACAGGTAAAATACGCTGATGGACGTATCAACCCCATGATGGATGATTCTCCAGGGGTATTTTACGATGGGCCCCTTGCGGTCTTGGTAAACCGTATGAGTGCATCAGCTTCAGAAATATTTTCTGGCGCCATTCAAGATTATGGTAGAGGGCTGGTTATTGGCGGCCGAACATTTGGCAAAGGTACAGTGCAGTCGTTAATTCCGCTTAACGAAGGCCAGCTTAAAATCACCTTGGCAAAATTTTATCGTGTTTCTGGCGAAAGCAATCAACATAAAGGCATCATACCGGATATAGCCTTTCCAAGTTTATTTGATAATGAAGAAATCGGGGAAAGCGCTTTAGAAAATTCATTACCCTGGGACACCATAGCGCCCTCTGCCTATTTAAAGAATCAAGATTTCAAACCTTTTATTCCTTTACTAATCGAAAAACATAGACAAAGAACCATTAATAACCCCGACTTTATTCATCTAGAAGGCCAAATCGATTTAGTAGCCGAACTCAGAAATAAAACTTCGGTAAGCCTTTTGGAAAAAGAGCGGAAATCTGAAAATCAGCAACTGGAAAACAAGCGGTTAAAACTAGAAAATGCATTAAGGAAGGCCAAAGCACTACCGTTAATCAGCAACCTGGATGAGCTGGAAAAAGAAGAACGGGATGAATCACTAGGCGATAATGACAAGAAAGGTGATGAATATTTACTGGAGGAAGCCGGTCATATTCTGGCAGATATGGTTTCTCTAACTCAACAGCAGACTATGCCAAAAATTGCCACCCAGAAGCTGCATTAGCCCAAGAGGCTGCTCAACACGTTAAACTGAAGGAGAAGAAGAGGTAGCACTTAATGTGGCGCTGGACGATCATCTCGTGATAAAGAGCATGAGCAGTCCGATTCAGGCAACAGCCGCAACAATGGACTGTTCCAGCAAGATTTGCAGACCCAGGCCTGCCCGCAGGTAGAGGTGGAACTCCACGCGACAGTGTCAGTGTAGCTTCGAGGCTCAATTAGTAAAAAAACACCAGCGCCGTTTTACCTCCATGGCTAACAAAGCCCTCTTCTTGTATACCCTGGATATAACGACCCGTAAAATCGTTCAAAGCTTCAAGGAAATGTATGCCTACACGCCCAGGCAAGAACTTGCGCGAATAGCGCATTAGCCTTTACTTTTAACTTCGGTTGAAAATGGGAGAATGACCATGACACTGATACATTTTTTTACTTGCTACGATCGACTGTAAACTGCCCTTTCTTAATAACAAAACGCTCCTTGGCTTTTGAATTTCCATTTAAGAATGCAGTAAACTCGAAAAGACCTGAAATTAAGTTCCCCGTATCTCTAGTAATAACCAATTGTCCGGGCATATCAGCAGATGAGGCATAACTGCCACCATTTTTTCGTGTTATTCGCGCCTTATAATAGTCCAGATTGTATTTCCCTGGACCATTGTAATCATTCACGTTTAACACCAGAGAAAAATCAACATTCTCAGAGCTGATTACCAAAGCATAATCATCATATTCCTTGGTCGTCCAGAAAGAAGAGAATCCTTTAAACATTCCTGCATTTGCCCAGTCATGCTGAAAATAAAATTCTTCTTGGTCAGAGAAATAAACAGTAACTTTGGGTTTTGGGATGGGAATGGGCTCTGGCTCTGCCTTTGCTTGCTTAACTATAGCTTTGGCAGGAACAGGTATGGGTTTTGGCTTTGCAACTATTTTAGGTGCAGGTTTCGGTACCTGAACCACTAATTCACCATTTTCAAATTCACAGGGCTGGGCTTTGCCCTGTTCTTTACATTGACCTTTACCGTTGGGCTTATTACTTGTAATAGGGCCCTGATACTCCAGGCCGTTTTTAAATTTATAAATACCAGCGCCAGAAAAATCGTCCGCGACCCAGTTGCCAGTTAATTTATCGCCGTTTTGAAAAACAAGCGTACCAGCACCATGCTTTTTATTGGCTCTCCATTGACCTTCATAAAAGGAACCGTCGGGATAAAGTTCTTTACCCTTGCCAGCTCGTTTATTATCAGCCCACTGACCGGTGTAAACATCACCACTTGCCGCGACAAAAGTGCCCTGTCCACTTTTCGCGCCATCAACCCAGTTGCCAGTGTATTTACCTCGGCTGTTAACGTATGTACCTTGTCCATGAAAACGGTTAAAGACATTACGCTCACCTTCGTAGCCTGCATCTGTATCAGCAAAGCTTTGAGTGCCCGGCAGCACTACAAATATAATTATCAGTAATCGCACAGCTCTGTTCATTATATCTCTGACATACCTTTTTATGGGGGCTTTATTTTTTTAAAGTAATTTAGTTTGTGCATTCCCCGGCTAAATAATATTTCAGGCTTAATAAACACAAAGCCTGCTCAATTTGGCAAGCCACTTCGCCAGGAGCACAAAAGTCTTAGTACTTTATGGGTATTTAATTGCTTAAACCTGAAATCATTCGTCCAGTTATCTGCACGTATTTATACGCACAGCTAACAAATCATTAATATCATCCAATGAAATTGTTTTTCACCTACTCACTTAAAATATACACTCTCAGACATTTAATCTGTAACCATTTCAATTTTATACGATTTTTACTTTTTAATTTAAAAAAACATGGCCAGGTTCACAATTATGCCAGGTTATTCATTACATTGATTCGTAAGAAGAGAGGAAGCAAAAGGAGTGCAGGCTTGAAAAGAAGCGCTTCTGCCAGATAACATTCATCCAGTCTATGCAAGAATCTAGCAGGCATTGAAATAGAAAATACCCAGCACAGCCCTGATTAACTCAGGGCTGTCTGCAGAATAAAATGTGGGCACTACTGGTCTCCGCCAGTTCCCGCTTAATTAACTCACTCTAAGGCACAATGGTAAAGACCTGGCTGCGTGTTTGCCGGCCGGTAACGGCACCACCTGTGTAATTTGGATCAAGACTGCCGGAGATAGCGCGCTCCAATTTAATATCCACTGAACAGGTATCGGTGGCAGGGTCTACAGTAGGTAGTACATGCCCTAAAATAGTCGCCATCGGGATAGAAACAGTTGTTAGTTTATCTAATGAATCTGAGCTGAGTGAAATGGGTAGCGAGCCAGCCGTGCCCCCCGCCGACTTAGTACAGGTGATTTGATAATAAATAGTAAAAGTTGCTCCGCCAGCATAAGCTGCATCATTATTAGCCCAGGCTAGGACAAAGTTTTCTTCAGAGAAATTAAATTTATATGGAGCAACCGTTCCGGTATCAGTAATACTAAAACCCATCGGCAGCGAAACCGTTGAACTGGGGGCTGTGGTGTAAGTTACGTCAAAAACGGTACCAGGATCGACATCCTCAATAGGGTCGGTCTTATATACAGTCTGAGTCAAAACACCGGTTACAGCATTCATCATTTCTACTGTAGGAACACCTACGGCATGGTTAACGTTAACCATTAAATTACCCGGAGCAATATCAATCGCTCGGCCAGCCCCTTTAGAACCATCCAGCATTAGCGCTGAAACTGTAGTAAAGTCATCGCCTGTAGCTTCGGCATCAATATAAGCATAGACCCCATTCCCCGCAGCATCATCACTGTCGGAACCTCCACAAGCAAAAAGACCAACACATAAACCCGGCAACAGGCTTTTTTTCAAGATATCATTCACAATGACCACCGTTATCAAAAAATAATTGAACCTCCCCTCAGCCTTTAATAAACAAAGCAAGGAGAACCTTTTAAACCCTTGAGCACCTCTGACCAAGCTTAACCATGCAATCCAATAACAAGCAAACAGTAAACCTTGGGAACTTAACCCGACAATGACAGGTTGTTGAAAAGATAAAAAATAAGTGCAGGAAACTTATTTTCAAAATACGAACCCGGAATTTTTCAAAGATTTTATTTATTTTAGGGCTTGTAGAGCTTAATAAGCAGTGGGATAAAACGAAAACCGACCAATAAACAGGTGGAAGTCACATTTCAAACGCTTCTTTCGTTAGATTTTGCCCCCTGTTTCACAGCCAGCTTTCTACCTGGAACCCAACAGCTCGAT
>JBECKY010000115.1:0-6244 GCA_040235475.1 Pseudomonadales bacterium
AGAATTTGGGCATCTAACAAAGCACCGTGCAAATCCCGGTGACTGTTATCAATTCCGTAACGTCTACACAGCGCGTCCAGGCTGTTTTTTTGGCCTGGGTGCTTGGACCTGGCCAGCTTAAGTGTATCGAGAATCTTGCAGTAATCATTAATACAAGCGGTTGTTCTTTTTAAAGCTTGCAGCTCTGCATCGAGAAAACCAACATCAAAAGGCGCGTTGTGGATAATCAATTCCGCACCCTCAACAAAAGCAAGGAAATCATCCACTACTTCAGCAAATATGGGTTTGTCGGACAAGGCCTCATTGGTAATACCATGCACCTCCACCGCTGCATCATCAATTTCTCTTTCCGGATTGATATACACATGGAAAGTTTTACCGGTTAATCGGCGGTTCAGCATTTCAACGCAGCCGATCTCAATAATTTTGTGCCCCTGCTTGGGCTCTAAACCGGTTGTTTCTGTATCGAGCACTATTTGACGCATAATGTGGTATTTATCCTGTTTGTTGCAGCCCTGGCCAGGCCGGAAACAAATTAGTTGTGAGCCTGCCTCGCATGTTACTTCTCGCGATTTAAACGTGAGTCCGAAACGGATACACCCATGACACGCTGGCGACGAATTTTCAATTTGGGTTTTACCGGCGTCATGCATGTTGTCATTTTTTTTGCCGCCATAACATAAATGGCGCCCCTTTGTGCCAGGATCTTACTTTTTAAACGCGAGCCCCAATGTCGTTCATCAAGACCTCTCCAGCCTTTTTTATGCAGCATTTTGCTCACGTAACCGCCTAGCCTGCCTATAGGCGGGTAGTAAAAGCCACTTTCACAGCCGTCCACCTCCATTTCAAGCAACGCCAGCCAATCAGTGAGTCTATAAGGGCTGATAAAACGCGCATTCCAGGGGGCTGCTGATATTTTAGCGTCAACTGTGTGCTTATGCTTAAAAGGCTTGTTAACACGCAAGGCTTTCCACCCACCCCATAAACTCCAGGGATTAAAACCAACAAGCACCAGGCTTCCCCCTGGAATTAATATTCTCGACATTTCACGCAACACCCCATGGGGGTTTTGCTCATAGTCCAGGCTATGGTGTAATACAATCAAATCGACGCTGTTATTTTCCAGGGGCAAGGCTGTAGTAGAGGCGCAAAGCAAGGAAACCGCTTGTTTGTTAAACGTAGGGGATACGCATACTTTATGGCGTATCGGGCTGGATTCCAACAGCTCTACAGCCGGGCCGACGCCGTTAAACAGCACATGGTAACCAAATCGAGTCGGTAAGATATGGCTGAGAATTTGCTTTTCTATCGCCAAAACAGACTTGCCCAGGGCCGTATCAAACCATTGTCCAAGCTCAAGCTCAAGCTGATGGTAACGCGGGGGCTGCTCGTATTTAATTAAACGGGGTAAAGCCATAAAACTCTCTTGCTTATTGCCAGCAGACGCCTGGTTGAGATTTTTAATCTTACACAGAAACCAGGCAGTTAAAAATGCTCTTACAGGCGATATTTAATGCTAATTAAATGATTTGTGTGCCAGTTACTAAACAATCACAACGGTTTCATTTATGCTTAAAAAATCAAACGCTTAGTGGCAGTAATAAACTATGACCTTGCAGCAAAAACACAAACCCCTTGCCTCAAAGACCAACGCCACCAGACTTTTTCAAGCCCTGTGGCTTATCCTGTTGGCCTCTTTAACTGTCGGCTGTTCACAATTTAACACATCTTCATCGCTATTAAGCTATAACGACCTGAACTACTGCCCTTTCCCAGCGATAGAAGCTTTAAATCAGAAAAACTCTACAACTGCCGGCGCCCTAATCAACGAACTATTTTCCCGCGATAAGTCCGAATTAAGCACAAAAATTAACCACATCGAATCGCCAACCATTAGCCTTGAGGACGATGGGGATATTTGGCCGCATCTTAGACATCACTTTGCCTTAGACCTGAGCATTAATAACCAGAAGGTGCAAGCCCAACGCGACTGGTATGGAAAACATCAGAATTATATGGATAGAGTACTCAGCCGCGCCACACCTTATCTTTTCTACATCGTCGAAGAGATAAAAAAGCGCGACCTGCCAATGGAGTTAGCACTACTGCCTATTGTTGAAAGTGCCTACGACCCCTTCGCATACTCCCATGGCAGAGCTTCCGGTATCTGGCAGTTTATTCCGACAACAGGGCAACGTTTCGGCTTAAAGCAAAACTGGTGGTATGACGGGCGCAGAGATATTGTTGCCTCGACAAGAGCGGCGTTAGATTATATGGAATACCTGAATAAACGCTTTAACGGCAACTGGCTTCATGCCCTTGCAGCCTACAACTCCGGAGAAGGCACGGTTTTAAAGGCCATCAGAAAAAATAAACAGCTTAACCGGGCAACAGATTTTTGGTCACTGGAGCTGCCGAAAGAAACCCGTGACTATGTACCTAAACTCATCGCAATCGCTCAACTTATTAATACCCCTGACGATTTTAATATTTCACTCCTGCCCATAGAGAACAGGCCTTACTTTGAGGAAGTTACTTTAAGTGGTCAAATTGATTTAGCTCAGGCCGCCGAACTGGCAACCTTAGATTTAAATACTGTTTACACATTAAACCCAGGCTTTAATCGTTGGGCAACAGACCCCGATGGCCCTCACCGCTTGCTGATACCACTACAGCAGGCAGCGCAATTTCAGCAGGCATTAACACAACTCCCCCCAGGTCAACAAGTAAGCTGGCAACGCTATACGATTAAATCTGGAGACAGTTTAAGTGAAATTGCCAGCAAACATCACATCACGTCGAGCCTGCTGAAACAGATAAACCATTTAAGCAGTGACAACATCAGGGCCGGAAAAACTTTACTCATTCCAAGCTCGGCAAAAAACCTGGATCAATACCAATTAACTTCCAGACAACGCCTGTTAACCAAACAACAAAAACAGGTTAGCGGAAAAAACAAAATCAATCATCAGGTAAAAAGCGGTGACTCTTTTTGGAGTCTGTCGAAAAAATACGACGTTTCAGTCTCATCCCTGGCCCGCTGGAATAACATGGCACCCAAAGACCCACTAAAAATAGGGCAAAACCTAGCTGTCTGGACCAAGACCTCTCAGGCGGGTAATTCAGGCCCGCAAGTCATTCGTAAAGTACATTACAAAGTCCGCCAGGGGGACTCCCTGTCAGGAATTGCCAGCAAGTTTAATGTCAAGGTTGCCCAACTCTCCCAATGGAATGACCTGGAAAAGAAAAAATATTTACAACCCGGGCAATCCCTAACCTTGTTTGTCGATGTAACAAAACTGACTCTGTAATTGCAGCATTATCACGATAAACACCCCTGATTTATAAAATATTCTATTTTTCTGTGTAAAGACTTTACTATTGGCTGTGTTTGCTTTTAGCATCAGACTGTTCATAATCGCCCATGTAATTTAAACAACCTGCAAACAAGGGCAGTGCCAAAACCTAAGTGAATACCTGGCTCAACATCTAACCAAACACAAGAGCGGCTTTTGATGAAACCTGTGACCTGCTGGCGACCAGCTTTATTACTATTATTAATGATCCCCGTCTCCTTAATAGCCGAAACAAGTGACTCCGAGTTATCAATCCCTTTCCACAAATTCAAACTCGATAATGGCTTAACAGTGGTCGTACATGAAGACCATAAAGCCCCTGTTATTTCTGTTTCGGTTTGGTACCACGTTGGCTCCAAAGATGAAGCTCCCGGTAAAACCGGGTTCGCGCACTTGTTTGAACACTTAATGTTCAACGGCACTGAGCATTATAACGATGAATATTTTGGCCCTTTGGAAAAAGCCGGCGCTACCGGTATGAACGGGACTACCAGTGAAGATCGCACCAACTACTATCAGACCGTGCCGACTTCAGCCCTGGATCTGGCCCTATGGATGGAGTCCGACCGAATGGGCCACATGACAGGGGCCATTACCCAGGAAAGGCTCGATGAGCAAAGAGGCGTGGTGCAAAATGAGAAGCGCCAACGCGAAAACCAACCCTACGGCACAACCTGGACGGTTGTGGGGAAAAATACTTTTCCTGCAGGTCACCCCTACTCATGGCCCGTTATTGGTTCCATGGACGACTTAAACGCTGCTACCCTCGACGACGTTCACCAGTGGTTCAAAAATTATTACGGCGCGGCTAACGCAACCTTAGTCCTGGCCGGTGACATCGACCTTGAAACCGCCAGGCAAAAAGCGGAACATTATTTTGCTCATATTCCAAGTGGCAAACCGCTGACTCGGCAAAAATCCTGGATCGGGAAACGCACCGGCACTCATCGTACGATCATGTACGACCAAGTGCCCCACGCACGCTTAATCAAGGTTTGGAATACCGCCGAAATTGGCAGCTTCGATGGCGAAATTCTCGATATGCTAACCACTTTGTTAGCCGGAGGGAAAAATTCACGGCTTTATAAACGTCTGGTTTACACCGACCAAATCGCCACCAACGTTCAGGCTTTTTACTACGGCCGCGAAATCGCTGGACAGGTCTGGATCATGGCCGATGCCAAAAAAAATATTTCGCTTGAACTCCTTGAAACAGCCATTAACGAAGAACTTGAAAAACTGTTGCGTAAAGGGCCCAGCAAAAAAGAACTTGCCCGGGTTAAAACCAGCACCTACGCCGGCATGGTGCATGCTCTTGAAACAGTGGCTGAAAAAGCTCAACTACTGGCAAGCGGCCAGGTTTATTTCAATGACCCGGATGCTTACTTGGAACAATTGAAAATAATTGAAAACGCATCAGCCAGGGATGTTAAAGAGATTGGCAAACGCTGGTTAACAGACGGTAGCTATACCCTTGAAGTACTACCCTTTCCACACTATGTCGCAGGCAAAGCCCTCGCCAACCGTAAACAACTGCCCAAACTGGGACAAGCCCCCACGTTTACCTTGCCTGACATTGAACACTTTACTTTGGAGAATGGTCTAAAGGTGATGTTAGCAGAGAGGCATCAGGTACCCATTGTGGAATTTGAAATGCAATTCGATGCTGGCTATGCCGCAGATCAACACCACCCGCTGGGTACCGCTTACTTTACCATGGCACTACTTAAGGAAGCGACGCAATCCCGCTCTACGTTTGAAATCAGTGAAGAAGAAGAAATGCTGGGGGCAAGTATTTCGACCGAATCAACCCTGGATACTTCCAGCGTTGGCCTTTCTACACTGAAGAAAAATTTAAAACCCGCCCTGGATTTATACGCTGATATTATTTTGAATCCAGTTTTTGCTGAACAGGATATTAGCCGCATCAAACCCCTGGTTCTGGCCGCCATCGATAAAGAAAAATCGCAACCCATGTCCATGGCATTAAGAACACTCCCGCCCCTGTTATATGGCACTGATCATGCCTACGGCATCCCCTTCACTGGCAAGGGAACAACACAGAGTGTTAACACTATACAAAAAACCGACCTGGAAAACTTTCACCAAAGCTGGTTCAAAGCTGACAATGCAACACTGATTGTAGTCGGCGATATTTCCCGACAAGAAATTACCCCCTTGCTTGAAAAGGCATTTTCCCAATGGGAAAAACCTGCCAAAACAACGCCTGAAAAGCAGTTTAAAAAAGTAAAACTTAAAAACCAAGCGCAATTTTATTTAATCGACCAGCCAGGCTCCATTCAAAGTACTATTATCGCAGGTCATATTGCACCACCGGCCAATGCAGAAAATGACATTGCTATTGATATCATGAACACCATCTTCGGTGGCAGCTTTACTTCGCGCTTAAACATGAATTTACGTGAAGACAAACACTGGTCATACGGCGCTGGCAGCGTACTTTCAGCAGCCAGAGAGCAGCGCCCGTTCTTTACCTACACCTCAGTTCAAATTGATAAAACCGCCGATGCCATTGATGAAATCTTGAAAGAATTCAAGCTGTATTTATCCGACAAACCTGCCGAAGAAGATGAACTCAATAAAGTCAAAGCCAACCAAACCCTTAAACTGCCTGGGCAATATGAAACCATAGCCGCATTGGCGAATGGGCTTAGTTCACTGGCAAGGTTTAATCGCCCTGATGATTACTTGATTACCTGGGGAAATAAAGTCAACTCTCTGAAGCTTACTGAAGTTAGAGAGGCCGCCAAAGAAGTACTTCACCCTGAAAAGCTCACCTGGATTATTATCGGTGACCGCAAAACTGTAGAACCGCAACTTAAGGCATTAAAACTGAAAAATATCAAAATACTGGATCGGGATGGCAA
>JBECKY010000033.1:0-4518 GCA_040235475.1 Pseudomonadales bacterium
CCGGATCCAATGGATTATTGGTTTCATCTACCTGCTCATCGGCAACAAGGCTGTCCAGGCGCATATTTAAATGGTAGAGCTGGTCCTTGTTCTGAGCTCTTGCCTTGCTCACCATACTTTCAAGAGCGATACTTTCTTCCAGGTCATCGTTTTGAACCAGAGAAAATTCATCACAAGCAAAAGATGGTGTAGACTCTTTTTTAGGAGTAGTAAAGCTTTGATAATGCTTTACGGGAAAATTCTTAAAAATAGTTTCCAAAGACTGCCTAAAAGCATTTTCAGCTGTATCACGATTGAGCCGAATATTGCGCATTGCATCAAAATGATGGGACTGCTCATTATTATTACGCGCTTTTTCAGCCAATTTGAAAATAGAATCATCAACCTGGTCATGTACTTTAGCCATTGCCATGACCAAAGGCTCAACAGCCAAGGCCTGAATTTTTTCAACCAAAACAGGCAAAGGGCGTACTCTGCCTTGCTTTCCTCCCGGCTTGGGTTCCAAGCTGGACTGAGCACCACTGTTTGCCTGCACGACACTCAATTCAACATCGCTTTTCATATTCCAGACCTCCTGAAAGGTTCTCCTGATGAACCTTGGAGCTATTATGCCATTACATTCATCTACTGGTACTAGTGGCTAGTGGCGCAAAATATTCACTCCGACTTGAGAAATAATGTCTTTAATTATACGCTTAGGTGCTTGCTCATACGAACCCCTTACACCGATGAGCGTCAGCTAACATTCGAAATTTATTTTGTGATATATATCTCAAACAACCTGTATTAAGCTGCGAAGAATACCATTGATGAACAATAGTTTCCATCACGAAATGTATATAAAACAATCGCTTTTGTTGAAACCCATAGACTTAATTAGCTTAAACCTTCAAAATACCGACCATATTGCTGCTTTAGCGCCCCTCCACGCTCATTGGACTAACTTCTGGATTTAATATACTGGCCTTATGAGCAGCTTTTAGCAGCACATCCCCTTCCTTTTGAGCCAAACTACCTTGAGTAAAGACAGTACCAACCCTAAGCTTAAGCCCCTAGAGCCATCTCCAAATCAGGTTTTTTTTGGCTGGAGAATGGTGGGTATAGCGTTTGTAGTGGATTTTATTGCCGTAGGCTTCTTTTTCTATTCCTATGGAGTGTTTTTTAAGGAGTTGGCCCAGGAATTCGGAGGGTCACGCTTACAAGCAGCACTGGGTCTGACCATAGCCAACGCAGTTGCAGCCATCGCCTCCCCTTTTCTTGGTAAAGCTCTGGATAAATACCCAATAAAAAACTTAATGGTTGCAGGTGCCATCACCGTCAGCACAGGGTTTTTATTGCTTTCCCAGGTCAGTACGCAATGGCAGTTCTATGCCATTCTGGGTAGTTTTATTGCTCTTGGCACGGCGACTATGGGGGGGCTGGCATCGTCCAAACTGGTTGCAAACTGGTTTGTTATTCGAAGAGGTACGGCATTAGGGTTGGCCACCATGGGCATTTCACTTTCGGGCCTGATCATGCCCATTATCGCAACCTGGTTAATTGCTCAATTGGGCTGGCGAGGTGCGTTCATAGCTTACGCAGGAGGCACCTTAGGTGTTGTGGTACCGATTGTTTTCCTTTTTGTTATTAATCGTCCCGAGGATATTAATCAATACCCTGATGGCCACCCTCTTTTACCTGCTACGGGTATATCCCGCCGGCCTGAACGCATCTCGACAAAGCAAATTCTGCAACACCCAAGCTTTTGGGTTCTGGCCTTGACCTTTGCGCTGATCCTAAGCAGCCTTAGTCCTATTCTCACTAATATGATCCCTTTTGTCACCGACTTGGGTATATCCGCGTACAAAGCTGCTTCCATCCTTTCTTTTACGGCAGGTGCAGGGGTGCTGGGCAAAGTAGTGTTTGGTTGGCTGGTTGATAACCTTGATGCTCGTACAGCGGTGATTACATCAATTCTGACCCAATTGCTGGGCTTACTTATTCTGATCAATGCTTCTCAGTATCCATTACTGCTTTTTGCAGCGTTGACCTTTGGTTTTGGCATGGGTGGTGTTGTACCCTTGCAGGCTGCCATTGCCGGGGATATTTTCGGTAGAGAATGTTTTGGTAAAGTTATGGGGCTACTCAGGCCAACAATGATGCCAATCCACTTAATCGGCTTGCCCTTATCAAACTGGTTATTTGACTATTACGGCAGCTATCAAATAGCATTTTACATCTCTATGGGCGCCTATATTCTAGCTATACTGGTTGCACTGAAGCTGAAACCGACACCACGCTAAAAGTGGGCAATGCCAAAGCACACGACATAAAATCAAATAGTTACAGATAATTATGGAAATTATTATCATTTTCAGGCGCCCGTCATTTTATATTCATAAAATTCCTGGATAATAACTGTACATTTTAGGGTTTATACCCTAAAATTCTTTTCTATGATTAGGGTATAGGCCCTAATCATAGAAAACCCCAAAAGTTAATGAATGCATGGCAGCAATTGATACCAAAAACAAAATACTGAGAACTGCGCTCAAGCTATTTAATAGCAAAGGGACCAATAAGGTCTCAACTAACCAAATAGCTGAAGCAGCCGCTATCAGTAAAGGCAACCTGCACTATCATTACAAAAACAAGGAAATGATTATTCAGCAAATTTTTGATGACATGGTCAAAGACGTTGCTTTGGGGAATCAAGGAAATGAGCCAGCCACACTAACAAGGCTACAGGAAGAATTAGAGCTATTACTTCTACGACAGTGGAAATACCGTTTTTTTCACAGAGAACGTCTATCGCTACTGCAAATGGATCCTGTGCTCAAAAAAAAATATCAGGCTTATAAAACTCAACGATGGACAGCCATAGAAAGTTTTATGTATGGCATGGAAGATAGAGGTTTACTGAAACCAAGTGCTAACCGCAAAACAATTCCAGCTCTGATTAAGACCTGCTGGATCATTTATGACTACTGGTTAAGTTTTTTGGATGTCAATGAAGTTGCGGTTAACAAAGAAAATATTCGAGAAGGTGTCGAACTTATTTTCCAGGTGATCAGACCTCACTTAAGCGTTCAGACATAACGTTACTGTTGTTTAGACAAAGGCTATACAGCCTCTGAGCCACTGTCCTACAGACCCGGCCCTGATACAAGCCTAATCTAATGGACACTGCTTAGGCAGGCCTCAGAAGAAACTAAACGACAAGCTCGATTACGAGAGAGTAGTTTTAGAGCGAAGCATATGCTGAATTAATCGTTTAATCGTCTGTTTCTTATGCGTAAACCACAATCAATGCGCAACAAAACAGATACCTAGGAGGATTTACAAATGAGTATTATGAGAAAACTATCAGTCCTGAGCATTACTCTGGTAACAGGTATTTTAGCAGGCTGCAGCACACCCACAACATCAAACCAAAATGAGAAGGCTGAAGCCGAAGTACTTGCTGCCTTAGAAGGTTTTCAAACTTCCTATAACCAAATGGATGTTAATAAAATCTCAGATCACTTTAACAACCCTACAACCTTGATTGCACCGCAGGGTGTAAGCGTTACCATAGCCAAGGACGAGTTTAACGAGGTTTTTGGACCTGTTATTAACTATCTGGAAAACGCAGAATACAAGAAAAGTACATGGAGAAACGTAGACGTTAAAGTGCTGGACAATGAGTTAGCCATAGCCAGTGCCGATGTGACTCAGTATGATGTTAATGATCAAGTCATTGAAAATTTTGGCGTGACTTATTCAATGAGCCACGATGGTGAAGGCTGGAAGATCAGCGCAATAACCACTCATCCACCCAGTGATCATGATGAGACAAAATAAAAGCTTACTGACTCTTCATTAGCAATTTTTATTCGGCCAGACTCATTCTATTTTTCTGAGAGTCTGGCCTTTTTTTACCTGCGTACTGATAACCACCCTGTTTCTACCTGTTAACTTTGCTTTATACAAAGCGCCATCAGCAGCCGCAATTAAAATTCTATCATTATCATCTTTAGGAACAATTGCAGCTAAACCGATACTAGCGGTTAGCAAAATTGTAGTGCCCTCATATTCAAGTTTTAAAGATTCAATATCCTTACGAATATTTTCAGCCACATAGCGTGCGCCCTCTACGTCAGTGCCAGGCAAAATAATAGCAAACTCCTCGCCACCATAACGTGCGATGGTATCTATAGGACGTTTTGCCGATTGTGCAATAGTGTATGCAACATCTTTAAGACACTTATCGCCGGCCAGATGCCCATAGTTATCATTAATTTTCTTAAAGAAATCGATATCAATCATTAGCAATGCTAAAGGTATTTTTTCTCTGCTGGCCCGTTTCCATTCATCATCGTACTGAGTTTCAAAAAAACCTCTGTTTTTCACCCCTGTCAGCGCATCGACCGAGCTTAAATCTTCCAATCGACGATTTAGTGCTGAAAGCTCATTCAATGCGCTCTGCAATTCAGCGGTACGTTCTTTAACATTTGCTTCAAGCATTTCATTAGATCGTTTCTGAACTCTTAATGCCTC
>JBECKY010000063.1:0-34216 GCA_040235475.1 Pseudomonadales bacterium
AAGCGAATCTGAACATCCCGTTGTGGAAAAACAGCCGAACGAAATAACCCAGGCCAAACCCACCCAGCGTGCTGCTAATGATCCTCGCGAAATCAAGCGCCGTAAACTTGAACAAGAAGCAAGGACAGCAGAAGTGAATGCTTCAGAAAAAAGTTCCCAGGAAAATATGAACTTATAAATTGCTGTTGTTAGCAGCAAGCATTGCCAAGCCTCCTTTGATTAATCAGGAGGAGGCTTGGCCAATTAATACTGGTTCCATTTCCAACTCAAGCGAAAATTTATTTTTAACCGATTGCTTGATCTCTTCTGCAAGCTGCAAAATTTCCTCAGGCTTAGCGCCCCCATTGTTAACAAGCACCAGCGCCTGCTTTTCGTAGACCCCGGCATTACCTAAACGACTACCTTTCCAGCCGCACTGGTCAATCAACCAAGCCGCAGCTAATTTATATTGCGCGCCGCCTGCCACATTTTCGAGTTTAAAATAGCGCATTTCAGGATATGCGCTATGCAGTTTTTTAAAATCATTTGCATCAACAACAGGGTTTTTAAAAAAGCTACCGACATTACCAATCTTAGCCGGGTCAGGTAATTTACGCTGACGAATACAACACACTGCATCACTCACCGTTTTTGGCCTAAGCTGTGCGGCTTTATCGCTTGATACCTCTTGTTCAAGTTCGCTGTATGTTAGTATTGGCTGGTAGTTTTTGCTTAACTCTAGCGTTACCGATGTAATTAGGTATTGGCCTGCATATTTATTTTTAAAGACACTATCACGGTAAGCAAATTCACAGGCGTTTTTATCAAAGACAACGGTTCTTCCGCTTGCTAATTCAACCGCACTTAACTCTTTAAAAACATCACATAGCTCCACGCCATAAGCGCCGATATTCTGTATCGGTGATGCCCCCACCGTACCAGGAATTAATGCCAGATTTTCAATCCCCCACCACCCCTGCTCAACGGTATATAAAACAGTTTTATGCCAGTTTTCTCCGGCACCCACCTTAAATTCAAGCGTCGCGTCAGTTTCTGCAACAATCTCTTGACCCAGAAAATTTACATGTAAAACCAGGCCAGCAAAATCCCTGGCAAAAACCACATTGCTGCCACCACCCAGGATGCAAATCGGCAGCTTGGAAAACTGTGGTTGTTTGCGAATTAACACCAGATCATCAATAGATTCAAGGCTGACAAAATAATCTGCACTCACATCCAGTTTCAACGTATTGTGGTGACGTAATGAATAGTGCTCTAATATTTTCATACACTCATTGGCTGCTTAACAAATTATTTTTGCACGGGTTTTTTCTGAAGTTTACGCTGCAAGGTCCTACGGTGCATATTAAGCTGCCTTGCAGTTTTGGAAATATTAAGGTCGTTTTCTTGCAATACCCGCTGAATATGTTCCCATTCGAGCCTTTCAACTGACATCCGATCGTTGTCTATATCAAGATCGGGATTCGGCTTGTCATTCAATAATGCAGCTAAAATTTCATCAGCATCAGCCGGTTTAGGCAAATAATTAGAAGCCCCCAGGCGAATAGCTTCTACTGCTGTGGTGATGCTGGCATACCCGGTCAAAACTAATATTTTAGCTTCAGGGGCATACTGTCTTATCACAGCAATCAGTGGCAGACTGGTCTCAGATTCCAGCTTCAAATCAAGTATCGCATAATTCAGACTTTGCTTTAGATCAGCCAGGCTTTTCAGCCAGGCTTGTGCCTCGTGTACCGTATTTTTTGCAATAACCTCAAAGCCTCGCCTGTTCAGTGCTCGACTTAAAACCTGCACAAAAACCTGATCATCTTCAACTAATAGAAGTTTTGAGTTTTCATTTAGCTTGTCTTGTTTATCCTGCCGCATCAATAAATTGTAGCCTTTATTTTATTTTAATTTTTTCCAACTTAATCTCTTCAAGCCTTAGCCCATTGAGGTAATTGTACTTCTATGGATGTTCCAGCGTTTTTTTCAGTATTCTTTTCAGTGAGTATTTTAATACGCCCCCCCATACGCTCAATGGTTGCATTAGCAAGGAAAAAACCCAAACCCATGCCTCCTGATTTAGAGGAGTAAAACAAACGCCCTAAAGAATCCAGGGCGTCTTTGCTTATGCCTGGACCAGTATCTTTTATTTTGATAAAAATATTTTTATCATCCCAATCTAATATTATGTCGATGGGCGCATGACTGGCATCCACGGCATTATTAAGCAAATTCATCAAAGCATGGCGCAAGGTGTAATCGGGAATAATAAACGCTGTGTTTTTCTTTTCCACTGACAGAGAGTATTCTGCTTCGGGCCTGACTATTTGCCATTGATCGAGTAATTCTTTTATAAATTCATTAACTGACATGGGCTGAGACTTTTCAAACTGGGAATCAGCCATTTTTGAGAAGGCTTTTAGGCGCGCCTTACACACAGCAACCTGCTCTTGCAACAATCGAAGGTCATCATGCCGCTGTGCATCTTTACCATTACTATTTACATAATCCTGCTCCAGCTCTGTTAAAATCACCGCTATGGTTGACAGCGGCGTACCCAATTCATGGGCCGTACCCGCTGCCATATTACCCACTGCAACTATTTGTTCATTACGCAAAGCATTTTCACGCTCCCTGACCAATAACATTTGGTGCTGCCGCAATGATTCACCCATGCGACTGACAAAAAAACCGATGATTCCTGCCATGGCTAAAAAATTCAACCACATTCCCCATAGATGCCAGGCGAAAATACCCTGATTGTCATGATAATGCGCTGAGCTGTTAAGCATTAGAAAGCTATAACCGCTAATGGTAATAAATACCAGTATCCAGACATGGATTTTCTCCAACGCAGTGGCACAAATCGCCAACAATACAAGGTAGTACGATACAAACGGGTTAACCGCGCCACCGGAATAATAAAGAATAAAGGTGAGAAAAATTGCATCTATAATTAAATGCCCAAGAATTTCAGTTTCTTTAACAGAGGCCTTGCTTTGCACTCGCCAAGCACTAACGGCTACGCTGGCGATACCATAGATCACTAACAGCCATAAAATGAAGTGTTTTAATCCTATATCCAGAAATGCTGACGACAGAAAATGTGTCACGAGCGCAAAGAAAATGATCAGTACTCTAATCAACAGAATTCTGACCAGCAGGCTATTAGGTCCTTCGGGCTTATTTAAACCGGGCATAGCTTAAAAATTTGATGCCATTCATGAATCAAAGCATACTCTCGACGCCACCTAAACGATGAGCTTTGACAACATACTGAAGCAATCCTTGCGCAGCGTCTTCAACTAAATCGAGCACATGGCCAAAGCCATCCTGCCCACCATAGTAAGGATCAGGTACATGCTCTTCGCCGAGGCTGCCATAATTTAAAAACAGTTTAACTTTGTGACTATGTTCTACAGGACAACGCTGCTGAAGATCAGATAAATTTTCTTTATCCATTGCCAACACGTAGTCAAAACGTTGAAAATCTACATCGCTGACCTGCCGAGCACGTAAATGATTAAGCATGTAGCCACGACTCGCCGCGGCTTTTACAGACCGCAGATCCGGTTGCTTGCCAATATGGTAAGCAGCCGTACCGGCCGAATCCACCCCTATCCATTGCCCCAAGCCGGCATCCTCACAGAGTTTTTGAAAAACACCATGAGCAGTGGGTGAACGGCAAATATTGCCCAGACAAACAAATAAAACCTCTACTTTCTGTTCACCCGCCACGCTGTACTACCTGCCTTACCTGCTCTAGATCTGCTTCTGTATCAACCCCGGCAAAGGGTTTTTCATTGGCGAGTTCAACATGAATCTTTGCACCGTGCCACATGGCACGCAATTGTTCGAGCTTTTCCGCTGTTTCCAATTCACACTGGGACCAGCCTGCATAATCATGGAGAAATTTAACCCTGTAGGCATACAGTCCAATATGTCTGAAATAGCTGACCTGCTCAGGCAGTTGCTTGCCAGAAAATTCATCACGGCCAAAAGGTATGGGCGCACGGCTGAAATAAAGCGCCATATCCTGCCGGTCGCAAACCACTTTAACTGCATTGGGGTTCATCACTTCTTCTATCGTCAATATTTTCTCTTTCAGGGTTGCGATGCTGGCCTGCTGGTTTTTAGCTAAATTATTCGCCACCTGATTGATAATTTGAGGGGGAATCAAGGGTTCATCGCCTTGCACCCCCACCACAATAGCGTCATCATCAAGCTGAAGCTTTCTGGCCACTTCTCCCAGGCGATCGGTACCCGAAGCATGATCTGGTGATGTTAACATCACGTTTCCGCCGAAGGCTTTTACTGCAGCCTCGATCCGCGAGTCGTCGGTAGCCACAATGACCTGCTCCGCATCACTGGCACAGGTACGCTCATAAACATGTTGCACCATGGGTTTGCCCGCTATGGTCAACAGGGCTTTACCTGGTAAGCGGGTGGAGGCGTAACGGGCAGGGATAATCGCAGTAAACTTTATCATTCTGTTTTACTTATCGAGCACTTCATCAGCATTTAAACTTCTGGCTTCATTTTCCAGCATCACCGGTATGCCGTCCTTCACCGGAAACGCCAGGGCATCGACCTTACACCACAATTCCTGCTGATCTTTTTGATATTTCACCGGCCCTTTGCAAATAGGACAGGCCAGAATAGTTAAGAGTTTTTTATCCAACATATTGATTATTTTCCATTTTTTGTACTTGGGCGCACTACTTTAAAACCTCACTGATTTTAGCCTGCAAGCGGGGCCAAAACTCAGCCCCCATTTGAGCATTAACAGCAAGATAAAAACAGCGCGAAGAAGCAAAAGACTGGCATTTTATGGCATCTTTCTCGGTCATCACAATATCAAGCTCATCGGCAAAATTAATATCACTGGCTTGGTAGCGATAATGATCGGGAAAAGCATGGGCATGAAATGACAAACCCATGCTTTCCAGGGTAGCAAAAAACCGGCTCGGGTTGCCGATGCCAGCCAGGGCATGCACTGGCTGCTTTAAATCTTTAGCCGGGTCGGATACAACTGAGGCTTTATCCTGTAGTGAAAACATTTTGCCCGGCAGAATACTCATTTGCATGGATTGTGCGACCAGTTTTTGCGACAAACCCGGCACCGCTCCAGTTTCGGCAACACCTGTATTGGTCGCACTGTTAATCACTACGAAGTCAACCGTTTCAAGCCGTTGTGCAGGCTCTCTTAACGGCCCACCAGGCAAGCACAGGCCGTTGCCCAGCCCTCTTTTACCATCTACTACGGCTATTTCGATATCGCGCTTTAGATTGTAGTGTTGTAAGCCATCATCGCTGACAATAATATTACAGCCTAACGCTTCGCTAAGGTAGCTGGCTCCCCGTACTCTGTCGGGGTCAATAAGTACTGGCGCATTAAGCCGGCGCGCCATCATCGCAGGTTCATCACCCACTAAAGCTGGATCGCAGCCCTGATTAACCAGCAGTGGAAAAGTGTGTGCCCTGCCTCCGTAGCCCCGGCTGACAATACCGGGTTTATAGCCATGCTGTTGCAGTTGTTCAACTAACCAGATAACCAAAGGCGTTTTGCCGGTACCACCGACGGTGATATTACCGACAACAATAACCGGACAATCAATGGCTGTACTTGATTTTTTTCCCGATAAATAATCTTGCCGAAGTTTTTCAACCAATTTTTTATACAGCAGGGAAAGGGGATAAAACAAAGCCAAAAGCACTTGCCTGCGCTTGTTTTTTTTAGTATCAACTCCAGACTCATACCATAGCTGCTCAATCCAAAGCTGAAGAAAGCGCATACCTTACCTGGACGAATCTGATGGCGCTAATGGCTTGATCAAGGACTCGACACGTGAATCGCCATCTGGCAGGCCATCATTTTGCATGCTTTGTAAACGCGCATAATGGCCGCCAAGCTTGAGCAATTCTGCATGGTTACCGGATTCAACAATTCTGCCTTGGTCAATAACCAGAATACGATCGGCTTTTTCAATAGTGGATAAGCGGTGGGCAACGACAAAGGTTGTACGCCCTTTCATCAAGGCTTCCAATGCCTGCTGTATGTGTCGCTCTGATTCAGTATCCAATGCTGATGTGGCTTCATCAAGCACTAAAATCGGTGCATCTTTCAACACGGCTCGCGCAATCGCAATACGCTGGCGCTGACCACCCGACAACTGCACTCCGTCCTGCCCCACCGAAGTATTAAATCCTTGCGGCAGCTTTTCAATAATATCCAGCGCATGTGCAACCTCGGCGGCCCGACGAATTTCTTCCTGGCTGACATCACGCAAAAGACCGTAAGCGATATTGTGATTAACGGTATCATTAAACAAGGTAAATTTCTGGCTGACGATGGCTATCTGTTGTCGTAAATTACTCAGGCTATAATCCTTAATCGAATGACCATCAATCAGGATATCCCCCTGAGTAATGTCATACAAACGCGGCAATAAATTGATCAATGTGGATTTCCCACTCCCGGATCGACCCACCAGGGCAATGGTTTCCCCTGCGGCCACCTCAAAGTTAATATCCTGTAGCACCGGGTGATCATCGTAGGAAAAAGTAACTTGATCGAATTTAACCTGCCCTGCTACCCGCTCCGTTATGAAACTGCCGGTATCTTTTTCCCGATCTTGATCGATCAGTTCAAAAATAGAATAGGCCGCAGTAATGCCGCTTTGGATAGTTGCATTAATCTGCGTTAGCTGCCGCAAAGGCTTGGCTAACAAGCTGGCTGCAGTAATGTACGCCGCAAACTCACCAGCCGTTGCATTAACCATAATGCCTAAAGCAACATAAACCAGTATTGCCAGGGCAATTGCCACCAGCATTTGTATCACCGGGGTATTTAAAGACGATGCCAGCACCAGCTTCATGTTTTGTCTTAAATTATTTTTACTAACCTGAAAAAAACGCTGGTTTTCGTAATCCTCGCCACCAAATACTTTCACCTCAGCCTGACCGTTAATGGATTCCGAGGCCACATGATTGACACTGCCCATGCTGTCTTGAATTCTCTTACTGACGCTGCGAAAGCGCTTACTGGCGTAAGCAACTGTTAATCCAATAAACGGCATAACGCCGAGGAATATCAATGACAACATCCAGTTGCTGTAAAATAGAAACGCCAGCAAACCTAAAACCGTTAAACCTTCTCTAAACAATACTTTCAAGGCATCACTACAGGCCGCACTAACCCGTTCAACATCAAAAGTAAACTTTGAAATCAGGTGTCCGGGGGGGTTGTCATGGTAATAGGACTGGGGCAAGCGAACCAGGTTGGCAAACATTTCCACCCGTAACACATTAACTACATTTCTGGCCACATAGGCAATACCATAATTGCCGAGAAAGCTGCCTACACCACGGATAAAAAATATCGCCAGAATGGCAACAGGAATAATTAGACGGGCAGCAGGATCCTGGCTCTGGATCGCGCTGATAATGTAATCCATTAATTTTGCAAAGGCCGTCTGAGTTCCGGCATACAAGAAAAATCCAAAAATACCCAGCAAAAATGCCCACTTAAAGCGCTGTGTATAACTCAACAGCCGACGATAAACCTGGGAACTCGTCATCTGCACGGGATTTGATTTACTCACAAATACTTTTCTACCTTTCAGGGGTGCTGCTTTTAAGCGACCTTCGCTCAATGAAACCAGCGAAGCGCTCTTTCGTTAATAAAAGGCAATACTATAGTGGACTATGGGATTTTTCCAGCTCAGAATGAAGTTTGGCCGTAAGGCAATTAATAAATGCTGTGCATGCATTTATGGATGGGCACTCATTACTCTGGTGTTTTATCTGGCTGCATAGTTGCAATGCTGAGGTTGACAAAGCCTTGTTTACCGGCCACATCCATTGCCGTAACCACCGCTTGATGGGGCGCCTGAGCATCAGCAACGATTACCAGGGGAAGTTTATTATTGCTTTTTGAAACCTCTTCTAGCGCCTTACCCAGGGTAGTTCGCTTACTGTTCACCAGTGCTTTACCTTGCACGGCATATCGGCCATTGGCCGATATGGTAATTTCCAATACTTGCCGCTCATTGGCCGCAGGCGTTCCTTCTGCTTCAGGCAGCTCCAGGCTTAAGCGGGTTTCTTTGGTAAACGTTGTCGAAACCATAAAGAAAATAAGCAACAAAAACACCACATCAATCAGTGGTGTTAGGTTAACATTGACTTCTTCTCTACTTTGTCGATAAAACTTCACTTGCTTCTGCTCCGCCATCTATTCAAGCTGATTTATTCCACTCCGCTTAAATCCACTTCCCTTTCTCCATGAACCGCATCCACCAGTTTAATGGCTTGCTGCTCCATGTTTATGGAAATCTCTTCAATCCGACGGGTAAAAAAACGATGAAAAAACAATGCTGGAATACCTACGGTTAAGCCCGCAGCTGTAGTAATCAAGGCCTCGGATATACCCCCGGCGAGTACCGTGGCGTTGCCGGAACCCTCTACGACAATAGCAGTAAACACTCTGATCATACCCAGCACTGTACCCAGCAAGCCCAACAAGGGTGTAATCGCTGCGATAGTCCCCAAGGTATTTAGAAAGCGTTCCATTTTATGAATCTCATGGCTGGCGGTTTCAGCAATGCTCTCTTTCATGATATCCCGGCCATACTTTGAATTGATCAGGCCAACAGCCAGAATCCGACCCAGCGAAGAATGCCGGCCCAGGCTTGTGATTTTTTTTGAGTCAAGCTGATTTTTTTTAATCCAGCCCCAAACCTGACCCACCAAGCCCATAGGTGCAATTTTACCGGGCCTTAATGTCCATAATCGCTCCAAACAAATGCCAAAGGCTGCAATGGAGCATAATACGATGGGCAGCATCAACCACCCACCAGATTTGACTAGCTCGAACACTTATACTTCACCTTATTTTCAACTATTTTTACCTGAAACTCTCAAAGGGTATTCCACACGTGGCGATGATCATGCCGGTAAAGCATCGGTGCCAAATTCCGTGTACCCTGCCTTATTTTATATTCAATAGCGCCTTTTAGTGCTGTACTGAAGGTTTGCGCTTCAATACTTTCATACCGCTCTTGCACCAAGGGGTGTGGATGACCAAAACGATTTAGGTAGCCTACCGCAAATATCACTTGCTTGGGTGATACTGCTTCAAGAAATGCGAACGAAGTCGAAGATTTACTGCCATGATGAGGCGCTACTAAAATATCCGCATTTAAATTAATCTCTAGCCCTGCTGTACTTGCTTTTGTTTCTTTCTCCAAAACACGCGCAACCGGGTTAATATTTAAACGATCAAGCAATAATTTCTCACCTTTCTTTTCCAGATCTCCGGGCAATAAAATACTGATATTTTCATTCCAGATTTTTAAAATACAGGATTGATCATTATCTTTTAATTTCGAGCCTGGCATTGCCTCAGAACTTGAGGCAAGACTCAAGGCATAAAAATTCACCCCATCCCACTGCCACGCCTTACCTGTGGAACACAGTGACTGATCAATTTCAGTTGTATCCGCCAGATCCACACTACGATTTAATGAAGCAATGACCTTGCTCGGCGCTGCCAGCTTATTTATTTGCAGGCTTTCTACTAATGCTTCAACGCCACCGGTATGGTCATCATCATCGTGGCTGAGCAAGAGCAAATCTAACTGCTTGGTACCCTTATGCTGTAAGTAAGGCACAATAACCGCATCCCCGGCATTAAAACGGCTGGATTTATACCCGGTATCGTACACCAAAACATAATGAGCAGTCTGGATTACTGCTGACAAACCCTGCCCCACATCCAACACCGTAAAATCAAACTCACCAGGCTTTAATTCGCTGTTGCCCAATATTTTCTTGTAGGCAGGTGTCGAAGTAAACCCGGCGGTTTCAGACATCCATGTAAATGCTGACAACAAGGGCAGCATAAATACCAAAGCCAGCCATTTGAAAGGCATGCCTCTTGGGGCAAGCAGCAACACAACGGCGATCATCACCGGCAGTATTAAAAATATGTGCTCGCCAAGTGCAATTGATTTTATTGCCAGGGTCTGATTTGAAGCCCACTCAAATAGCGGCCAGATAATATTTAAAAGCCACTCAACGATGCTTAATAGGAAAGCGCCCAGCCCTGGCAGAACCGACAAACTCAAACCACCTAACAAACTAAGAGGCACCACTGACCAGGCAAACACAGGGATAATCAGCAAATTGATTGCTGGTGCAATCAAGGATACCTGATCAAAAAACAAAATAGCCAATGGGGTCAAGCCCACAAAGACTGCCCACTGAAGCCAGCCCCAGCTAACAAGGGTTTGACTAACAGCTTGCAGGAAGCTTTGCCAGCGCACTGACATACCCCGTAACAACAATGCTGGTGTTTTTAAACCTTCAGAATCTGCCCGTGAATTTAAAACCTCCGAGCCATTCTGACTTTGCGCTCCCACCTTGGAAATTCTACCTGATATGACTGACAAGATACTAAAAACTGCAATAAAAGAAAGCCAAAACCCGGGACTCAAAACAGACAGTGGATTCAATACCAAAACCCAGAACAAAGACCAGAAAAACCCGTCCCAGACAGAACTCTCTCTGTCACGAAACAAGTACCAGGAAAATGTCGCCAACATAACCAGTGCGCGAATAGTTGGCGTGGAAAAACCAGCCAGGGCACTGTAAATAAACGCCGCCGATAGCGCTGCAAGCATGGCGATTTTTCGCGTCGAAGAAAAAATCTGTAACGGCGTTATTGCTCTGAGTGATATTGATACCAGAAAATAAACCACACCGGCTAACAATCCAATATGCAAACCTGACACCGCCAGCAAGTGCGCCGTGCCTGTACGTTGCAAAACCTCGCGTTGCTGATCATTTATATAGCGTCTGTCACCCACCACCAACGCTGACACCAAGGCTGCATACTCTTTATTCTCAAACTGCTGGCTTATTTTTTCGCTAATCAACCAGCGCTGATAATTAATGCGGGTCTGTACCAGGGTAAAAGCAGCACTGAATCGCTGAGCAAAAGCTAAATCAACAGCCACAAGTGCTGACGATGGCAACATTTGGTTGGGCGCTTTATTTTTAACATAACCTACAGCGCTTATTCCTTGTTGAAACAACCATTTTTCATAGTCAAAACCACCAGGATTGGCATAACCATGGGGCCTTTTAGCTCGAATTACTAACTGCCAGCGTTGTCCGGGTTTTATTTTCTGCTCACTGTCGTACCATTGTAAAAGCACTTTTTTAAAATCAGGATGACAATGCTTATCAGCCCAGGCTTCTCCAGCCCAAGGTTTTTCGTCAAGGGCCTGGTCAAAGTATTGCTGCAGATGCTTGCTGTGTTTTTTCGCTATCGGCTGAGCACAATCTACATTGAATATAAAACGATAGGAATGCTGCTTTTTACCATAAGCATAGGAGTAACGCTCTTCTGGTAGATCATAAACCCGGCCACTGACCAATAGGTATTGATTTTCTAATTCCGCATCCAGCCAATGCTCAGTAACTAAAAAAGAATGAAAGACCACCCATAAAATCCCGGCAATAAACACAAACAGTGGCCATAGGCCCTTAAATTTAAGCGCTAGAAACCCTACGCCTGCTAAAGGAATAACAATATAAATAAGTGGTGGTAAATCACTTAAACCGTAAAGACTAAGCACCCCTAAGGCAAAGGCTGTAATTTTAAAATGCATGTGGAGTCCTTCAGCAATAGTGTGCATAATACGCTGCATCCATGTTGAGCCCATGCCAGACTCAAAGCGTTTAAAGCAGTGCAAACACTTTTTTGTATCCTTTTTATGCCACAAAAGCTGTTTAAAAAACTGATCCCCAGCCCTGCAGCAATTAAAAGCAGCCTGCCCTTCGAGTTTTTAGGGGAACATATTCATGACCCCAACTTATGGCGACTGAACAAAAAATCTGTTTCCAGAGCGGTTTTTATTGGTATTTTTTGTGCATTTTTACCGATTCCACTGCAAATGCTGCTTGCCGCAGTTTTAGCGATTTTGTTTACTGCAAACTTACCCTTAAGTGTGGTTATCGTCTGGATAAGCAACCCCTTCACCTTTGCACCTCTTTTTTACGCTTGTTACCAGACCGGCGTGTTTTTGCTCGGTGGGGATGGAGGCCGGTTCCATATTGAATTAAATTGGGAATGGCTGCGCAATGGCTTGCCCACTTTATGGAAACCCTTGCTTACAGGCTCACTGGTATTAGGGACTGCCTTTGCTTTTGCTGGTTATTTCGCCACATTATTGTATTGGCGCTCTGCCGTTCTAAAAAAATGGCAGGCAAGATCCAAAAAGCGCATGAAAATCCAGTAATATTCAGCGTTCTAGCTTTCCATCGTTCATATGCAACACGCGATCAACATTTAACGCCACTTTTGTATCATGAGTAACAATAATAAAACTCATGTTCAACTGATCGTTCAATTCATTCATCAAGTTTTGCACTGACTCAGCCGTCGCTGAATCCAGATTCCCTGTGGGTTCGTCGGCAAGAACCAGGCTGGGCCGGGTTACCAGCGCCCTGGCGATGGCGACCCTTTGGCGCTCGCCTCCAGACAGTTCAGCAGGCTTATGGGGCTTACGATGACCCAGGCCCACTCTATCTAACATATCCGATGCAGCATTTTTGGCTTCCTTTCGGCTTTTTCCACCAATCAACAAAGGCATGGCCACATTTTCCAGGGCGGTAAATTCCATTAGCAAATGGTGGAACTGGTAAACAAAGCCAATGTGGCGATTACGTAAGCGTCCCCTTTGGGCACGTTTGAGTCGGCTAAAATCCTGGCCATTCAGCAGTACTGCGCCTTCTGTTGGCGAATCCAGTCCGCCCAGCATGTGCAGCAAGGTTGTTTTTCCGGAGCCGGACTTACCAATAATGGCAATGCGCTCCCCGGCAAACACCTTCAAATTCACATTATATAAGGCATCAACAGAAATTGGCCCCTGTTCAAAACGTTTGTACAATGCAACGCATTCAAGAATGGGGGTTTTACTCATAACGCAAAGCCTCGGCCGGTTTAATTTCAGCGGCCTTCCGTGCCGGATAGATAGTGGCTAAAAAACTTAACAACAGCGAACTTAAAGCAATCAGAGCAACATCACTAAGCTCAAGCTTTGTTGGTAAATAATCAATAAAGTAGGCATCGAATAATTTAATATCCAGCAAAAACTCCAATAATCTTAAGGCATCGTCAATGTATAAGGAGGCAAGCACTCCAAACACAATACCCACAACCACTCCAATAAGCCCAACAAACAAACCCTGAATGGTAAAAATCATAATAACCTGTCGCGGTGTTGCGCCGAGGGTTCTTAAAACGGCAATATCCATATTTTTATCTGACACCATCATCACTAAGCTGGAAATAATATTAAACGCAGCCACCGCGACAATCAGCATTAACAAAAAACCCATCAACGTTTTCTCCAAAGCTACCGCCTGGAAAAACCCTCCCTGGGTAATCGTCCAATCAGAAACATGATATTTTCCCGGCAGTATTTTTTTTATATTGCCGGCTATAAATGGCGCTTGAAAAATATCATCGAGACGTACTCGAACCGCTGATACCCCTTCACCCAAGCCGGTCATTTGCGCAGCGTCTTCAATGTGTATTGCACTCATCAAGCCGTCATATTCTGAACCTACTTGAAAAATACCGGTGACATTAAAGCGGTGAAATTTTGGCACCACGGAAAAGCTATTGCCAGATGATTCAGGGTAGACAAAGGTCACCCAATCACCAGGACTCAGGTTTAGCCTGCTGGCAATAATAGAACCAATGATAATTTTATTTTCCCCCGGTCTTAAAAACCCGGTTTCACCGACCAGCATGTAATCTGAAAAAATCGATACCTTTTTTTCCAGAGCAGGGTCGATCCCTATCAACTCAATCCCTGCCATGTCTCCTTCATTGCTTAACATCCCATTGATTTTTATTGCCGGTGCCGCAGCTTGCACACCCGATTGTGTTTGCACGCTGGAGATGATTTTTCGCCAATCAGTCAAGGCTTGCTTTTCAGCATTTAAACTTTCATGCTCCAGCGCACCCGCAGGCTCAATAACAATATGGGAAACCATACCCAAAATCCGATGATGCAGCTCATCCTCGAAACCATTCATCACCGACAGAACAAGAATCAACACGGCCACACCCAGAGCAAGCCCCACCGCCGAAGACAAGGAAACAAACGAAACAAACAAGTTAAGTCGCGCCGACCCGATATAGCGCAAACCAACAAATAAAGGAAAATTAATAAATTGCTTGAAGCTGAATTTCGCTAATACTTCACTCAAAACGTAAAGCCTCCGCTGGGTCAGTATGCACCGCTCGCCATGCAGGGTAGATAGTAGCCAGGATACTCAAAGAAAAAGCAAATCCAGCAATAGAGCTGACTTCGTACCAGTTAATTTCCGATGGCAGGTAATGGATAAAATATGCATCCAGCAATGGCCGATCTAAAATTGACTCCAACCATAGATGTATTTCTTTAATATAGGATGCGATAGTTGCACCCAGGGCAACACCAAAGATTGTTCCCAATACACCGATGACCATACCCTGCACCACAAAAATCAACATAATAGAGGCATGGCTATTGCCCATGGTTTGTAAAATGGCAATATCGCCTTTCTTATCATTCACAAACATAATCAGTGTGGCAACAATATTAAATACCGCCACGGTTACAATCAGCACCAACAATAAAGAAATCATGGTTTTTTGCATTAAAATCGCGCGGTATAGATTGCCAAAACTGCGGGTCCAGTCTGATGAGTAATATTCCCCTGGTAAACTTGCCGCCAACTGCCAGGAAACCCGTGGAGCTAAAAATAGATCATCCAGCTTTATGCGCACACCATGCACATGATCACCTATGCGCAGCATGCGCGCAGCATCCTGGCTATTGACCATAACCAGCGCTCTGCCTAAATCGGCACTGACATCAAAGGTACCTACTAGAATAAAACGTTTAAAGCGCGGCATGATGCCTGCTGGAGTTACCAAAGCATCGGGCAATATCAGCGTAATACGCTCGCCCAAAGTCAAGCCCAACTTCTTTGCCATGCTTTGCTCAAGTACAATGCCAAATGTGCCAGGCGACAAATCATCTAAACGACCAGAAACCATAAAGTTTTCAATAATAGAAACGTCTTTTTCATAATCAGGATCTATTCCAGTGACAAACACAGGTTCTACTTTATTGGCCGTGCTTAACATGCCCTGCATTTCAACAACAGGCGCAACACCCACAACCCTAGGATGTTGAATAATATCGGTGGCAAGCTGCTGCCAATCAGGAATCGTCTGGTAACCGTAAATTTTGGCGTGGGGCACCAGGCCCAGCACTCGCTGCTGTAATTCGCGCTCAAACCCATTCATCACCGAGAGAACAACAATCAGCACAGACACACCCAAGGCAAGCCCGATAATGGACGCAAGGGAAATAAAGGAAAATAGCTGGTCTCTGCGCTTAGCTCGGGTATAGCGCAAACCAATAAAAACGGACACTGGTTTAAACATGCCACATTTAACCACAAAGCATAATTTTTTTATAGATCAGCCTGTTAAGCCACCGCGTTCAGCTTAATGTTAACCAAAAAACAGCCATAGTGTTATACCTGCCACAAGAACGAAAAAAACTTGACAGCAAAGCTCAGAATAGTTTGACCACGATAAAATATAGTGCGAAAACAATGAAAAGCAGCTATATATTATCTAAAAAGGGTCAATAGGCCTGTTCCCTGAGTTTTTAACGAACCAGTATATTAAGGGTGTCGATAAAAGATACCGATTTTAAGGAGCCAGTCATGCCCCGTTTTAAACCTCACAGTCTGTTCAAACCTGCCAAGCCTATACCAGGCTTATTCCTCTGCCTGCTATTGGCGGGATTTGGTTTAAATGCCCATGTTCAGGCTGAAGAAAACTCAGCTGATGACGGCTCCTACGTGGAAGACGAAGTCTACGCTGAAGATGAGGCGTATGAAGAGGATTACACTTACGAAGAAGGTGGCAGTGATCTGGAAGATGATTTCTACACCGAGGATAACAGCGATACAGGCGAACAAAGTTATGCCGAAGAAACTTCTAACCAGGATAATACCGCCCCAATAGCAGCACCAGCAGACGATAGCATTGCCGATGTTAATGTTGCTGAAGAAACAGCGCCTAACATTGGCACCGATGAAGATAGCACCGACACCGAGGATGACAACAAGCTGGAAGAAGATCTCTACAGTGATCTAGACGACTTTGATCTGGACAAAGACCTCAATACCGAAGGTCAAATCAATATTGAAACTAAAACCAATCCTGAAGATGAGTCGTATACCACAAACGAAACACCGCAAAAAACTCTTAAGCAAAACCTTAACACTCAAGAGGCCCCTGCAACATCAACAAAAACAAAACTGGTCGAAACCACATCCACTATTCCGGTTTCACAGCAAGGCCTTAACAACACTGTAACAAGCCCCAAAAAAGGTATGACCAAAGCCAGTGTTGAAGCCCAATGGGGCCAACCCCAAGGCACCAGGGCGGCCGTTGGCGAACCGCCAATTAGCAGTTGGGCGTACAATGATTTTACAGTATACTTTGAATACAACCATGTTATTCACTCTGTTATGCATCGTTAATGTCGCTTATCAATCGGCCAAATCTTCGTCTTCTTCCTGAATGGCAACAACAATCCGCTGTGCTTATTACCTGGCCCCATCAGTATTCTGGTTGGGCCAGCAGTCTTGGTTCAAGCCATTCATCCGATATCTCCAGCCCGATTGAAGCTTTCTATATCAAGCTTGCAGCGACGGTTTCCCACTACCAAATCATCGCCATCCTTTGTTATGACCAGGCTCATCAAGAGCACATAAAACAATTGCTGCAAACCAAGGCACTGAACCCTGACAATGTGCGTTTTTTCATTGTCCCCAGCAACGATACCTGGATCAGGGATTACGGCCCGTTATCGGTGATCAGCAATCAAAACACCCTGCAACTGCTGGATTTTGAATTCAACGCCTGGGGCAATAAATACCAAAGCAAACACGACAATCTGGTAAATCAACATTTGCAGCAACAACATGCCTTTCAGCAAACACCGCTAAAATCCATTCCCTGGGTGCTGGAAGGCGGCAGTATTGATACCGATGGGCACGGCACCTTATTGACCACATCAAGTTGCCTGCTGGCCAAACAAAGAAACAACGAGCAAACCAAAACCAGTGTAGAAAAGCAGTTGCAAACCTACCTGGGGGTAACCAAAATCCTGTGGCTGGAGCACGGCAGCCTTGAAGGTGATGATACTGATGGCCATGTTGATACCCTGGCGCGCTTTACCGACCCAAATACTATTTGCTATGTCAGCTGCAACCAGCCAGAAGATCCCCACTACTCTGGTTTAAAAAAGATGGAGCAGGCACTGAAAAGCTTCCGCAACCCAACGGGAAAACCCTACCGTCTTATCCCCCTGCCCTGGCCAAAACCTAAAACCAATCAAAATGGCGACCGCTTACCCGCCACCTATGCAAATTTTTTGATCATCAACAATGCGGTGCTCGTTCCCACTTATGACGACCCTGCAGATCACAAAGCCATTGATATTTTCAAGCAACTGTTTCCCCAACGGCAAATTATTGCTTTAAACTGCTTAAACCTGATCGAGCAATTTGGTAGCCTGCATTGTGCTACCATGCAATTACCTGAAGGGGTGATGGTCTAAGTCCGACAGACTCCTAGTGTTTATCATTAACCACAGCAAAAACAACATCTGAAAAATGAACCAACAAACAACACCAAACAGCTTCCTCAAAGTCGGCCTTATTCAACAGCAGCACCAGGGCAATCAAGTAAACAACCTGGATTATATTGCTGAGCAAATCGTCTTATTAAGCAAACAGCAATGCCAGCTAATAGTGCTTCAGGAGCTGCATGGTTCAGCTTATTTTTGCCAGACAGAAGATTTACAAAATTTTGCACAGGCTGAAGCCATCAAAGGCCCAACATTTGAATACCTGTCAGCCCTGGCCAAGCAACACCAGATGGTTATTGTTGGCTCAATTTTTGAAAAGCGCGCCCCAGGCCTTTACCACAACACCGCAATTATAATAGAACAAGATGGCTCACTGGCCGGGCATTACCGGAAAATGCATATTCCTGATGACCCAGGCTATTACGAAAAATTTTATTTTACCCCTGGCGACCATCAGCCCCATACTCAGGGCTTTATACCCATCGCCACCAGCGTCGGCAAGCTTGGCGTACTGGTGTGCTGGGATCAGTGGTATCCGGAAGCGGCCAGGCTAATGACCCTGGCCGGTGCAGACCTGTTGATTTATCCAACGGCCATAGGCTGGGACCCCAAGGACACCGAGAATGAAAAACTTAGACAACTCGATGCCTGGCTGACTATTCAACGCAGCCATGCCATTGCCAATGGCCTGCCCCTGATCAGTTGTAATCGTGTTGGCTCAGAACCGGATCCCAGCGGTCAAAGCCAAGGGATTCAGTTTTGGGGGAACAGTTTTATTGCTGGCCCTCAAGGGGAACTCCTGGCCGAAGCAGGCCGGGATCAGGCGACAACGCTTAGTGCCGACATCAGCCTTAAACATTCGGAAACAGTTCGACAAGCCTGGCCCTTTCTTCGTGACCGGCGCATAGATGCTTACGAAGATTTAAACAAACGTTTTCTGAAATAATATTGTCCTATTAACCCGGCAGTAATGATTGTTGGGTCAATAAATCAGCTCTGAATTAATCAAAGCCTCATTAAAATGCAATACGACGAAACGAAATAATAAGGATTCCATTATGCTGGTCATACTCCATCCCAACTGCCAGGAGGATAGCAACGAATACAAAAGCACCTGGAAATACCTTAACGAATTGTCTGACATTACAGTGCGAAAACACGCAGTGCAGGGTCAGCAACAAACCCTGATAGAAATTTATTTAATTGGTTCCACTGAAAGACTATCTCTGGATGAGATCGCCTCCCTCCCTGCCGTGGAACGGGTAATCCGCATTTCGGAAGAATACCGAATTCTGGGTCGCCATAAAGACGAACACCGCACCTCAGGTTTTGAATACAACGGAGTAAGGTTCGATCAGAGCAATCTTAATATTTTTGCCGGCCTGTGCGCCGTTGACACCGAGAAGCACGTTGAAATTGTGATGAAAGCCTTGCACGAACACGGCCTTAACTGCACCCGCATGGGGGCCTATAAACCCCGCACCAACCCTTACTCATTTCAAGGCCATGGCAGAGCTTGCCTGCCCTATGTTTTCGAAACGGCGGGCAAATACGGCATTAAAGTCATTGCCATGGAAATAACCCATGAAAACCACATAGATGAAATCACCGAATGCCTTGAAGCAACGGGCAACCCAACCGGGGTAATGCTGCAAATTGGCACCCGCAACACTCAAAACTTTGAACTGTTAAAAGCCATTGGTCGCCAGTCCCGGTTCCCAGTACTGCTGAAAAGAGGGTTTGGTATTACCCTCTCGGAATCACTTAATGCCGCTGAATACCTGGCCAGCGAAGGTAATTCAAATGTTATTTTTTGTTTAAGAGGCATGAAGTCATCCGCTTCAGCGCCACACCGAAACATGGTTGATTTTGCCCACGTACCGGTTATCAAACGCCTTACCCGCATGCCGGTTTGCATCGACCCTTCACACTCGGTTGGCAGCAGGGAAAAATCCACCGATGGCCTGCTCGATGTTTTTCATGTTACCGCCCAAGGTATTATTGCCGGTGCCAATATGATTTTGGCAGACTTTCACCCGGCACCGGAAAAAGCCCTGGTAGATGGCCCGCAAGCACTGCTAATGGAGGAGTTAGAACTTTTCCTGGAAGATATCCGCATTGCCCGTGAAGCCTATTTACAAAGAACAAAGCTTTTTTCAAACACTAAACCAAAAGCTCTATAAACTTCGGTAAAATCGAGAAACCGCGTAATGAAAATAATTGGCCACCGCGGCGCAAAAGGCGAAGCACCCGAAAACACCCTGGCCGGATTTGCTTACCTGCGCTCGCTGGGTATACACCATGTTGAACTGGACATACACCTGAGTGTCGATAAACAGCTGGTGGTTATCCACGACGATACCGTTGACAGAACAACCAACCAAAGCGGCAAGGTTCGCGACTTCACCGCCGACCAACTGGCCAACATGAACGCCCATCACCAATGGCCAAACTGGTCGCTGCCAAATCACCCGGCCAGCGAAACCGGTATACCACGCCTGGCCAAGGTATTAACAGCTTGGCACGAGCTAAAGTCTATTCAGCTTGAAGTTAAATCTGCCCCGAAAGCTGAACTGGCGATTATAGCCAGGGATCTTATTCAACTCTGCGAAGACTTTAAACTTGGTGAACGCGGTATTATCACCTCCAGCAGCGAACAGTTTCACCAGTGCCTGAGTGAACTACATTGTAAACAGCCCACAGGCTTAGTGGCCGATAGCAGGGTGCAAAACCCCATACAAACAGCTAAAGACTTAAACTGTGATTATCTATGCCTGGATTGGAAACTTTGCAATGATGAAATGGTAGCGGCTGCAAGTAATGCAAAACTGACCGTTTCACTATGGACAGCAAACGATGCAAGCTGGTTTAAAACCTTTGAAAACTGGGGAATTGATAGCGTGATCACCGACGTGCCCAGCAAATGGCCAGGGAGTCTCTGATCAGCAACAAAAATTTGGAGCGGGAAAGGAGGCTCGAACTCCCGACCCCGACCTTGGCAAGGTCGTGCTCTACCAACTGAGCTATTCCCGCTTAGTACTGTAATGCTTTATATTGGCGCTCTTTATGTACCTTTAAAGAGGTACCTTTACAAAGCAGAACCTTTACACACCTTCGACACGCTTTAGCCTTATTACAAGCCGTTGATTACATCAGCGGTTTCAGCAACTGCTTAATAACGTTCTGCAGAACAGACCTTAGAGATAAGATCTACATGAACTGATTACAAAACATCTAAAAAGACACCAAAAATGGCGTCCCCTAGGGGACTCGAACCCCTGTTACCGCCGTGAAAGGGCGGTGTCCTAGGCCACTAGACGAAGGGGACATTTCGTAACCTGACAAACAATCTGACCAGCTTTCCCCCATTGATAATAACTATTAATGGAAAGGCTGCGCATTCTATGGGCGACGCCCACGAGTGTCAAGCTTTGATTAAGAAAGCCCTAAAACATCGGTTTCTGCAGCATGGAGAGAGCTAAGACTTGCAATAATTAGTGACTAGCTGCCTAAGAGCCTGACTATATCAGCCTCAATGGCTTCAGGCTTGGTACGAGTAGCATACCTTTTAATAACTTTGCCATCCCGACCCACTAAAAACTTGGTAAAGTTCCATTTAATGGCCTTGCTGTTAAACAACCCTGGGGCTTGCTCTTTCAAGTATTGATACAAGGGATCGGCTCCGGGACCGTTTACTTCCACTTTACCAAACATGGGGAATGTAACCCCGTAATTAAGCTGGCAAAACTTACTGATTTCACCTTCATTACCAGGCTCCTGATGCAAAAACTGATCACAGGGAAAGCCTAAAACCTCTAGTCCTTGAGCCTGATATTTTTCGTAGAGTTTTTGTAAACCTTCGTACTGGGGAGTAAAACCACACTTGCTCGCAGTATTTACAATCAGCAAAACCTTACCTTTGAACTCAGACAAAGACCTGCTCTGCTTTTTAATATCCGGGCACTCAAAATCATAAATTGCTAGACTCATTTCATAACCCTCCTTTTTAACTTTTCTAGGAATTTTTCTTTAACAGCTTATGCTACTCGCCTAAAAGCCCATCAATTATCACTGGATTGACTACCTGGCAATTACCACCATCAATGAACAGCAGATAGCTTACACTAAAAAGAAAAAATCTTTGATTTTTTAAAAAAATGTTCTTGGCAAAACCCTAAAGCTGATGCTAACCTGACTGCCGTTAAAAGAGTTCAGCAGGTTCTCCATTGCGTATTGAGTGTATTGACCGACATTTCTAATTGCTAACTATGAATTAGAAAGCAAGCGTTGCAAATGGATTTCAGCCTAAAATGTAAGCGAGAAAACTTTCTTTGATTTACATTTCTGCACTGAATAAGAGCACCCTCTCAATAGCAGGCCTGTGGATAACTTTGTGAGCAGTTTTTGGTTTTCTTTTTTGACCAGCTCAGCTCGTGTCGGCATTGAAGCAGACAAAAACCCAAAAAAATAAAAAAGGCGTTATAAATCAGGAAATTATAAGCACTTATTCTTCTTTCATCTTATCAACAATTGTTTAATCCTAAGCATTATTAGGTATCTCAAGCTGTTAACAAGTCCCTTAGCTTGGGCTGAACCGCTCCTGCTCCTTTTAAAATACCGATTCAACACGTGGCTAAGAACCAAAGAAACCTGAACCAGCATACAAGTCATAAACGCCAACTGTGAGTCTATGATAATATATAAACCAATGCCCCGTAACTTAGCCTTAATTCATCTTAACCTGATAATGTATGCCCGATATTAAAAAATCCTCAAAGCTCAATGGTGTCTGTTACGACATTCGCGGCCCGGTTCTTAAACGAGCCAAAATCATGGAAGAAGAAGGCCACCACATTATCAAGCTCAACATTGGCAACCCTGCTCCCTTTGGCTTTGAAGCCCCTGATGAAATCATTCAGGATGTTATTTACCATCTGCCGGAATCTGTAGGTTACTCCGATTCCAAGGGTTTGTACTCTGCCCGTAAGGCAGTGATGCAACATTACCAAAAGCTTCAGGTCAGTGGTATTGAAATAGACGACATCTACCTGGGCAATGGGGTCAGTGAGCTCATCGTAATGGCCATGCAAGCCCTGCTGGAAGATGGTGACGAAATCTTAATTCCTGCTCCTGATTACCCCCTGTGGACCGCAGCGGTCAGCCTATCCGGCGGCAACCCCGTACACTATTTATGCGACGAACAACAGAACTGGTATCCGGATTTGAACGATCTGGAAAACAAAATCACTGCAAAAACCCGCGGTATTGTGGTGATCAATCCCAACAACCCCACAGGTTCAGTCTACCCGGATGAAATCCTCGAAAAAATCGTTCAGCTGGCCCAGGAACATAAGCTGATCATTTTTGCCGATGAGATTTATGACAAAATTCTTTACGATGGCGCTCGTCACACACCGCTGGCAACTCTCTCAGAAGATATACTGTGTGTTACCTTCAACGGGCTTTCAAAAGCCTACCGGGCAGCAGGCTTCAGAGCAGGCTGGCTGCTTTTAAGTGGCAGCAAACATAAAGCCAAAGACTATATAGCTGGACTGGACATGCTGGCGTCGATGCGCCTATGTGCTAATGTACCAGCACAACACGCCATTCAAACTGCTTTGGGGGGCTACCAAAGCATCAACGATTTGGTGCTGCCGACAGGGCGCTTAGGTCGGCAGCGAGATTTAGCCTGGAAGCTACTTTGCGATATTCCCGGCGTTGATTGTTATAAACCCTCATCAGCACTCTACCTCTTCCCTCGCCTCGACCCAAAAATTTATCCCATTGAGGACGATGAACAATTTGCCCTGAATTTACTCGAGCAGGAAAAGGTTTTGGTTGTCCAGGGAACGGCTTTCAACTGGCCGTCTACCGATCATTTCCGCATTGTTTTTTTACCCCATGAAGATGACCTGACAACCGCTATCGGTCGGCTTGCTCACTTTCTTGAGCACATGAGTATCCAAAAAGCATGATGCCCTGAAAAAAGCCAGGTGGTATTTTTCAGGGTCCAACTGCCTCATAAGCTAAGCACTGCTTGCACAAATAAAAATAAGCGAAGCCGGTTTTTTTGTCAGTGGATGCAAGGGCTCTCGCAGCTCCAGTATGCGCAATCCACTTTTACCCAGCAACTGACTCCAGCTCTCCAAGGTGCGGAAATACCAGGGTGCCGGATCTTTGAATTCAGGCCCAAAACCCGTCCAAGAACCGGACCGCCAGCCATCCCCATAAACCGAAGCACCATCAACATCGCTTTCAATACAGGCCATCAAAGGGTGTAATGTCTGAATCAAAAGATACCCTTTAGCACTCAGTAAAGCCGGCACCGCATTCAGCAATTGCTCCACAGACTCTTTCCCTATTAATGAAAAATTGCAAACCACTGCATCGTACTTAACACCCCTGCCCTTATCTTCCTTGCTCAGTAGTTCATTAGTGATTGTTTCATAACTGCAAAGTTGAAATTTTCCCGGCCCCCGTTGTTTAGCTTTATTAATCAGCTCGGGGACAACGTCAACACCGGTAACATCCAGACCTTGCGCCACCAAACTGCGCGTGAGCCAACCTTCACCGCAACCTACATCCAATACTGTGACAGGCTTACAGCTAAAAACAGCATCAAGGATGGCGTCATTGGTTACCAGATTACGGCTCTCAATTTCCTGATTTTGAATGGCATCCGCCCATGCTTTAGCATTCGCATGCCACGACTTCAGTATTTGTTTTTCGTTTAAATCGTTCATATAAAATTCTCTCAAGCCCCTGATTAAAGCCGGTGCTTAAAGCATACCATTCTAACAAACCCTAAAACCTTGTTGATTTAATTCAGGCTTGCGATTTAAGGCTTCTACTACGAGTAACTATAAGAGAAAACAATATATCACTTCATCAAACCGTAAAGCCCACGATGCCGTACCAACCATTTTTCAATTTCCACCGCAAGCAACACCACCAAGGGCAAAGTAAAACACACAGCCAGTTCTGTGGGTGGTAAGGCGGTGGTATGAAAAATAGTTTGCAGGCCCGGCAGATAAATTACGCTCAGCTGCAAACCAACAGACAACACCACCACACCTAACAGGTAAGGGTTGCTCATCAAGCCCAGGGACCATAGTGAGACGCGGTCTGAGCGAATCACCAGGGCATGAACCAATTGTGAAAAGGTTAGTACACTAAACACCATGGTTTGCCAGTGTTCAGACCCACTTCGATACGCCCAGGCCTGGCTCATAATCGACAAGCCTCCAATCAAAAAGCCCACCCAGAGAATGTGCTGCCAAACACCTTTAGAGAATACCGTTTCTTCGGGTGGACGCGGTGGACGTTGCATAATGTCGGGTTCATGTTTCTCAGCGACCAAAGCCAAGCCCGGCAAGCCATCGGTAACCAGGTTTATCCAAAGAATCTGTATGGGTAATAACGGTAGCGGCAAGCCTAAAAAAGGCGCTAAAAGTAATGTCCAGATTTCCCCGGCGTTGCTGCTCATGGTGTAATTAATAAATTTTCGGATGTTATCGAAAATCCGCCGCCCTTCTTTCACCGCACTGACAATGGTGGCAAAGTTATCATCCAGCAGGACAATGTCCGACGCTTCTCGCGCCACATCACTACCCTTACCACCCATCGACACGCCAATAGTTGCAGTTTTAAGTGCCGGGGCATCGTTGACACCGTCGCCGGTCATGGCAACAAACTCACCTTGCTGTTGCAAGGCATTCACAATGGAAATTTTTTGTTCCGGTGACATACGGGCGTATACACGCACGGTTTTCACTTTGCCACGAAACTCTGCTTCAGAAAGCTTCTGCAACTCCGCCCCGGTCAGCACAGCACCATTGTGCTTGTTGATAATATTCAGTCGCCTGGCAATTGCCCGGGCCGTACCGGGATGATCCCCGGTGATCATCACCGGTGTAATCCCTGCGGCCAAACAATCCTTGACCGCATCAGCGGCTTCTGCTCTGGGTGGATCGATTAAGCAGACAAAGGCTAAAAAGGTCAGTTTTGCTTCGATATTTTTTTCTACACAGTGGCCATTACTAACAATATCTTTCGGCTCCAGTACCGTATCAAATTGTCGATAGGCAAGTGCCAACACCCGGTACCCGGTTTCCGCAAGGGTTTCTGCCTCGGCAAGCAGAGTGTCGTGAGCAAGCTCTTGTTCGCCATCGGCAGCAAGCTGAGCATGACAAAGTGCCAGCACCCTCTCGGGCGAACCTTTAACATAGGCAACACTGCCACTGCCATCCCGATGCAGGGTTGTCATGCACTGCCGTTCAGAAGTAAAAGCCAGTACACCCAGCTGGGGGAAGTTATTCAGCAGCTTTGTTTTTTGGTACCCCGCCTGCATAGCAGCTTCCACAAGCGCTACCTCGGTAGGGTCGCCCTGCAAAGCTTTTGATGATGTGACGGCTTGTTCACCCAGTTCATTATTAAGTGCCAAAGCCCGGCCAAGGTGTTGCCAGACAGGCGCTAAATGATCGGATTCACCATGATCAGGGCCATAAAGCTGATCTGCTCTTTCGGAAACCGTCCAGATTTTTTCCAGGCGCATGCGATTTTCTGTCAGCGTGCCGGTTTTATCGGTACAAATATAAGTAATGGATCCCAGGGACTCAACGGCAGGCAAGCGTCGCACCAGGGCATGCTGGCGAACCATTTTGCCAGCCCCCAAAGCCAGGGACACAGTAACCACTGCTGGTAAAGCTTCTGGAATGGCTGCAACTGCCAGGCTAACAGCGGTGAGAAACATCAGGGTAAGAGATTCACCACGCAGCAAACCGGCGAAAAAGATCAGCGTGCAAATACCTAACACCACCAACGCCAAACGTTGACCAAAAATACTCAAGCGTATTTGCAAAGGTGTACGACTACCTTCCTCCCCCCTAAGCAAATTTGCAATCTGACCTAATTCTGTGTCCATGCCGGTTGCAACCACAATACCGACGGCACGACCACGACTGACCAGGGTACCGCGATAAGTCATGTTGTTGCGATCTCCCAAGGGTAGTTGAGCGTCGGATAACGTGTCTGTGACTTTGCCTACCGTTGCAGATTCACCGGTGAGCACCGATTCATCAACTTCCAAATCTCCGGTTTCCCAAAGGCGAATATCAGCAGGTACAACAGAACCGGCACTTAATTCCACCACATCGCCGGGAACTAATTCATGGGCAGGAAGGTTGCACCATTCGCCCTGACGTAAAATCCGTGCCGACAGCGGTGACATGCGTTTCAATGCTGCCACAGACTTTTCGGCGCGGTATTCCAAAACAGCTCCAATGGAGGCATTGAGGAGCAGAATCACCAAAATAGCAATGGTATCTGCAAGCTCGCCCACTACCCCGGAAACCACAGCCGCAACCATTAATACTACAATCATAAAGTCAGCAAACTGGCGTAAAAAAATCAACAGCGGCCCTTTACTACGGCTGTCTTGAATTTCGTTTTCACCGTATTTGTCAAACGCCTGCTGCACTTGTTGTTCACTAAGGCCCGCATTTATTTCAACAGTAAAATGCTTTGCCACCTGCTCCTGGTTTTGCAGATGCCAATCGTGCTTAAGACTATTAACAGTGGGCGATTTTGTCACGGGGTGTTTTGTCTCTGGTTATTCTTCATGTGGATATTAATATTTGATCTGTCTTTCATGCTGCATTGCCTAAAGCGCCTGCTGTTGCTTCCTGAAAGAAAAATCATCTCTCGTGCAAAGGTCTCATTTTAAAAGCTATAAACTTATAAGCTACAATAAAACGTCATTGGTGCTATCGTAAAGCACTTTATGTGCCTACTTTAGATAGCACAGAGGCGGAAGTTTTGATCAGGATCATGATAAGGGTCACCAGGTAAATCCTGCAAGCTTGTTGTCATAATTGACCGGTAACAACAAGCCAGGTTTAGCCGTGCAAAACTCAAAGCAGCCAATGCAAAGCACCCACTATAGGCGCTTGCGCGTTGAGACAAACATTTACGGGAATCTGCTGCAACAAACCCTGAAACCGGCCTTTGGCAGAAAAATTCGTGCGAAATAACTCGCTGTTAACCAAGGGCAGAATTTTTGGTGCAATACCTCCGCCAACCACAACACCACCATAGGCTAAACTGCGCAAGGCAAGATTGCCTGCTTCTGCTGCCAGCATACGCACAAAAAGCGCCATCGCCTCTTCACATAAGTCATCATCATGGTTAAGAGCCTGAGCTGAAATAAGCGCTCTCCAATCGGAAGGCTCATAACCGGTCAACAAGGGTGATTCGGTTTTGCTCGCTGAGCGCTGGTATAAAAATTGGTAAATATCGACAATCGATTGGCCAGAAAGTACCCGCTCTATTCTCACATGTTGATTAAACTGTGCCTGGCCTTGTGCACGATAGTAATCTGCAAACTCCATTTCCAGGGCATTGACCGGTGCAAAATCCGCATGACCTGCTTCGGTCGCCAGAGCATGATAGCGCTCGCCGTCCCAGTACAGAACTGCTTCGCCCAGTCCCGTGCCTGGAGCGATAACAGCCAGGGTACTGTCTGCCGGCGGCGGGCCTTGCTGTATCGATACAAAATCCTCCTTGGGCAAAAAAGGCACAGCATAGGCGGTGGCCTGCAAATCATTAATCAAGATCAATGTCTTGAGCTTAAAGCGTTTTGCTATTTGACTTGCAGAAAGGCTCCACGCTAGATTAGTGACACGGCATACAGCCTGATCCACAGGCCCGGCAATGGCTAAAGCGCCTTGATCTAAAACAACATCTTTTTGTAAGGCTAACCTGGCATCTTCAAGAAAAAGGCCAAGTACTGCATCAAAGTCATTAAACGCAGGGGAGCGGTAACTTTTAAAAAACAATTACTTAGGCCGAATATTGCTCGTCGGCGGAGAATCTCCAGGCCCACTATCTGCCTGATATAAGGCTATAAAGCCAATTGCGTTTTTGTTCCACCGATATCACCAACAACAGTCATATGGAAAATTTTTCAATGTGTTCTATGTTAATAATGAAGAACGTCAACAACAGATACGTTAATAATCAAAAGTAATCAAAACTGCATTCAAGATTTGCTTCTACCAATCTAGCCTGTATGCTATCAAGGAACGCTTTGTTTTAACACTCATGCTTGAAACTTGCTTTAAAGGAGATGAAACAAAATGCCAGGCACACATTTTAAGTTAGAAGTACAACCACAAATCCCTAAAGAACTATGTCGCCTGGAAGAGCTTGCCAATAATTTAATTTACAGCTGGGATCGACAAGTCAGAGGGCTTTTTTTTCGGCTTGATAAAGACCTGTGGGAAAGCTCTGGCCATAACCCGTCTCGATTTCTCAAATACATTTCACAGGAAAAGCTCGAAAAAGCTGCGAAAGATCCGGCGTATATCCAGGACTATAAAAAAACCCTCTCTTCTTATGACTTTTATCTTGAAACAGTTAACCCCATAGGCACCGAGGGTTACCTGAATCCAGAGCAGGATTTAATCTCGTATTCCTGTGCTGAATTCGGTGTCCATGAAAGTCTGCCGATTTATTCTGGAGGCCTGGGTATTCTTGCGGGCGATCATTGCAAAACCGCCAGCGATCTTGGTTTGCCCTTCATTGGTATTGGTTTGCTCTACCGTCGAGGCTATTTTGGCCAAACCATAGACGGCGAAGGCAATCAGGTTGTTCAATACAACCCCTCGAAATTTGCCCACCTGCCCATTACCTGTGTTAAAAACACCGATAACTGTAATCTGACTATTAGCATTGATGTGCCTGATAGAACCATTTATCTGCGCGTCTGGCAAGCTCAGATTGGTCATATTGCTATTTATTTGATGGACACCGACATTCCCGAAAACACCGCAGAAGACCGCCGTATAACCTATCAATTATACGGTGGTGACAAAACCAATCGCCTGCTACAGGAAATGATCCTGGGCATTGGCGGTGTTCGCGCTCAAAGGGCGCTGGGCTTTTCCCCCACCGTGTGGCATTTAAACGAAGGTCATTCCTCATTTCAAATTATCGAACGCGTACGTGAATTGGTGGCCAGCGGGGAAAACTTTTATACCGCACTGGAAGCCGTGGCTGCGTGCACGGTTTTCACCACCCACACGCCGGTACCTGCCGGGCACGATATTTTCAGCCATGAGCTGATCAGCCATTATTTTAAACATATTGTCGAACAACTTGGTATCAGCATGGATGAATTTTTATCCTTGGGCAAAAGCCCTCTGGATGCCAAAGGCTTTAATATGACGGCCCTGGCCTTTAGGGGATCCAGATACCATAACGGCGTCAGCCGCATTCACGGCGAAGTAGCCTCAAAAGTGGAAGGCTATATCTGGCCACAAATTGACAACGATGAAAACCCGGTTCGCTATGTCACCAACGGCATTCATGTGCCCACCTTTCTGGCCTCGGAATGGGTGCACTATTTCGACTTGCAATTCGGTGGCAACTGGCGCATGGAACTATTAAACCAGGACTATTGGGATCGGGTAGACAGCATACCCGACCATGCCTTCTGGAGTCGCCGAGAATCCCTGAAAGCTAAAATGTTAGAAGCCGTCAGAGATCGGGTGATTATTCAGTGCCGGCGCAACGGACTCAGTGAAACACAAATTAAAAGACTGACTAAATACCTGGATCCCCGCCAAACCGATGTCCTTGTATTAGGCTTTGCCAGGCGCTTCGCCACCTACAAAAGAGCCACATTGATTTTCTCAGACGAAGCAAGGCTGGCCCGTTTGCTTAATCAAAAAGACAAAGAAACGATTATTATTTTCGCCGGCAAGGCGCATCCTGCCGACGAACCCGGACAGGCATTAATACGCAAAATATACCAATATTCCAGGCAGCCGGAATTTGAAGGCAAAATCATTCTGGTCGAAGATTTTGACATCGCCCTGGCCCGAAAATTAGTCAGTGGTGTTGATGTCTGGCTTAATAACCCACAGTACCCTCTTGAAGCCAGCGGCACCTCCGGCGAAAAAGCGGCAGTGAATGGCGTGATTAATTTAAGCGTGCTGGACGGCTGGTGGGCTGAAGGTTACAACGGCGAAAACGGTTGGGCCATTGTGCCCCATGGCAACCTGTTTAGTGCTGAATTCAGGGATTGCGAAGAAGCCAATGAACTGCTGGATATTCTCGAGCAAGAAGTCATACCCCTTTATTACAATCGTAACGGCCAGGGTTTCTCCACAGACTGGATCAAACTATCGAAAGCGTCAATGAAAACCATGATGTACCGTTTTAACTCCCAACGCATGGTGATGGATTATGTCCGCATGTTTTATTCAAACGCCGCCAAAAGCGGTGAAAGAATATCAAAAAATGATTTTGAAGTGGCTGAACACCTTGCTCACTGGAAACAGAAAGTTCACATCAACTGGCCCTACGTCACCATTAAAAGGCTGGATCAAGCAGCCACCAGAATTATGAAGGGTGATACTGTCAATATACAAGTATCGGTTTCACTTGCCTCCTTATCCCCGGAAGACGTTATCATTGACTGTTTAATAGGAACCGAAGACGAAAATGGCAAATTCAAGCGATTTGACTGCCAAACCCTCAGCTACACAAAACAATTAGACAGTGAGCAAAGCCTGTTTGAACTCGCTTTAAACCCGGATAACTCTGGCCTGCATTGCTACAAGATTCGAATTTACCCTTACCATGAGTCACTATGTCAACGTTTTGAAATGGGCTACATGCTTTGGCTATAGCTGGTACCGGTTAATCGGTGAAAGAAAATTGAAAATGACCGCATAAATGGACATTAAAATGAACAATACAGACGCACTGCAAAACACCTTAAATGCCATGGTACAAAAAGGACGCGGCATACTGGCCGCCGATGAAAGCACCCCCACCATTGCCAAACGTTTCAAAGCCATTCAAGTGGAGTCTACAGAGCAAACTCGCGCATCATGGCGTAGCTTATTAGTAACCACCCCGGGCCTGCGCGAATACATCAGTGGCATTATCTTCTTTGAAGAAACCCTGGCGCAAACAACCGAAAACGGCGATCTGATTCCTGAGGCAAGCTGGGAACAAACTATTGTACCGGGCATCAAGGTGGATAAAGGCAAAATTCCATTAGCCCTGTCACCCGGCGATGAAATTACTCAAGGCCTGGACAACCTGGCTGAACGCCTGCAAGGCTATAAAAAACAAGGCGCACGCTTTGCCAAATGGCGAGAAGTGTACACTATCGACAAACACGCACCCTCACATCATGGTATAAAAGCCAATGCCGAAATGCTGGCCCGCTATGCAGCCGTTTGCCAGGCCGAAGGTGTGCTGCCGATTGTTGAACCCGAAGTATTGATGGATGGCGACCACACCATTCAACGCCACGCAGAAGTCACCGAAGTAGTGCTCCACGAAGTGTTCCATGCCCTGCACCGCCATAAAGTCGTGTTAGAACTCATGCTCCTCAAACCCAACATGGTACTGGCGGGCAAAGCCCAGCCTCAGGAAAAACCGGAACAAGTAGCCGAAGCCACGCTGAAAATTCTACGGCGCACAGTACCTGCGGCAGTACCCAGTATTCATTTTCTTTCTGGCGGCCAAAGTCCCGAAGAGGCCACTGCAAACCTCAACGCCTTAAATCAAAACTGGCACCAGCACCCCTGGCAGCTGAGCATATCCTATGGCCGCGCACTACAGCAACCTGCCCTGCAAGCCTGGGCTGGTAAAGCCGAAAATGTGGAACTCGCGCAACAGGCATTACTAAAACGCGCACGGCTCAATAGCCTGGCTATGCTGGGCGATTACCAGGTACAAATGGAATAACTAACGGACGAGGACGCAACATAAAATCCAATGGAGACTTGAAATAGCTTCAACACCATTTCGCAACACCAGCCCTGGCTTTATCAAAATAACCAATACTCGATTCGTTAGCCTTATCTTTTTATATTCAAACTGCACTTTTTATTTGATGGTGCCTCAAGGGTAAAAGGCTGACAAATTTCTGCAGACTTTCGTCATAAGCTTGCTTTTGAATTTCTCTATCGTTTAACACCAGTGTGGCAGCAGGCTCTTTTGCACTCAGCTCCGTCATTTTTTGTAACACCTTATCTGCTCCCGAACTACCTTGGGTGCAAAAAAATGCGACTTGATTGAACTTGTTTTTTTGTTGTTCAATATAGCTGCGTAGCGGAGAGGAAATATTACCCGCCCATACAGGCGTACCAAGGATAAGCAAATCATATTGGCTTGGGTCTTTGTTTACGGGCTGAATATCCACCAGGCGCTTGGTAAGAGCCTCTCTTATCGAGCGTAAATACCCTAAAGCCCCTGATCGGCTTTTAACGTCTGCAATCACTTCGATATCGGCATCACAGGCAGAAGCAATAGCTTCAGCAACCTTCTGCGTGTTACCGCTGAGTGAATAATAAACAACTAAAATATGGCTCATTTTTTCCTCCTTTGCATGTATAGATCCACAAAATGTTCCCTTCCAGAAAAACCACACCGCACAACTAACATTATTTATGGAGATGTTATTTAACTAACCGTAAATTAACTTAGAAGTTACAAAGCTGTTTTGCCTTGATACAAGTCAAGTCCTGCCCACGTTTTGTGGTGGGATAAATTTTCCGTATCGTTGTGTTTTTACTTTCTCTTAATTGTAGTGCGCTGTTGAATTATAATAAAATATTTTTTAAATACCTTGGTATCCTCTATGCCTATGTTACCCAAGACTCCATCACTAGCAGGTTCCAGCAAAGTTTCATTGCTTACGGCAGCCAAAATGGACTGCCCAGCCGAGGAAAGAATAATCCGTTTGGCACTGGAAAATATAACCCAAATCCAAGCACTTGAGTTTGATTTGGCAAAACACCAAGTCAAAGTGTTTCATCAAGCTGACGCAGCTGAATTTTTGCAGAAACTACTGCCTCTGGGTCTCGGTATTACGCTGTTAGAAACCAGAACTGTCACAAATGACGAAGTGATACCCTCTGCCAGCACCTCGGAAGATGAAAGAGAAGCCAAGACATTGTATTGGCTGCTGGCCATCAACAGCACCCTGTTTTTAGTTGAGCTAAGCCTGGGCTGGATAGCCCAGTCTACCGGACTTATTGCTGACTCACTGGATATGTTTGCCGATGCCGCCGTATATGGACTGGCCCTGTACGCTGTTTCCCGCAGCTCTCGGCATAAGCTGCGTGCGGCACATTTAGCTGGATGGGCTCAGATGCTATTGGCAATGGGGGCACTTGCGGAAGTTGTCCGTCGCACCCTTTACGGCAGCGAACCACAATCACCGCTGATGATGGGCATTGGCCTGCTGGCGCTGGTCGCCAATATCAGCTGCCTCATGCTCATCTATCGCCATCGTCACGGAGGTGCTCATATGAAAGCCAGCTGGATATTCTCTGCGAATGATGTCATTGCCAACCTGGGCGTCATCCTTGCCGGGGCACTGGTAGCCTGGACCGGTTCCCGTTACCCCGACCTTGTAATTGGAACCATCATCAGCCTGATTGTGCTTAACGGAGCTCGGCGTATTTTAC
>JBECKY010000016.1:0-59612 GCA_040235475.1 Pseudomonadales bacterium
AGGCCGCCAAAGAAGTACTTCACCCTGAAAAGCTCACCTGGATTATTATCGGTGACCGCAAAACTGTAGAACCGCAACTTAAGGCATTAAAACTGAAAAATATCAAAATACTGGATCGGGATGGCAACCCGAGCGATTAAGCCAGGGAGCCACTGCTCAACCTTAAAACCCAGCAGAACATGTAATTATGCGAAAACAGTTTCGTAAAAAACCAATAAAACACGACTCCAAATAAAAACCTTAAAGAAGTTGACTGATCGTTTTGAATACTTGTTGCAAGACACAATCTGCGGTGCTAGAGTGCCCACTCTATACAGACTTGAATTTAACAAGAAAATAAAAAAATATTTCTTAAGGAGATCGTTATGAGTACTATAAAAAAACTCATCCTGACATCATTTATTATTGCTGGCACTGCAGGTTTATCTGGCTGCCAACTGGGTGTACTGAGTATTGATGTAGGCATAGGTTTTGAAAGCGGTGCTTTCGTTATTTCAGAATAACAAATACCCTAAAGCAATTTAATTTTGCTTCCTAAAAACTGTTTACCTGCTCAAAGCTGCCTGTCATAAAACAAATAGCTTTGAGCAGGTTTTCAGGGCACGCTGTCAAGCTGGATAAGCACCGTAGCATTCTGTTTATTACACATTTTATTACACATTCACACAACTCGCCTGCCAACCCTGCTCTAAAGCACAACTTTATGCTTACCTGTTGATCACCTGCGCACTGCCTATTTTAGCGCCAGGCCTTGGTAGCGGCATGGCAAAAATAAGCAATGAGGCCAAACCGGCCAAACAAACATAAATATAAAACACAGTGGTGTAACTGCCAGTTGAATCGGCAATATAAGCCGCTGAAACCGGTCCTGAAGCTGCCAGTAAAGTCACGACCATGCCACGAATAGCCATAAGGTTTGCATTTGAGCGTATGCCGTAGAAGTTTGCTATTAAAGTTGACGTCGCGACCACGGTAAGTCCAAAACAAAGCCCAAAAACAATGGCCGAGGCATAAATCCATAGGGTAGCGTCAGCACCGCCCATCACTGACCAGATAAAACGCCATTCGCCAGTGCTTTCGATCAATACTGACATCGGCGCTGCCATAAAAGCCCCAACCTCTCCAGCGGCCATAAAAATACCCATGGCCAGAGAACGCTTGTGGGCGAACCAGTTGGTGGCCAGCAAAGTAATGGCGTCAAGTAAAAATGCAAGCTCTTTTAATTAGCATCATCAAGAGGTTCAGGTTCAGCAAGAGTTTCAAGGTATTTATCGGGTATTTTTTTCTTGGTCTTCGCGCCTAGCTTTTCCAGTCGATCAACCCTTGAAATAAGATTCCCTCGCCCCTGGCTCATACGATCAACGGCTTTTTTATGAGAATTCTGTGCTTTAGCTAAATAGGATCCAACCTCATCCAAGGCTTCAATCATTAAGACCAGCTGGTCATGAATATCACCGGCCTGCCTGGCAATTTGTTCAGCATTTTTATTTTGTGCTTCATAACGCCAAATACTTTCAACAGTACGCAAGGTGGCTAACAAGGTTGTAGGGCTGACAATAATAATGTTTTTATCGAAGGCTTCTCGAAACAGCTGCGGTTCTTTTTCCACCGCCAACATAAAAGCCGCTTCAATAGGAACAAATATAAAAACAAAGTCTAAGGTTTTTATGCCATCCAAGGACGTATAATCTTTTTCACTCAGGGTTTTGATATGCTTTCTTAACGATAAAACATGCTGCCTGGCTGAAGCATCCCTTTGACTCTTATTATCGCTGCTACAATACTGCTCATAATCAAGTAACGATACTTTTGCATCAATAATAATTTGTCGGTTTTCAGGCAGCCTGATAACAACATCGGGTATGTAACGATCTCCGGCCTTATTTTTAAGTACCACTTGTGTATCGTATTCTCTACCACGGGTCAGTCCAGACTCTTCGAGTACCCGCTCGAGAATAACCTCACCCCAATTACCTTGAACTTTGTTCTCGCCTTTTAGCGCATTGGTAAGGTTTACAGCATCTTCACTCATTTTCAGATTCAAGTTTTTTAACTGACTGATTTCTGCTAACAAAGAAGTTCTTTGTTGCGACTCCTTGTCATACACATCTTCAACTTTTTTCTTGAAGTCACCAATCTGCTCTCTTAACGGCGTTAATAAGTGGTTAACTGATTCTTGATTCTGGAGGGTAAAGCGGGAGACTTTTTCTTCAAAGATCCGATTGGCTAGATTTTCAAAGTCTTTGCGTAAGCGTTCTTCGGTGTCTTGCAGTAATTTTATTTTATCTTCGGCAGCATGAAGATCTTTCTCAGCCGCAAGCTGGATTTTTTCAAGCTCCAGGGTTTGCTGGCGATAGTTATCTTTTTCACTGTCAAGCTCAAACTCTACTTGTTGCAATTTTTTATTAACAATTACGGCTTGTTCAAGACGGGTATTTAATACTGCGATATTAGTTTGGTATTCATTTGCAGTTGCCTTGAGGGCTTCAACTTGCTCAAGCAAATTCTGGTTTTCTGCTTGATGGTAGGCTTCTCTCTCTTCAGCTACCATCAAAGCCGATCGGGTTTCCCTGCTTTTATTTTTAAAATGCTGGAGCAGAAAAAACCCTATAATAAAAAAAACCAAAGCCGTAACCACCACACCAACAATCAGTGCATATACGGCTGTTATATCCGTGAAAGTCACCATTTGCTAATCACCCAAGGACGCTCCTGGATTCTGAATTAAGCCTCCAGCGGACTGACTACAAATAATAAATCTCCAGTACTTACTTGTTGTCCAGATGCATTATTAATACGCTCAATCACATACTTCCTGTCTGAAGCATAAATGACTGAATCTTTCTTATTGAATGAATTAAGCGATACTGGGCTAAACATTTTCATCGCTTCAAGCAAGCACAGTGTCTGGTCGGTACTAACCACATCGCCAACCTTAACAAAATCAGGCTCTGCTGGAGAAGGTGAGATATAAAAAATACCAGTGGAACTAGCCACCACCTTAATTTCTTGAGTACCTTCAATACGCACACTGTCAAGACTAACAACTTTATCAGACTTACCTGCTGCCGCCTCAATCTCGTCAATAAGTGCTTGTTTATCAATTCGAGCCAAGAATTTTGGTAAATAAGTCGTATCGTAATCACCGTGATTAAAAACTTCATCCTTTAACACGCTTTTTAGCAGTGGGATATTGGTACAAATACCTTTAATAGATACAGATTCAAGATAAGCCAGCAGTTTTGATATGGTATCTGCCCGGTCTTCACCATAACAAATAATCTGCGCTATCAAGCTGTCATAAAATGGTGACACGGTTTTATTACTGGCAGCCATGGAAATTATTTCCATATTTTCCTGCTCCGGCATAATGCACTCAGTAATTAAGCCTGGAGTTGGAACAAGTTGCAGGATGTTATCTTTATCGAGAACGGCTTTTTCAGCCGTTACTCTGACTTCAATGGCATAACCTTTTTCTACCGGCTGAATATTTTCAATACTGGAACCGGAAGCAATATCAAATTGCGCGCCCACAATATCCACGCCTGAAACCTTTTCAGTCACCGGATGCTCAACCTGAAGCCGGGTATTCATCTCCATAAAAAAGATCGCATTACTGTCCAGATCATAGATAAACTCTACCGTTCCAGCACCAATGTAATCAACTTCGTTGGCAAGGGCTTCAGCATATTTCAAGGCATCCTGTTTAAGTTTTTCCGGCAACATGGTCGAAGCGGACTCTTCAAAAACTTTCTGGTTATTACGCTGCACACTGCAATCACGTAAGCCGAGGACTTTGGTATGGCCAAATTGATCACGTAGCAATTGAATTTCTATATGTCGCAGTGAAGTAATGTATTTTTCCAGGTAGATATCACCATTACCAAAGGCACTTTTAGCTTCAGCAGAAACCTGATGAAAATATTCATGAATATTTTCAGGATTTTCGACCACCTGAATGCCTTTCCCACCACCACCATGAACCGCTTTTATTAACACTGGGTAGCCAATTTCAAGGGCCACACTGGCAGCCTTATCGGCACTGGTTAAAACACCATGACTGCCCGGAACTACCGGCAAATTAAGTTTTAACGCCGTATTAATCGCGTTGGATTTATTACCCATGGTTTGCATACTGTAAACACTAGGGCCAATAAAATTAATTTTATGATTAACACACAGTCCGGCAAACTGGGCGTTTTCTGCTAGGAAACCGATACCTGGATGCAAGGAATCAACGCCTTCATACTCCGCAATCCTTAAAACTGACATGGCGTTCAAGTAACTTTCATCGGAAGTATTACCCCCGATGCAAACCAATTGATCTCCCTCTCCCAGCATGTCCACAGGCACTGAAGTCATGTCCGGGTCTGAAGCAACCAATACGCACTTGATGCCTTTGCGCTGGGCAACACGAATCAGTTTTATTGCAGTACAACCGCGGGCATGAATCAGGGTTTTTTGTACCGGTTTCATCAGCTCACGGTGATCAATTTCGCCGGTTACCGGCTCCAGGAATTCTCCAGCAATAAAGCCTTCAAGCGCCCTCTCCAGTATGTCTTCGACAGTTTGCTTTGGCGTTGGAATAAAACCATCAATGGCTTTCAGCTCTTCATCAATATTTTCTGCAAACGGGTTTACCACCAAACCCTGCATAGCCCCTGGTGTTTGCGATAAGTAATTTGACAGTGTTGCAGTGGAAGGCAAGTAGGATGGCACCACCATTTGACCGGCAAACGGCATGTTTGTACCTGAAAAATAATAAGTCTGCACCAGAGGGTGGGTAACAAAACTGGCTTGCGCGCCTCCGGTACAATCACCAAAGCCAAACATAATAATCGGCAATTCCATGTCCCTGACAAACCGGGTGATCCTGTCGTTGACAACCGCCATTGAAAACAGCGCCGCAGCACCTTCTTTGGTTTGCATGCCTCCAGATGATACAAAACACACTACCGGCAACTTCTGTGCTGCACACTCTACCAATAATTTACAAAACTTTTCAGCGCTGGCCATATCAAAGGCGCCCGCCTGAAAAATCACATTGGAAATCAGTAAACCTACCCGGCGTTTTCCCCCATTAAGCTTAAAATCACCGATGCCAGTGATAACCCCGCAAGGTATTACACCTTTGTCCAGTGCGTCTTCAATGGAAAGTCTAAACCCAGGAAAATCAACCGGATTAGCTGAAATAATATTACCATTAAGCTCAGAAAAGTTTTCTACATAACGAGCCAGGAAAGCTTCTGCAGTTGTTTTACCTTTTTTCTTTTCGGTCTTCAGCACCTGCTGAATCAACAGATCATGGTAAGCCATGGTCAAACGATTCCAAAAGTCTTTACGTCGACCAATGCGCACAGGGTTGACTACACCCTTGTACCGACTGCTGTCTTCAGTAGTTCTATAGTATTCAGACAGTAATTGCTCAAAAAAGAAAGTAATGATAACAAACAAGGTATCCGATAATTGCGGATAACCAATACTTTTCCATTCCTCCACAGTACTTAATAAAGCACCGCTGTTTGAATGCCCGGTAAAGTACTTTAACCAGTCATTAAATTGATTACTAAGCTGCTTTTGATCAAAGGCTTTTTGCTTATCTGTTTTGCGTCGGCTTTTTTCAAAAAAGCTTATCGCTGTTTGCAGGCCTTTTTCCAGCAATGTGCCAACAGATTCACGGGATATACTCTTGGTCTCATTGGCTTCTTTTGAAATTGAAACCAGGTTTCCAGTTACATCATCATATATATAATCAAAAATTAAAATATTCTGACACTCTATGATGAATCCATCACGCAATTCTTCATGTAAGATAATATCCAGAATGGTTATTTTTTGATTTTCAGGAAATACTGATTTCGAAGGAAATGATTCGACATCTTCCAAATGCTGTATCAATGAATGGAAATTGCTTTGGGCATCTGTCTTCCAGCGATTATATAGATAAGTACTCAGATGAAAAAATAAATCAGTTTTTGCTTTTTCATAATTTTCTTTGGGTTCACCCAAAATAAACCGGGCAATGGCCCCCCGCTCATCTTCCACCGCATCACGCTTAGATAAAAAGTTTTTCCAGCTTTTGAATAATTCATCGGCATAAATCACCTTATCAGGGTCATTAAGCCAAAGCTTGAATTTTAAACGGCGATCCTCGTCAAGCCGTTTTACCAAGTCGCCCTTTGGAACCTCCTGTTCAGCCAAACGCCCATAATTCTCAACTGAGATAGAGTGTATGCGTTTACGAATGGTGAAATAGCGCAAATAGCGGTAAGTAATACCAAAAACATTAAAGCTGGCTGTTGGGGAGTTGGCTAAATGCAAATTCGACGCTTCTTCAAGTCGGCGCACGTTGTCAGAGGGTTCAAGATAGCGCTGAATACTGTGCGCATAATACTCCAGAATATAGGGATTGGTTTTAACAAATTCCCGGGCATTACTTTCTATATACTGAATACTGCCAACAATGGCTTTACGAAGATTTTGTTGCTTATCACCCTTGTCGGTAGGGGAGTAATCGACAATGCCATCGATACAGCCTTGCTTAAACAACTCCTCAGGTGCAACTCCCACTGATTTCGCACATTCTTGCCAGGACAGGTTGTACTTTCTGGCAATATTAACCAGCCCCTTAGGTTGAATGGTATTAAAAATACCATCGCGAACAGAAAGCAGCACGTTGGCGCTGGCCAAAGGAATGGCACCACCGGAATAAGCAATGCCGATAATAACTCCAACGGTAGGCACATCAAGGTTAGCGGTTTCGGCAATTAATCTTGAAATCGTATGCGCCTGGTTATTGGCATTGGCAACTTCTCCAGCATCTGCACCCGGGGTATCAATTAACAGCACAACCGGCAACGACAACTCGGCAAATTTAGTCACTGCGTCACTGGCTGCCAAATGATGCTCAGGCATCCAGGCTCCATTGGATTCAGCTCTATTCTGGGCAATAATGCCTACTCGTCGGAAGGACTCACCGAAATCAAGCTCAATTTCCGCAGCGTAAAAAGGGCCGTTGCTGATTTCCTGAAAAATCTTGCCGTTAAAGCTTTTAACTACAGCTTTAGCATTAGGGCGTCCAGGGTCTTCAGCAGGCAAGACGGTGCGTTCAACGTAATTGTCAACATCAAGCTTTTTAATCAGCTTTAAGTTTTTCTCAATGGTCTGGCTTGACAGTAAACCATCAATAAACTCACTGAGATCAACACGTTCCGCATCACGATAAGAAAAATCCTTAGACAGCTTCTCAGCCTTAATAAACAATTGGTCCATATCAGCAGATATTTTATCAACGGTTTTTTTCGATGTTTGACTACTTGACTGATTAGATAATTTATTGGATGGTTTATTGGATGATTGATCCATGCTATTCCTTCTTTAAACTTCTTAAACTGCAGTAATTTAATGGTCGAAACGACGCAACTCACTTTGTAAACAGCGTTCTGGCTATTAACCACTCTTTTATTCAGGCTTGTCCGTCTTTAATTGTTAAAACCCGGTAAAAACTAAATTTTCCAACAAATAAACTCCGGACAGCGCCACATGTGAAGATCCGACAAAATAAAGCAGGATAGTATACCTGCCCAGTGGAGTTTTTGAAGATATTTTAATGGCGATCGTTTTACTTATTTTAACCCGCTGATACCCTATACGCTTCGCGGGGTAGGCTCTGGTCCGCTCTTGCGAAGTTTTGCACAAAAAACAGGCGTTTTAGGAGGCTCAGCAATTGGATATTTTAAACCCAAGGTCTGCGTTCATGACTTGTTCAGATGTTCACTAACCAAGCACAAAATTGCTTATTCACGAAAAGATTAACATTTTCTGTCGCATACCTACATGACGAAATTGAATTTAACAAAATAAAGCTATTATTCAAGCCATTTTTGCATGCACATCTAAAAAAAGTCTGCTTTAATCGGTAACCTTTAACTTGTCACTACCCAGTCCTGTGACAAAAAAACAATAATCTTAAGTATGACGGAGGTCAGCCAATGGATATTTCACTCAGCGAAGAGGACCTAAAGTTTAAGCAGGAAGTTGAAGATTTTCTTGCCAAGCACCTGCCCAAAGGCCCAGAACTTTGGACTAAGCGAGCCGAATGGTTTGCTGCTTTAAAAGAAAAGGGCTGGGATATTCCAAACTGGCCTGAAGAATTCGGCGGCCCCGGTTGGTCAGCTACTCAACACTGGATCTGGGATAACGTTACCTCAAAAGAAGTGTTACCGCCCACCTTGCCCTTTGGCCTGGTGATGTTAGCACCCATTCTGATGAAATACGGTAATAAGGAACAACAAGAACGCTTCCTCCCGGATATTCGTGACAACAAGGTCATGTGGTGCCAGGGTTATTCCGAGCCAGGCTCTGGATCAGACCTGGCCTCCTTGAAAACCAAGGCTGAACTCAGCGCCGATGGCACTCACTATGTTGTTAACGGTACCAAAATCTGGACTACCATGGGTCATGTAGCCAATTACATGTTCTGTTTAACCCGAACCGGTAACACCGGCATTAAACAGGAAGGCATCACTTTTCTGTTGTTGGACATGAAAGACCCCGGTGTGGAAGTAAAACCTATTATCACCTTGGGCGGCAGCCATCACGTGAACCAGGTATTTTTTACCGATGTTAAAGTACCGGTTGAAAACCGCATTGGCGAAGAAGGCCAGGGCTGGACCTATGCCAAAGGCCTGCTGCAGCACGAGCGTAAAGGCATCGCGGGTATTTCACGTTCTATTTATGCCCTGTCAAAGCTGAAAGAAAAAGCCCAGCGGGTTCAGGTGGGCGATAAGACCTTGATGGACGATCCCAGCTACAAGCAAAAAATTGCCAAGGCGGAAATTGAGCTGCTGGCTTTGGAGTACACCGAAATGCGCAGCCTGGCTGACATGGTAAATTCAGGCTCTCCCGGTGCTCAATCTTCTACATTGAAGTTAAAGGGTACTGAAATGCAGCAAACCATTCAGGCGCTCTCACTCGATGCCGCTGGTATTTACGGCGCTCCCTGGGCAAAAAAAATTGGTCCAAAATTCGCAAAGGGCGCAATGGAATCCTACTTAAATGGCCGACCCGCAACCATCTATGGCGGTTGCAGCGAGGTTCAAAAGGATGTTATTGCAAAACGTGTGTTGGGGATAGGCTAGGTTCAGTAGGCAATATTGCTACCTACTGATTAAACCCGCTTCAGAAATATAATATAGAAATTAAACAGGTACAGAATAATGGATTTCGATTTTTCAGAAGAGCAAACCTTGCTCAGAGACAGCGTCCAAAAATTTGTTAAGGAAAAATACGATCTAAGTGATCGTCGGAAAATGGTTAAAAAAGACCCAGGCTATTCAGAAGAATCCTGGCAACAATTTGCTGAGCTTGGCTGGTTAGGCCTGCCGTTCTCGGAAGAAGACGGCGGCTTTGGTGGCGATCTGATCGACACCTCGGTGATCATGACCGAACTGGGCAAGGGTTTGGTCTGCGAACCCTACTACGCAAGTGTAGTGCTCGCAGGTTCTGCACTTCGACACGGTGGAAATGCCGAGCAAAAAGATCGTTATATCACGGGCATTATCTCTGGCGAAATAAAAGCCACCCTGGGCTACGCTGAAGAACAGGCGCGTTTTGATCTTAACGATACCGCCACCACAGCCAAAAAAGACGCCGATGGCTACCTGATCAGTGGCACTAAATCGGTGGTGCAAAATGCTGAAACCGCTGATTACATCATCGTCTCAGCTCGCACCAGCGGCAAGCGTACTGACAACAAGGGCATTACCCTGTTCATTGTCGATGCCAAGGCTGAAGGTGTTAAACTGCAGAATTACCCCACGGTTGACGGTTTAAGAGCCTCCGAAGTGATTTTGGACAAGGTGAAAGTCACTGCCGCCGACATTCTGGGCGAGCTTGATAAGGGCCTTGAACTACTGGAAACTGTTCGCGACGAAGCGATTTTAGCACTGGCTGCCGAAGCCGTTGGCCAAATGGAACTACTGTACCAGGACACCGTTGAATACTGTAAGCAACGTGAACAGTTTGACCACCCTCTGGCAGACTTTCAGGTTTTGAAGCACCGCTTTGCAGATATGTTTATTGAAACCGAGCAGTGTCGATCCCTGCTTTACCGCGCCCTTCTAGCCAAACAAGGGGGTTTAGCTGAATCGCGTAGAGTGATTCATGCATTGAAGTATAAAATCGGTGAAGCCGGACGTTTTGTTGGTGAGAATGCCGTGCAAAGTCATGGTGGCATGGGTGTAACTGAAGAATTACGCGTAGGCCACTATTTTATGCGCCTGGCGGTAATTGATGCTACTTTTGGTAATCGGGACTACCATCTTGGTAAATACACCGAACTGATGGAAGTGCCTGAAGACGATGGTGCTGAAGACTTTATGCCCTTTATGTGATGGCTCTGACTCTAAACCTTCACCATAATAAAAAAGCCACCTTTAAGGTGGCTTTTTTATTAGATTTTAATGCGCCATTTTGACTTTATTATCGCTGCCAGAATGCGCTTTAATATCATCATTTTTTGCCGTCTCACTGCTGCTGGCTAATAGTTTTTCTTCATCCATTGATATGACACCTGCACCTGCACCGGCATCTTCAGCTTCTTTACCCAGCCAGTGTTTAATTTTAATGGACAGCACGTCCAGCTTCACCGGCTTGCCAAGAAAATCATCCATACCCGATGCCAAACAGTGGGCCTCTTCGCCTTCCTCGGAACTGGCTGTTATCGCTATTATCGGCGTGCGATTTTCGCCTTCCATCTTTCTAATCGCCTCTGTTGCTTCATAGCCATCCATTTCCGGCATCAAACAATCCATCAATACCAGGTCAAACGCCTGCCTGGCAAACATTTCTATAGCCTCTTTGCCGTCATTGGCCATAAATACTGAATAACCTAATTTATCCAACATCCCCTTCACTACCATCTGGTTGATCTCATCATCCTCAACCAAGAGAATACGAAAATTTTTACTTTCATCTGAAAATATAATTCTATCGTCTGGTTCCGCTGCTCGCTGTTTCACTTCAAATAATGCATGAATGGCATCTTTAAGATTTTGGCTGCGCAAGGGCTTGGTCAGAAATAAAACACTGTTAAAGGATTCAATATGGTCTATCACCCGCTGATCACCACGCTGAAGCAAGGAGCTGAAAATAATTTGTTTAATGTTTTTAGTTTCCTCCTTTTCAGCAAGCGATGCGGAAAAATCCAGATAGTCAAAACTATCCAGTGGCATGTCTATGAGCATAAGATCAACCGGCCTGTCCGATGACGAGGCCATGAGTGAGTGCGCAGTTTCAGCATCCGGAACAAATTCCAGCTCAGCTTCCAGGGCTTTTAATTCTGAACTTAAAAACTGTGTAATACCTTCCGAGGTAGCAATAATCACAATGCGCAAATTTTGCAAGACCGAAGCAATTTTCTTAGGCTCGTAGCGTTGGCTTGACAGGCCAAATTCCGCACTAAACCAAAGTTCACAACCTTTTTCAGCAGAACTATGGACACCCATATCACCACGCATGCAACCTACCAAACCTTTACTAATAGCAAGCCCCAAACGGGTATTTTCAATTCGGCTGAGCTTTCTCCTGTCATTTTGGCTAAATGCGTAAAACAAAGAGGCCTGCTCTTCCGGTGTAAATTCAGTATTTTTATCAAACACACTGACCTTTAACAAACCCACATCAGCACGAACAATTTCCATATTTAAAGTGATGACAACCTCGCCATGGTCTGCTTTAGACACAATATATTCAACAAGATTAGTAAGCACCTGGCCCAGGCGATAAGGGTCACCAATCACCCGAGCGGGTAAATCAGGAGCACAAACATAGCTCAGCTCTATGCCCTTTTCATGAGCAACGGGGCCAAGAGCTTCAACGCAATCCTTGATAACATTGTGCAGATCAAACAGTGTCGATTTAAGCTCAAGGGTTCTGGTACTGATCTTGGCAAAATCCAGCACATCGTCAATTAGTTCAAGCAAAGAACCACCGGCTCGTGAAGCAATGGATACGTACTCGCTTTGAACTTCGTCCAGCCGGGTGTCGTTTAACAGGGACAAAATACCCAACACACTACTAACCGGTGTGCGCACCTCATGAGTCAAAGTTGAAAGGAATTTATCCCTGGCAGTGTTGGTTTTCTCGCTGTTTTCTAAGAGCTGGCTGAGATCCGTTGACTTTTGCTGAACCAGACGTCGTAATTCAATACGATCCCAATACTGGGCGTACAATATCGCTGCCAATCTTGTCAGCACCAAATAATAAATTATAAGCAACAGGGACACTATTATTGTTGTAGGCTGACCCTGCACTAAAAATGCAACAATAGGAGGAAACGCAAACACTACAGTAAAAATTCTATTGACCCTGTAAAAAACCGGACTGGCCATTAAATTCAGACTGGTAATCGCCAGAGTAAATAACAAGGCTACAAGGGTATTAAAATGTATACCGTAATACCCAATCAACAAAACAACAAACACGCTCCATATTGCCGCTTGCAAAAAAGCAGTCAGATAAAACAGATTACGCCACCGACCAGGACCCTTGACATAAAGGGATGCAAAACGCAGCCCCATCAATATACGAATTAAAGCCAGCAAAGTAAAACTGCCACCTAAGAATAGGGTCAGCCCGCTAAAATCTCTGTACATTCCTCCGGCTGTCGCAACAATAATAAAAATCGATAAATAGCCAGAGATGTTTATCCAGGAATTTCGGTTTAAACTAACATCTATTTGCTTAAGCTGCTTTTTGTCTTTTCGATTAGGTAAAAATGCAATTTTCATTATAGTTGCACGGCATCCATGGCAATTGAACTTGCTTTAAAAAATCAGAATGTTCAATATTTCTCAATCTCTCATGGATTTTATAAATAGGAACAATGCACATAATTTATTATTAAGGTTTCCGTTTAAACAAAGTTACCTCTAATGATACCCGTAGATGACTTTTTGTTTTGCCAATCAGTTTACTAACAGGTGTGAACTACATAACATTTATAGGGTATTCTGCTAAATAAGCAAGGTAACCTTGGAACAGGCCCCACAGTTTCTCTGCCTACCGGTTGGCCCTGAGGCAAAATAATTATTTTCAGGCTCAAATATATTGTTTATGCCTGTTATCGCTTATCCACCCGCTGGCTGCTGGCGAAGGCCTTAATCAATCGGCAAAAAAAATATCCTTGACAAAGATGGCCAAACTAGGAAACTGGTTACACTCTCAATTTAAGATGAATTTGAAAGGTTCAACGAATCGATAATCATAAACAAGCCTACACGAGCCGCTGATGAATACCACCTACCCATCACTACAATTCGACTTTGATGAAAATACCCAACTGATACGTGAAGCTGCCTGCAAATTTGCTGCAGCTGAAGTGGCGCCTTTAGCCGATGAAGCCGACCGGAACAATAATTTCCCCTACCCGCTATGGAAAAAAATGGGTGCCATGGGTTTTTTGGGGCTCACCGTTGAAGAAGAATACGGTGGCGCTGGCCTTGGTTATCTACAGCATACGCTGGTAGTAGAAGAAATCAGCAGAGCCTCCGCTTCGATAGGGCTCAGTTACGGGGCCCATTCCAATCTGTGTGTAAACCAGATTCGCCGCAATGGCAGCGAAAAGCAGAAACGACAATACCTGCCAAGTTTAATCAGTGGCGATCACGTTGGCGCTCTGGCCATGAGTGAAACGCAAGCTGGTTCAGACGTGGTCGGCATGAAACTGAAAGCTGAAAAAAGAGCTGATCACTACCTGTTAAATGGCAATAAAATGTGGATCACCAACGGTCCTGATGCCGATGTTTACGTGGTCTATGCAAAAACAGCCACCGCTGAAAAACCCGACAGCATTACCGCCTTTATTATCGAACGCGATACCAAAGGCTTTAGCCGTGGCCAAAAACTCGACAAACTGGGTATGCGCGGCTCCAACACCTGCGAACTTATTTTTCAGGACTGCGAAGTCCCCGCTGAGAACATCCTCGGCGGTGAACATAAAGGCGTTAATGTCTTAATGAGTGGTTTAGACTATGAGCGTGTGGTGCTTTCTGGAGGCCCGGTGGGGCTGATGCAATCCTGCCTCGATATTGTTGTGCCTTATGTCCATGAAAGAAAACAATTCGGTCAGGCCATTGGGGAATTCCAACTGATGCAGGCCAAGCTTGCCGACATGTACACCAGCCTAAATGCCAGCCGTGCCTACCTTTATGCGGTTGCCAAAGCCTGTGACCGGGGCGAAACCGCCCGCAAGGATGCTGCCAGTGTTATTCTTTTCACTGCCGAAGCTGCCACACAAATGGCTCTGCAGGCGATTCAAACCCTGGGCGGAAACGGTTACATGAACGATTCCCCTACAGGCCGCCTGCTAAGAGACGCAAAACTCTTTGAAATTGGTGCCGGCACCTCTGAAATTCGCCGCATGCTGATTGGCCGCGAACTATTTAACGAATCAAAATAACCAGGCCAGACCAATCATCCATGCCACAATTAACTAGCAACATTGACAAAAACAGTGAAGACTTTCTGAATAATGCCAATATTATGCGGCAAAAAATCGGCGACCTTCATCAGAAAATAAACTTAATTAAACAAGGCGGCGGTGCTGCCGCTCAAGAACGGCACCAGGCACGCAATAAACTGTTACCCCGCGATCGCATCAACACCCTGCTCGATCCCCACGCCCCTTTTTTAGAGCTATCGCAATTAGCGGCCTATGAGGTTTACGACGACGATGTGCCCGGTGCGGGCATCATCACCGGGATTGGCGCCGTGGCCCAACAGCCATGCATGATTATTGCCAACGACGCCACCGTCAAAGGTGGCACCTACTACCCGCTAACGGTAAAAAAACACTTGCGTGCCCAAGCCATTGCCGCAGAAAACCACCTGCCATGCATCTACCTGGTGGATTCGGGTGGTGCCAATTTACCCCATCAAGACCAGGTGTTTCCCGATCGAGAACACTTTGGCCGGATTTTTTTCAACCAGGCTCGCATGTCTGCCCGGGGCATTCCCCAAATTGCCGTGGTCATGGGCTCCTGCACCGCCGGGGGTGCTTACGTCCCGGCCATGGCCGATGAAAGCATTATTGTTAAAGATAACGGCACTATTTTTCTCGCTGGCCCGCCGTTGGTAAAAGCCGCCACCGGTGAAGAAGTCAGTGCCGAAGAACTCGGTGGCGCCAAGGTTCATTGCGAACAGTCCGGGGTAACCGACTATTTTGCTGAAAACGATACCCATGCTCTCGAACTCGCCAGGCAGTGTATTAGACGCCAGCAAAATGCTGTCGCTGGGCCTCAGAAAGCACCGGTACCACCGCGTTACAATCCGGAAGAGCTTTATGGCATTATCCCTGATCATGTCAGCACACCTTATGATGTCCGCGAAGTTATTGCTCGCATGGTTGATGCTTCCGACCTTGAAGAATTCAAAGCCAACTATGGAAGCACCCTGGTGTGCGGCTTTGCCAACATTCACGGCACCACCGTGGGCATTGTCGCCAACAACGGCGTGCTGTTTTCAGAGTCGGCGGTGAAAGGCGCGCATTTTGTCCAGCTTTGTGACCGGCGCACCACACCGCTGGTGTTTTTGCAGAATATCAGTGGTTTTATGGTGGGTAAAAAATACGAAGCCGACGGCATTGCCAAACACGGCGCCAAACTGGTCAACGCAGTGTCCTGCGTTCAAGTACCCAAATACACCATTATCATTGGCGGCAGCTTTGGCGCAGGCAACTACGGCATGTGTGGCCGCGCCTACGACCCCAGGTTTCTGTTTATATGGCCCAACGCCCGCATCTCGGTCATGGGCGGCGAACAAGCCGCCAGCGTACTCAGCCAGGTTAAAGAACATAACCTGAAAAAACAGGGTACAAGCTGGACCAGTAAAGAACGCAAGGACTTTGAACAACCGGTGATTGAAAAATACGATCAGCAAGGCCATCCCTACTATGCCAGCGCCCGACTTTGGGATGACGGCGTAATTGACCCAAAAGACACCCGCGATGTATTAGGCCTGTGCATCGCCCTGTCAAAAAAATCATCCGCAGCAACACCAGAAACCCAATACGGTATTTTTAGAATGTAAGGGTTCAAAAATTCAAAGATTAATGAAGTCAAAAAACCAAGCAAAACCAAACCATGATAAAAAAACTACTGATTGCCAATCGCGGTGAAATTGCCTGCCGGATTATAAAAACCGCCAGGAAAATGGGCATAGAAACCCTTGCCGTATTTTCAGCAGCCGATCGGCATGCCCTGCACACGCAACAAGCCGATCAAGCTTTTTACGTAGGCCCCGCCCCGGCCAGTGACAGCTACCTGGCGATTGAATCAATTATCGACATTGCCAAACAAACCCGTGCCGACGCCATCCACCCCGGTTACGGTTTTCTGGCCGAAAACGCCGACTTTGCCCAGGCCTGTGAAGTTGCCGGGTTAATATTTATTGGGCCGACCGCCGAAACCATTAAAACCATGGGCGCCAAATCCAGGGCAAAAACCCTGATGCAAGCATCCGGTGTGCCGGTATTGCCCGGCTACCACGGCCAGGACAATACTTTGGCCACCCTGCAAACGCAGGCTAAAATTATTGGCTACCCGGTGCTGATAAAAGCCAGCGCCGGCGGTGGTGGCAAAGGCATGCGCATTGTGGATACCCCGGAACAACTTGAAGAAGCGGTGAAAGCTTCAAAAAGAGAAGCCGAAAAAAGCTTTGCCGACGGCAGCCTGCTGCTGGAAAAATACCTGCCGGATCCCAGGCACATAGAAATACAGGTATGCCTGGATACACACGGCAACGGTGTTCACCTTTTCAGTCGTGACTGCTCAATACAACGCCGCTACCAAAAAATTATTGAAGAAGCCCCAGCACCGGGCATCTCCGATACCATGGAAACCGCCATGGGCGAACTGGCGGTAAAAGCCGCACAACAGGTTGCCTACCGGGGAGTCGGCACCTTTGAATTTTTAGTGGATCAGGATCACAAATTTTACTTTATGGAAATGAACACCAGGCTGCAAGTGGAACACCCGGTAAGCGAAATGATCACCGGCATTGACCTGGTTGAATGGCAAATTCGCATTGCCTCTGGCGAACCCTTGCCGCTAACACAACAAGACATTGGTAAACGCGGCCACGCCATTGAAGCACGTATTTATGCGGAAGACCCAGACACCCAAATACCTGACCAACGCTTTATGCCCTCCACCGGCCTTATCAACACCCTGAGTTTACCCGCAGAAAACCAACACACCCGCCTTGATAATGGCATAAAAGCGGGTGACATCATCAGCCCTCACTACGACCCCATGCTGGCAAAACTTATCAGCTGGGAAGCCGATCGCGACAGTGCCATTGACAACCTGAACCAGGCCCTTGATCAATTCAAAATCACCGGCCTTAAAACCAATCGAAACTTTCTACTGCGTATCCTTCAATCTGAATATTTTGCCCGACAGCCGGTCACAACGCATTTTTTACATCATCATGCCTTCGCAGCCCATCAAATTTCCGACGCTGAAATCCAGCAGGCATTAATGCTGGCAACTTTCTTTTCCGTGTATATCAGCCACAAAAACCCTGATACAGAAGCTAATCTATGGCAGACAAAAACGGGCTGGCGACTTAACCACCCTGCCGAGCACCAAGTCCGCCTGAAACTTAAGGACGCCAGCGCTGCAACCTCTGTTACAAACCTAACAGCTTCAGTGACAGCGCCCTCTCAACCCATGGCATCAGGGCCTGAATCCTTAAACACAGAAACTACAATACTGGAACTGGATATATCAAGCGCAGGAGCTGGGCAAAAGTCCACTCGAATAAGTGGCTATCTCAGTGGCTATCTCGATGCCTGTCTCAACAAGAACAATAAACACAGCGCAACCCTCCATGTCACCATCGATAATAAAAAACTGATTATAGCCTGCCACTATAAAGACCAACTTCTCAGCCTTTTTTTTCAAAACTATTCCCTGGATATAGAACTCAATCCAGCATCAAGCCAACTTTCAAGCAGCACTAAACACCACAATCAAGATCGCGCACCCATGAACGGCAGAATCACCACCGTGCACTTGTCAGCTAATCCTGGCAATGCCGAACACCCGGTTAAAGAAGGCCAGGCCATTATCAGTATGGAAGCCATGAAAATGGAATATACTCTACGGGCACCCGGTAACGGCTTAATAAAAACAATCCTGGTCGCGGAAGGCGACTTGGTTGAAGAAGGGACCTTGCTGTTTCAGTTCAAGCCTCAGCAGCAAAAGTAAAGCCATGCACCTCCTTGTACAATACATCTACCATAAGCCTTCCAATCATTGGGTCTGAGTCAATAATATGGTTAAATACACGCAGTTAAATGTCCGCCTATCCGTCAGTATCAGTATAAAAAGCCGAGCCACTTCATGTCATCACTAATCAACCTTGATAACTTTATTAACACCCCACTCAAAACCGATCCTTTCCCCTATCTGGTATTGCCTGGCTTTGTAAAGGCAGACGCACTGCCCGCAGTGAATAACGATTTTCCACACATCGACGTTCCAGGTAGTTTACCCTTAGGCAGTCTTGAATACGGGGCGCAATTTAAAGCCTTAATCGCTGAACTCGAAGGGCCGGAAGTTAGAGCCGCGGTTGAAGAAAAATTCAACGTTGACCTCAGCAAGCACCCAACAATGGTCACAGCCAGAGGCCTCTGTCGGGAAAAAGACGGGCAGATTCACACCGATAGCCGCAGTAAAATCATCACCGTATTGCTCTACCTGAACCCCGACAACTGGGAAAGCCAAGGCGGCCGCCTGCGCCTGCTGCGTAGTGGTGACAGCCTCAACGACATGGTGGAAGAAGTAGATCCACAAAATGGCACAATTGTGTGTTTTTTAAACACCGAAAACGCCTGGCACGGCCACGGCAGCTACTCTGGCCCGCGGCGGGTTATCCAACTAAACTGGGTACAAAACCAGGGCGTAGTTAAGCGAGAGCAAAAAAGGCATAAGCTGTCGGCTTTTATTAAAAAGCTCAAACCAATTTAAATCGTGCCATAAACCAAGCCTTCTCTAATTCAAACCATCATTGCTAATTCATGCGCGTTCTTATTTTAAAAATCAGCTCCCTGGGCGATGTTATTCATACCCTGCCGGCCCTGAGCGATGCCCAACAAGCCATCCCCGGCATTCAATTTGACTGGGTGGTGGAAGAAGCCTTTAAGGAAATTCCCACCTGGCACCCCGCAGTGAATAAAGTCATTACCATTGCCCATCGCCGCTGGCGAAAAGCACCATTAACAAGCATATTCAGCAAAGAATTTAAAAGCTTTATTCAAGACCTTCGCGCCGAAAACTACGACCTGATTATTGATGCCCAGGGACAAGTGTTGAAAAACACCTGGCTAAGCTATCTCGCCAAAGGCAAACGTTACGGCATGGACTGGCAATCGGTCAGGGAACCCATCGCCTCCCTGTTTTATCAGCACAAAATTCATGTCCCCAAAGGCCAGCACGCGGTTGAACGCACCCGGCAGCTATTTGCGCAAGTGCTTGGCTACCCGCCCCCCAGGAGCACCGGACGCTATAACATCAACCGTGAACAACGTTTTCATACCAAAATAGATCCAAAACGCTTGATGCTTCTCCATGGCACCTCCTGGATTAGCAAAGAATGGCCGCTAGTCTATTGGCAACAATTAATTCAGCTGGCAAAAATCGATGACTACACGCTGCGGCTCACCTGGGGCAATCCCACAGAAAAAGCCCGGGCAGAAAAGTTAGCCCAAAATCAGCCACACGTGACTCTACTCAACAAGCTTGATCTTAAAGACATCGGCACCGAACTGGCAGCCTGCGCCGGAGTCATCGCCGTGGATACCGGCCTGTGCCACCTCTCAGCGGCATTAAACATTCCTACAGTGTCAATATACGGCCCCACCTCATCCACCCTGACCGGGGCCTATGGCGACTCCCAGCACTACCTCAACGCTGATTTTAAATGCGCCCCCTGCCTGTTAAAACAATGCAAATGGGATCAGCAAGGCGACATTCACCCACCCTGTTTTGCTACCCTGCCACCAGAAAAGGTTTGGCAGGCAATGAAAGACACCTTGAAACAAAACAGCCAGAAATAGCTAAAAAATAACTAAAGGCGCAAGCCACTAAAGCATGCCTCCTGCAATCAAGCCAAATAGGACAACATGGTTTCGGCATCACTACAGCTAAAAGGATCTTCAGGACTGTTATCCATAAGGCCTGGCTCAACAAACATTTTCTCAATCAGTCCATCCTTAACATGCATTGAATAACGCCAGGAACGCGCACCAAAACCTAAATTGTCTTTTTTAACCAGCATACCCATTAAACGCGAGAAATCACCATTACCATCGGGCAACAACTTCACCTTCTCAACATTAAGGCGCTGCCCCCACTGATACATGGTAAAAGCATCATTCACACTTAAACAATAAACTTCATCAATGCCTTTATCGATAAAATCCTGGTAATGCTTCTCGTACCCCGGCAAATGGGTGCTGGAGCAAGTAGGTGTAAACGCCCCAGGTAAAGCAAACAGCACAATATTTTTACCAGAGAAAATTTCGTCAGCTGTTACATCCTGCCAGCGAAAAGGGTTTTCACCGCCCATAGTTTCATCCCGCACACGGGTTTTAAAGGTTACATTGGGGACTTTTTTATTCATATTCACTCTCCTTGAAAAGATTAATTTACCAGTACCAAGCTAACAACAAGCGTAAACCCATAACTTGCATCCGGCCAATGACAAATTCTGATGATTACTATCGAAGAAAACGATGAGCAAGGAGTCAAGCCTGAAAAATGCCAGCGGAAGAATTTGCTGGGAAGAGCCAGCCCCTTGGCTTTTCATTGAGCATTCGCAGGCTATTTTACAAAAATAGTTATTTTTTCTGACAATACCGGTGGATCGTGGGGAATATGAAGATAATTTCCTAAAACTAATTGCAGCGTGTGCTCACCTGGCGATAACTCAATAACTGTTTCAGTTTGACCGCCGCCAAAATGTCTAACTTCAGCGCCCAACGGTTTATCAAAGGCTGGAAGTTTTTCCCCGTCGATAATGAGATGATGATGCCCTGTACCTTCCTTATCCAAACCAGCAGGAGACACGCCCATGCCTTTTAGTCCAAACCTGACGACAACTGTTTTGTTCACCGTTTCGCCATTGGCGGGTGAAATGATGTAAGCTTTGGCCCCTGCTGGTGATGACGACAAGGGAATGTCCGCAGCTTGTACAACAGAAACCAAGGGTAAAAATGCACCCAATATCATTTTGGATAAATTGTTCATGGTTCTTCTCCAGGTTTTAATTTTTTAAAGGTTCGTTAAGCTGATGGCTCTGATGTCGTCATGGGTGATAACATCTTAGCTGCGTCACCGGAAGCAATATATCACGCTCGGTGACGAATAACACAGCATGCGCTGCTTCTGAAACTTATAACCTGATGAATTTTAAAATAAAACACTGTTTTTTTTGAGTAGTATTTGGAAATTCGAGTCGGGTGACAAAATATATCACCTCTCTTCAAACCCAGCCTGTTCTCTGCTCCGGGCATTACACTCATGATGTTCCCGGCTTGGTTCCAACGAATAAAATGCTCAGCCCTACAAATGATGGAAACAACCTCTTGCAAACGCTATAGTACGCAACTGAATCAGTTACGCCCCTAAATCCAAATAAACCCAAACTTACCGAAGTCCAGCCATGCCCAAACAATCAAGCTCCACCCCCCGCAAAATACTCGTTACCAGCGCTTTACCTTATGCCAATGGCCCCATTCATTTGGGTCATTTGCTGGAATACATTCAAACTGACATTTGGGTGCGCTTTCAAAAAATGCGTGGCGAGCAGTGCAGTTATGTCTGTGCTGATGATGCTCACGGCACGGCTATTATGCTTAAAGCGGAAGAGCAAGGCATTAGCCCTGAAGCGCTGATTGCCAATGTGAGCGCCGCGCATCAGCAGGACTTTGCTGATTTTCACATTGGTTTTGATAATTATTATTCCACTCACTCTGAGGAAAATCGCGAATACTCAGAATTGATTTACACCCGTAACCGCGACAAGGGTTATATTTCTACCCATGAAGTCAGCCAGTTTTTTGACCCTGAGAAACAATTATTTCTCGCGGATCGCTTTATCAAGGGCACCTGTCCTAAATGCGGTGCTGAAGACCAGTATGGCGACAACTGTGAAGTTTGCAGCGCCACCTATTCGCCCAATGAACTGATAAATCCACGATCAACCATATCCGGGGCCACTCCGGTGGAGAAAAACTCCACTCATTATTTTTACGATCTGCCCAAATTCAGCAACATGCTGCAAGCCTGGATACGGGGAGGTCACTTGCAAGAAGAAGTGGCCAACAAGCTGGGCGAATGGTTTGAAGCCGGCTTGCAACCCTGGGACATCAGCCGTGATGCACCCTACTTTGGCTTTGAGATTCCCGATGCACCGGGCAAGTACTTTTACGTGTGGCTTGACGCCCCTGTGGGTTACATCGCCAGTTTTAAAAATCTGTGCGCACGTCGCGATGATTTGGATTTTGATGAATACTGGAGCAAGGATTCAAGCGCCGAGCTTTACCATTTTATTGGCAAAGACATTATTTATTTTCATGCCTTGTTCTGGCCTGCCATGTTAACGGGAGCAGATTTACGCTTGCCCAATGGGGTTTTTGCCCATGGCTTTTTAACAGTTAATGGCCAAAAAATGTCGAAATCCCGTGGTACGTTTATTAAAGCCAGTACCTACCTTGAACACTTGAACCCGGAATATTTGCGCTACTATTACGCTGCAAAACTCAGTAATCGGGTGGATGATTTGGATTTGAACCTCGATGATTTTGCTCAGCGAGTAAATTCCGACCTGGTGGGCAAGGTAGTGAATATTGCCAGCCGTTGCGCAGGCTTTATCAAGAAAAAATTTGATGGCAAACTATCAAGCCCTACCGAACCGGAGCTGTTCCAAGACTTTATTGATACCGGTGATACCCTGGCCGCGCTTTATGAAAATCGTGAATTTAGCAAAGCCGTGCGGGAAATTATGGCCCTGGCCGATAAAGCCAACCAGTATATTGATGACAATAAACCCTGGATTCTGGCCAAAGAAGACGGCCAGGAAGTGAAGGTACAAGAAGTCTGTTCGAACGGTATTAACCTGTTTCGTTTGTTAATGATTTACCTGAAACCCATTTTGCCGCACATGGCTGAAGAGGTGGAATCCTTTCTGGATGTAAAAGCCTTAACCTGGGATTGCCGTAACCATCTGCTGCACGACCACATCATTAATGCCTTTAAACCTTTAATGGTTCGAGTTGAAGCTGACAAAGTTGCGGCTATGGTGGAGGCCTCCAAAGAAAATTTAGCAACAAGCACTCAGGCAGCCACCTCATCTAGCGCAACAGAAGGCCCAGGCCCCTTGGCTCAGGAGCCGATTGCTGACACCATTGAATACGATGATTTTGCTAAAATAGATTTGCGTGTTGCCAAAATTGTTAAGGCCAAGCCAGTGGAGAAGGCAGATAAATTGTTGCAATTAACCCTCGATTTGGGCGGCGAGCAACGCCAGGTCTTTGCCGGCATTAAGTCAGCTTATAAACCGGAAGACCTGGAAGGCCGACTCACCATAGTGGTGGCCAACCTGGCACCCCGCAAAATGCGCTTTGGCGTTTCCGAGGGCATGGTATTGGCAGCTGGCCCAGGTGGAGAGGATATTTGGATTTTAAGCCCTGACTCAGGTGCACAGCCGGGTATGCGGGTTAAGTGAAAGAGCTTTTGCACATCAGCCGTACCAGCACATATCCATATAACAAAATATTGTTATTTCAAAGGCCTGTCGCCCTTGTGTGAAAAAAGCAGCTCAAGGATAATACCGATCCCAAGCACGCAGCATTAATATTTGGTATTATTGCCCTTAATAGCACTAATAAAGCTACCGTCTAATAAGACCCTACATTTAAAGGGTTCATAACTCTATGTCTGAAGCATCCTGGCTGGTAGTACTGATCAGCACCATTTTAGTCAACAATTTTGTTCTGGTTCAATTTCTAGGGCTATGTCCTTTTATGGGTGTATCCAATAAGATCGAGGGTGCTGCCGGCATGGCACTGGCCACCACCTTTGTCCTCACCCTGTCCTCTATCCTTAGTTATCTGACCTTTACCTACCTGCTGCTGCCCTTGGAACTGGAATACTTGCGCACCTTATCCTTTATTCTAGTGATCGCAGTTACCGTGCAGCTCACTGAAATGATTGTCCGCAAAACCAGCCCTCTATTGTATCGGGTACTGGGTGTATTCCTGCCTTTAATTACCAGTAACTGCGCCGTATTGGGTGTGGCCTTGCTCAACGTCCGCAAAGCTGAACCCACTCTGCTTAACTCCGCCCTGTACGGCTTTGGTGCCGCCATAGGCTTTTCATTGGTATTGGTTTTATTCGCCGCCATGCGTGAGCGCATTGCTGCGGCCGACGTACCACACGCCTTTCAAGGTGCCCCTATCGCACTGGTAACCGCAGGCCTGATGTCGCTGGCATTTATGGGCTTTAGTGGCCTGGTTAAGCTGTAAGAGTTTTAAAATGGATGTATTAACAGCTGTATTGTCAATCCTTGGGCTAGCCACTGTGTTCGGTATTGTACTGGGTTATGCTGCGGTGCGCTTTAAAGTGGAAGGCAACCCGGTGGTTGAGCAGATAGATGCCATCCTGCCGCAAACCCAATGTGGCCAGTGCGGCTACCCCGGTTGCCGCCCTTATGCCGAGGCCATTGCCAATAATAATGAAGCCATTAACCGCTGCCCCCCTGGCGGCGAAGCCACCATTCATGAACTGGCGGATTTGTTGGGCGTTGAACCCATACCACTGGATTCAGAACACGGCGAAGAAAAAGCCCGACCTACCGTAGCCTTCATTCGTGAAGATGAATGCATAGGCTGCACCAAATGCATCCAGGCCTGCCCCGTTGATGCCATCCTCGGTGCGGCTAAATTAATGCATACGGTAATTGCTGCTGAGTGCACCGGTTGTGATTTGTGCGTAGATCCCTGCCCGGTTGACTGTATTGATATGATCGAAGTGCCTGTTAGCCTGCAAACCTGGACCTGGCAATCCCCGGCAGGTATTGGCCAGATTAACGCTGAGCTAATCCCGGTGAGGAACATTCTATGAGCCGCAGAATCTGGAATTTCCCCGGCGGCATTCATCCACCGGAAAATAAGCAACAATCGAAAGGCTCAGCAATTCGCAGTGTCGCTTTACCGGAACGCTTGATCCTGCCTTTACAACAACACATTGGCAGCCCAGCCAAACCCGTGGTTATGCTGGGAGAAAAGGTCTTAAAAGGCCAAATGATTGCTGAAGCAAACGGTGTTGTCAGCGCCCATGTTCATGCTCCAAGCTCCGGCACTGTTACGGATATTGGCGATTACCCCATACAACACCCTTCCGGTATTAAGGGCTCTTGTATTGTGATCAAACCCGATGGCAAAGATCAGTGGCTGCCCCATGAGGGCATTGAAGATTACAAAACAGTAGAGACGAATCTGTTGCTGGAAAAAATTCGCAATGCCGGCATTGCTGGCATGGGCGGTGCCGGATTCCCCACTCAAGTTAAGCTAAGCCCGCCTGCAGGCACCGAAATTGAAACCCTGATCCTGAATGCCGTCGAATGTGAACCCTACATCACTGCCGATGATTTACTGATGCAGGAAAGAGCTCACGATATTATCAACGGCCTGTTGATCATGGCTCACATTGTCAAGGCCAAAGAAATTCTTGTCGGTATTGAAGACAACAAACCCGAAGCCATACATGCCATGGAGCAGGCAGCCCTTGATACCCCAGTGGAAATTGTTGTTGTGCCCACCAAGTACCCCTCCGGTGGGGAAAAGCAATTAATTTATATGCTCACTGGCAAAGAAGTCCCCAGCAATGCCCTGCCTGCGCATATAGGCGTGATCTGCCAGAATACCGGCACGGCTTACGCCACCCACCGGGCAGTGGTGCATGGCGAGCCCCTGATTTCAAGAATCACCACCTTAACTGGCGAAGCGTTTGCTAAAAAAGGCAATGTAGAGGTGCTGCTAGGCACACCCATTAGCCACCTATTGGCTGAAGCCCAGGCTGATATCGACAATATGTCCCGCTTGATCATGGGCGGCCCAATGATGGGTTTTTCAATTACCAATATTGAAGTGCCGGTGGTTAAAGTCACCAACTGTATTCTCGCATCAAGCAAAGATGAACTGCCACTACCCCAAGCTGAGCAACCCTGTATACGCTGCGGCGATTGCGCCAAGGCTTGTCCGGCACAATTACTACCCCAGCAAATGTTTTTTTACGCAAAGGCACTGGAGTTCGACAAAACCCAACATTACAACATTATGGATTGCATTGAATGCGGCGCCTGCTCCTATGTCTGCCCCAGCAACATCCCCCTGGTACAATATTACCGTTTCGCAAAAGGCAATATACGTAAACAGGCCCTAGAAACACGGCAGGCAGATAAGTCCCGTGAGCGCTTTGAATTTCACAAAGCCCGGCTCGAACAGGAAGCGGCTGAAAGAGAAGCCAAACGCAAAGCCAGGCTTGAAGCGGCTGCGCAGAAAAAAGCTGACACCCCTTCCGGTACACTTAGCACTCCTGCCCCAGCCCCGCAGGAGGATGCCAAGCTACTGGTACTGAAAACCGCTGCAGCCACATCCGCCAAGCAATTTCAGCAAGCTAAAAAAGCCCTGGCCCTGGCGGAAAAAAACGCTGCCGATAATCTTACAGAACTGCAAGCTAAAGTCACTCAATTGGAAGCAAAAGCCGATACGGCTAAAACAGCATTAAGAGAAGCCCTGAAAGCGCAAAAAACTCTTGCTGCTGAAACAACACCGAGCGGCGCAAAATCCACAGCCGATACAAAGAGCGGTAGTTAATATGGCCCTGTTATCAATTACCTCACCCCATACCACAAAATCCGGTAACGCCGGTGTTGTTATGCGCCAGGTACTCTATGCCACGATACCCGCTATGCTGGCCTCGTCATGGTATTTTGGTTGGGGTGTTATTGTTAACTGCTTACTTGCTAGCGCAACAGCAATCAGCTGCGAAGCCGCAATTTTGCACATTAGAAACCGTCCGGTGGTATTTTACCTCAGGGATTATTCCGCGCTTGTAACCGCAATATTACTGGCTTTAGCCCTGCCACCATTGGCCCCCTGGTGGATACCCGTGCTGGGAACATTTTTTGCCATAGCCTTTGCCAAACAAGCTTATGGTGGCTTAGGCTCCAACCCGTTCAATCCGGCTATGGCAGGCTATGTTTTTCTGTTAATTTCCTTTCCAGTACAAATGACCAGTTGGCTACCCGCCGATGCCGGCATCGGCCACAGCTTCAGCAACCCCAATGCCGTAGGACTATGGGATACTTTATTGCTGATCTTCAGTGGCAACAGCTCTTCAGGCGCGGCTTTCGAAGCCTTCACAGGTGCCACCCCCCTGGACGCCCTTAAGACTGAACTAAGCCTGGCCAAAACCACTGAGGTCATGCACAACAACCCGGTGTTTTCAGGGTTTATCGCAGGCCGGGGCTGGGAAATTATTAACCTTGGGTTTTTACTCGGCGGCCTTTATCTGCTGTCGATCAGAATTATTAGCTGGCAAATACCTGTAAGCTTTATTGTCTGCCTGGCTTTTTTATCTTCAGTTTTTTATCTTTACGACAGCGACCGCTACGCTTCACCGATCTTTCACTTATTCAGTGGCGGCAGCATGATGTGTGCTTTTTTTATTGCCACCGACCCTGTTACTGCCGCCACCAGCCGTTCGGGGCATTTTATTTATGGTGCACTGATTGGTTTTTTTGTGTTTATTATTCGCGTGTTTGGCGGTTATCCCGATGCGGTAGCCTTTTCAGTGTTGCTCTTGAACCTGGTCGCCCCAACCATTGATTATTATACCCAACCAAGAACCTACGGCCATAAGCATGCAAACCGCGGGTTCAGCAAGAAGGACAAGTCATAATGGCAGAGCCGTCTCCGTCCATAGTCCATTCAATCAACCGCAATGCCCTGGCACTGGCTGTTTTTGCAGTGATAACTGTCGGTATTGTTGCTCTTACCCATGTCAGTACCCGCGACCAAATTAAACTGGCACAACAGGCGGCCCTGGAAAACAGCCTTTACCAGCTAATCCCAAAAGCCAGTCATACCAATAACATGCTGAAAGACATCGCCTGGATCAAGCACCCACTGCTGGCCACTGACAAAGAAAAAGCCGCTTATCTGGCTCGGGTAAACGCTTCGCCCTACGCTGCAGTATTGCAGGTCACCGCACCGGAGGGTTATGGTGGTAAGATTCAGTTACTGGTTGGCATATATTACGATGGCACCCTGGCCGGGGTTCGACTGGTTCCGCCACACAATGAAACCCCCGGCCTCGGTGATGGCATAGAACTAAAAAAATCCGACTGGATGCTTGGCTTTAATGGCAAATCCCTTAACAACCCACACCCCGACAGGTGGCAGGTTCGCAAAGACGGTGGTGAATTCGATCAATTTACCGGTGCGACTATAACACCGCGAGCAGTGGTTAAAGCTGTGTATAATGCTTTAAAATACTTCGAGCAAAATAAGGATTACTTGTTCGACAGGGCACAACATACGCAAACACAAACGGACAGTCTCGAAGACTAAAATATGCATACCACTGAATATAAAAACATCACCATGAATGGCTTGTGGCATAAAAATGTAGCCACGGTGCAAATACTTGGCCTGTGCCCCTTGCTGGCGGTGACCGGCTCCGTGGTTAATGCCCTGGGCCTGGGCCTGGCAACCCTTGCAGTATTGGTCGGCTCCAATCTTTCCGTTTCCCTGGCCCGTAGTTTTGTCACCAGTGCTATTCGCCTGCCTGCCTTTGTGATGATTATTGCTTCATTAACCACCTGTGTGGAATTTATCATGCAGGCCTATACTTTTGAGTTGTATCAGATTTTAGGCATTTTTATTCCCTTGATTGTCACCAACTGCTGCATCCTCGGCCGCGCCGAAGCCTTTGCTTCGAAGAATCCCGTCATGCCCTCCGTATTAGACGGTTTGATGATGGGCGCAGGGTTTATGATTGTACTGTTCCTACTCGGCGCAATGCGGGAAATACTCGGTCACGGCACCTTGTTTAGCAACATGGATTTACTCTTTGGCTCAGGTGCCGCTCATATGAAAATCAAAATTTTCGAGGAATTCCCTGGGGTACTGCTGGCCGCCCTGCCCCCAGGAGCATTTTTAGGTTTAGGATTAATTATCGCGCTGAAAAACTTTATCAACCGACAAATGGAGCTGCATGAAATTGCCAAAAAGGGTGCTCCGGTTAGGGGTAGCAAGCGGGTTAGAACCACCGGGGCGATTACCTGATATGGTCAAAAAAGCCCTTGGAAGGACGCCCTGATTTACCCATGAATGCAAAAAAACGCCATGAAATTTTTGCTCGCCTTAAGCAACACAACCCTAATCCCACCACCGAGCTTAATTACAGTTCTACCTTCGAGCTACTGATTGCCGTTATTCTTTCCGCCCAAGCAACAGATGTCAGTGTTAATAAAGCCACCGCCAAACTTTTCGCCAAAGCCAACACGCCAGAGGCCATTGTAAAGCTAGGCCTTAACGGCCTGAAAAACCATATAAAAACCATTGGCCTTTACAATACCAAAGCCGAAAACGTGATTAAAACCTGCAAGCTTTTAATCAAGCAACACAACTCCGTAGTACCAGACAACAGAAAAGATCTTGAGGCACTGCCGGGCGTGGGCAGGAAAACAGCTAACGTGGTACTCAATACCGCTTTTGGACACCCCACCATGGCCGTTGATACCCATATTTTCAGAGTTGGCAACCGTACCGGCATAGCCCCAGGAAAAACCGTGCTGGAAGTCGAAAAAAAATTATTAAAACATATACCAAAAGAATTTTTAGTGGACGCGCACCACTGGTTAATACTACACGGGCGCTACACCTGTATCGCACGAAAACCCCGCTGCGGGTCTTGTATTATTGAAGACCTGTGTGATTACAAGGAAAAGACTGAATAGCATTGAGCAAGATAATCACAGCAAAACATTTTAAAAAAATATTATACCCAATGCTGCTCGCCTACAGTGCACTTGCAATATGGGGGAAATTTTTCTTTTAATGCAGGTTTAAAAAGCTTATAGCCTTGCAGGTCTGCCTTGCAGGTCTAAAGGTTGCTCGATTAATTAAACTTGATTAATCCAAAAATCGGCACGTCAGCAAAATAAAATCAAGCCGTAATAATATTCACCAAACAGCCCGGCAGCACCTTATCGTATAATGCAATAATATCGCTGTTCCTCATGCGAATACAGCCATGGGAAGCCGCTACCCCCATCGGTTCAGTATCAGGCGTACCGTGTATGTAAATATAACGCCGCATGCTGTCTACCGAACCCAAACGGTTTTTGCCAATTTCAATGCCTGACAACCATAGAATACGGCTTAATATCCAATCCCGATCAGGAAATTTTTCAGCTAATGCCTGATTATAAACCTCACCGGTAAAACGCCGACCTTTAAATACAGCATTCGGCGGTAACTCACCGCCAATTTTAGCCCTGACAATGTGTTTCCCAAGAGGCGTCTGCTCACTGCCATGTTGTTGCCCGGCACCTTTTGCAGAGGTGGAAATGAGATAATGATCTTGAAGCTTACCGCCAACATAAAAACGTAAACTCTGATCGCTTATGCTGACTTCGATAAGTTGACTTGAAATTTTAGTCATTTTTAACAAGTAGTTTTATATAGTTTCACCCGCAACGACAAACCGGCGGCCACAGTTTAGCAGAGGGCTAGTCAATAACATCTGCCCTGATTCCTGAAGCCATATAAGGAATCAGGCGCTTCATGGTACCATCAAGGCTGATATTTACCTGATAGTCTTCGGCCATTATTTCCCGTAAAGTTTCATAACTGGACAGGGTGAAAACCGCAGCTCCCAAAGAAAAGTGAATCCGCCAGAATAACTCTTTGGGCGGCATATCAGGCGCAGCCATTTTGATATGCACCAGAATACGTTTAAACACGGAGCCATAATTTTCCGATAAAAAAGCCCGTAAGTGATCCTGCACTTGAGTGTAAGCCAGACCCAGCAAACGCATAAACAAGGTGAACCTGGATACATCGCCACCGTAAACCTGTGCGGCGGTTAAAACCAGGACATCAAACAGTTCTTCAAGCGTATAATGCTTCTCACCAGAATGAACATGCTCAATTAAGCGTTTTTCAAGTGCATCACAAAAAGGTGTCAATGTACGGGCAAACACCGCTTGAATAAGCTGTTCTTTAGAGCCGAAATGATAGTTCACTGCGGCAAGATTTACCCCTGCCTTGCTGGTTATGGTACGCAAGGAAGTTTCTCTAAAGCCTTTTTGGGCAAATAATGACTCAGCGACATCGAGAATCTTTTTAACAGTATCTTTATTATTAGAATCGGCCATAGGTAACCACAAAAATAATTCAAACGCTTGATTAAAACATACGTTAAGAACTCATACAAAGTCAATGTGGAATCAAATCAATCTTTGGAGTTTGCGGTTTATTTCTAATAGAAAGGCTTCAAACTGTTATTAGCCAGTTAGCCAATGCTGAAAAGGAACAGAATTTATGGGGAATATGGGAAAAAGGGCAATCAAAAATAGTGGATTAACTGAATTGCAATGGTGCTTTCATTCTCAAGCAGGCCGAGTTTATTATCAGGTTCAGATATGGCGAGTTCAGAAATCAAGAACAACTCGTCAAGCGCATCGTTGACACGCTGGCTATCAAAACCATTTTGTATAACCAGTGCAGAAAAACTTTCCAGCAGTTTTTCCAGATTAGATTCATCAAGAAAAGTAAACTCGCTGGTTATATCATCGACAAATTCAGCTTGATTGGTTTGCCTGATATCTTCTTTTGGTCGTTTACGCTCCACAGCAAAATAAGCGCCCGTCAAGGACAGTTTCCATGACTCATTTAAACGCCGACTGGCCTGGGCCACCAGAATACCTTCATCATCTCTTACATCCCAGAAAGCCCCGGTAAAAATATTGGTGTCCTTTGCATCATTAAAGTTAAAAACGCCACCGGCAAAAACATCGTGTTCAAAAAAGGCTGTCAGGCTATCCTCTCGCTGATCATAGAGATACTCTACAAACCAGATTAAATCGATATTACTGCCAAACAAGGCGTTAAAGCTGTTTTCTACTCCCGCTGCTGCGGTGGTATAAACACCGAATTCACGACCCCTTTCTTTTTGTCCATCAACAGCGGCAGCTTCAAACTTGAAGGTCCAGCCATTCCAGATATAAAGCAATTCCAAACCGACTTGCTGAACAAGATGGTAGGTGGCTACTATTTTTGAATCAGTAAGGTCATAGTTATAATCAACATCCGGATCACGGCTGCGGCCATTAAAATAAGACAAAGCCCATTCAAACGCATCCCAGGAATGCTGCCACCTTATGGCATAATCCAAACCCTGTATTTGGCGGTCATCCCGGGGGAAAACCGTCTCATCCTCATCTAACTCAATAGGGATGGCCAAGCGACTGTCGGGACCAGGAAAGACCTGCTCTTCAAAGCCAAATAATATGTATAAATCCAATATGCCCCAATCTTGCACCGTGGAAAAATTAATCATCGGCTGCCCCAGCGTGCTTTGATTGACAAAACTGCCGGTAAAGTTGGTTTGATTGATAATATTGACAGGCTGAAAAGATTCAACCACACCCCAGCTCACTTGCCGAATACCGGTACGTACTTCCCAGGTATCCTCAACGTGAATCCAGGAGGCTTCAGCGATTTCTATAACATCCAGAGTGGGGTCACTTTGATCAAAGTGGAGCATTGGAACGAAAACAAAGGAGTCAGCACCGTCATTCCAGGCTTCATAGTATTCAGCTTTATAAGTCAGAACAGAGTTGTTGCTTATATCAGAGCGGCCATTGTCTTCAGGGAAATAGCTAAAATCCCAGACCAGTTCAGAGATCCACTCGCCATCACCCACAGCCCATGCACCTGCAGGCACAAAAACAAAGCCAACAGCAATTATTGTTATTATTAGCGAGTAAAAATGGTGTTTACCAGAGTTCAAACTACCACGCAAATACCCAATGCCTGCAATTGGTGACAATTTCACACTTAATCTCAACGCTTGTAGCTTACAACCATCCGAAAATCGGGCCAGCAGCAGCTGCGCCAGCCCAACCCGGCTCTATTTTATTAACGTGCGCGTTTCAAGCTGTTTGTGGTGAATTCCTGCTCGCTAAGCCCTACTCCAAACTCATAGTCAGACATTAGCATTTTTGTGCTTTTGCCAGTTTGATGGTTAACCATGAGGAGTTCGGCAGGACGATCGTGTTCTCCATTGTATTTTTTAAAGCCGGAGATAGTCATGGTTTTAAGGTGGGAGTTTTTACGATCATAAAATTCGGTTTTGTAATTCCGACCACTTTCTTTATCTATCCAGGCAATAATTTTTGTATAGCCCGAGTTTTTATCCTTGGGAATACTTTGCAGCACAAAGCATTGCTTGCCTTCATAGACTTCATCGCGTAGCCACTTGTAATCGTAATCTTTAGTATCACCGCCACCGCCAATATCTTCAAAGGAAAACTCACTGCCCATAAACGAACCGGACTTCCCGCTTGAAGCAATCTTTTTAACTCGTTTTAAAGCAGGTAAATACAGCCACTGTTCATCATCTTCATCTTTATGGGAGTGGGTCAGCAATGCTGTACCTTTTTGATCACGTGGGGAGTCAAAAACGATTAATCCCATATCGCCTTCACCATCCACACCTTCTTTATTTTTAGTGTGCATTTCCCGAACGGTTTCATCACCATTTTTATTTATCAGGATCATTTTCATGGTAAGAATCGAATCAACATAGCCATCCTGGTCATCACTTAAATTCTCGGCAATTCTCAGGCCCTTTGCTTCGGGTGGTAAAGCCTCTTCTTCAGGCGTCAGCACTGCGGCTGACATATTCGTTGCAAACATCACTGCTACCAGCATTGCTAAAAAACGCTTACCCATAATTCTCTCCAGTGTTTTTTATTACTTAAAACTCTCTGACTAATTCAGATGGCAATCTTTGTATAAACAATTTTTGCTTCTATTGAATGCACCTATAGTATTCATTATTAACCCCGAAGCCAATAACCCGAAGCAGAAAATAAAAAATACTTGTAAAATAGACGCTTAAAAGCACTTAAAATTCATCGTATGAGGCCAACAATACGCTAAAAAGTCTTACTATGTCATAATTTTATTGCCAGCGTGTATTCTACCAATAAATTCTGCTCAATAAATGTTACTGTGCGTCAACAATGTTTTATACAACAGTCTTACTTATTTTTCGACTGTATGTGAGGGCACTTCCAGCTCCAGCAGCAGGCCATTGTGGTCAAGGGAATATTTTCTATGTTCAGACTGTTTGAAAAACTTTGCACTCAATGGCCAATTAAACAAGCTATCAATGATTTTGTAGCTGCCGACCAAAGGCAAAGTATTTTGGCTGACGAGCATATGATCCAAAGCCTGCTTTTTACCCTTGTAAATATAAGTATAACGCAGTACTTCTGGCACTAAGTTATTAAGGTTTGTTAATTGCATGGTGTCATCGTTATGCTGCACATTACGAATGGTAGCAAGCATAGCATCTGCCCCCTGCGCGTTATCCTCGGCATTAAAATCTCCAGCCACGAGTAAATATTCCTCCCTGTTTGCCTGCAAGCGCTTATTGACCCAGTTGCCCAGCCATTCCGCCTGCGCTTTGCGTTTATTCGCTATGCGTTGATGGTGCTTTCCATACAGACCAACCATTGACCTTAAATGCACAACAACGGCCGTGATGTGGATTTTAGATGTGGCATCAGGCGAAAAACGCAGCATTAGAGGCGGCCTGGTATAAAGAGGCAGACTGGTTTTACCAAGACGCTGATCTGTAGCTAATTGTTCCCAGCTTAGCAGATGAATATTTTCAGCAACCAAAGCCCCAACATCAATACCGCTGGAATCAAAGCCCTCTGCAAAAATAACCTTGTAGGACTTTACTCCTATACAGGTTTTTTTAGCCAGATCCTGTAACACCCTTTTGTTTTCAACTTCCTGTAAGAGCAGCACATCCGGGCAATTAAATGAATCTCTAATGCGATCCGCAATTTTTTTCAAGTTGGCTTGATAGTCTTTGGGGCTTAAAACTTTTTCTCTTAAAAGCGGATCGTCTTTATCATCAAATAAGCGGTGCAGGTTTTGTGAAGCAATGCTGATAAATTTCTTATCAGCTTCAACTGTGCTTTCCGCAATGGCTTGATGGTTGCAAAAAAACCATAACACAAAATAAACATAGAAAATAAATCGCATTTTCCAAGGCCCCAAGGTCCTGCGTCATTAGCCATTAGCCGCTGGATAATAAAACCAATAGCCAACCAAAATAGCGGTGAGAACACCGGCCAAATCAGCCAGCAATCCGCAGGTAATGGCATAACGAACATTTTTAATGCCTACACTACCAAAATAAACGGCTATCACATAAAAGGTGGTTTCAGTACTACCCTGTATAGTAGCGGCCAGTAACGCCGGAAAAGAATCAACACCATAATTATTCATGGTTTCAAGCATCATTGCCCTGGAACCGCTGCCACTCAACGGCTTTAAGAAAGCGGTAGGTAATGCCGGAATAAATTCCGTGTTTACACCAAGCCATTGGAAAAATTGTTGCAGTATTTCCAGTAAAAGATCCAACACACCGCTTGAGCGCAACACGCCAATAGCCACTAGCATAGCCACCAGGTAAGGTATCAGGTGTACAGCCGTACTGAAGCCCTCTTTGGCACCCTCTATAAAACGATCATAGACATCTACTTTTTTCAGCATGCCCACAGTAAGAAACAGAATAATAATCGACAGCAGTGTCAGATTCCCAATCAGTGATGAGTACTCTGTCAACTTGGAGGAACTGAGCGAAGCCAGACTGTACATAAAAACTGTCAGCAACAAAATAAAACCGCTGATGTAGGCTATAACAACCCGATCGAATAGATTCAATTTTTGCACCCAGGATACCGCCAACAAACCGGTTAATGTTGACGCGCTGGTCGCCAACAGGACTGGAATAAAGATAGCCGCAGGCTCAGCAGCACCTTGCTGGGCACGGTATAAAAATAATGTCACAGGTATCAATGTTACTGCGGAAGTGTTCAGTACCAGGAAGAGAATTTGCGCATTGGAGGCAATGCCAGCGCTGGGGTTAAGCGATTGCAGATCTTTCATCGCTTTCAGGCCCATCGGCGTAGCAGCATTATCCAGGCCCAGCATGTTCGCAGCCATGTTCATGGTGACAGAACCAAAAGCAGGATGGGATGGGGGGATTTCAGGCATCAGGCGCTGAAACAGCGGACTTAAAAGCCGTGACAGCCCTTGAATCAAACCGGCATCTTCGGCAATTTTAAACAAGCCTAACCAAAGGCAAAGCACACCCATTAAGCCAATACTGATTTCAACTGCCAGACGAGCCATTGCAAAAGTGGATTGAACAACTTCGCCGACAATACCCGTATTGCCCTGAAACACCTGGTATAAAACAGCAAGAAAACCAGTAATAAAAAATCCAAACCAGATTTTAGTTAACAATATTTCTGCCTGTTTTTAGGGCGAATGGGCAATTTACTGATCAGGAATTATTTTTCAGGTAATAGTTTTTATAACAATACTCTGTGGCTTCAACAAAACCATGCACACTGCCACAATCAAAACGCTGCCCTTTAAATTTATAGGCCAGCACACAACCTGATTTTGCTTGTTGCATCAGCGCATCGGTGATTTGCACCTCACCACTTTTCCCGGGCTTAGTCTGGCGAATGTAATCAAAAATATCCGGTGTTAGTATGTAGCGACCAATAATCGCTAAATTACTTGGGGCGTCTTCAGGTTTGGGCTTCTCCACCATATCACTCACCCGGTAAAGACCCGCCGAAATCTCTTCGCCACTGATGATGCCATAACTACTGGTCTGATCAGCAGGCACTTCTTCTATGGCCACTATGCTGCAACGGTGTTGGTTATAAAGCTTTACCATTTGCGTCATCACGCTTTCAGGATCATGAATACATAAATCATCGGCCAAAATCACCCCAAAGGCATTATTACCGACAATCGGCTCGCTGGTTAGTATGGCATGACCCAAACCCCGCATTTCCTGCTGGCGCGTGTATAAAAACGTGCAAGTATCAATAATCTTCCTGATGCCGTCGAGATAAGTTTCTTTACCGGTTCCTGAAATCTGATGCTCCAATTCATAACTGGTATCAAAATGGTCTTCAATGGAACGCTTTCCCCGGCCGGTTACAAAGCCAATATCGGTTAAGCCGGCAGACATGGCTTCTTCAACCCCGTACTGGACTAAAGGTTTATTGACAATGGGTAACATTTCTTTCGGCATGGATTTTGTTGCTGGTAAAAACCTTGTGCCATAACCTGCTACAGGGAAAATACATGTTTTGATCATAAAATTACCCGTTAAAATATGAAACAAGCTAAGTATTAACAAAAACAAATTGCCAAGGCATTAGTATAAACAATAGGAGGATTTATAGTCCGGCCACTGGAAACAAATACTAGCAAACAAGCTGATGTTAAACAATTACTGCAATTCCTGGAAGTTTACAGTATATCTTGCCAAAACACGCGGATATCGCGCCTGTCATCTTCACGCAGCTCAATAGCTTCTCCAAATGCCATGGTAAGGCGCTGGTCACGGGTATAAACAGGCCACTCACCCAGTGCTGCAGTAGATGGATTACCACTTTGAGCAAAGGCAATCCAGGCATCCTGAACCTTTTCAGCAAGCTGCTGCGCCGCAGGATCATTACCACAAAGCATTTGCCCGTACATGCCTTCTGTAAGACCAAAAACCAGTGGTAAATCGACAGTGTGTCCGGCACCGAACATGCCTTTGTCCCAGCTGAAAACAAAGTGATAAACATCGGTTTGATACTCGCTCTGGGCCTCAGCCAAACGCAAGGATGTCGCCCAAAACGCCCTGTCCATTTCATAGTCACTGTAGACAGCCAAACGACCAGGGCCGGTTTCGGGGTAATCAGTGGCCTGGGTATAAACCGAGAAGGCTTGCTCATAGTGAGTGGGCAAACCTCTTTTGAACAATTTTTTTAAGCCTTCATTATCAAGTCCATTGTATTTATCAAGACCTGTTTTAAAACCAGCAGGACGGTTTAGTTTTAAAAAGAAGTCCCATTCATGGGCCGTGGTACCAACCATTGTTGGAATACCTTTAGCCACTCCCTGCGCGTAAGCTTCCAAAGGTGGCACTGGCAGCACGTCATCACCAAATACTGGGGTGAGCGTTGCTTCATACAGTGTGAGCGGTATCTCATGACGACCGCGATTAACCATCATTTTCAAACAAGCTTTCTGTGCCTGGAGTATTTTATCAACAGGTAAATTCCAAATATCACTTAACGAATTGTTGTCCAATTCCAGACCCTTAATAAAGGTTTCAGCAACAACTGCAGCATCGTCTGAGCTAATCACCTGATCACCGGTACCACTTTGAATAATGGCTCTATGAAACAAACCCTTGGCCAAAGGCGAGGCTAATAGACAGGAAATAGCAATTGCCCCGGCAGACTCGCCAAATAGAGTAATATTATCGGGATCACCACCAAAATTTTCTACCTGCGCCTTGATCCACTCAAGAGCGGCTATCATGTCTCTCAAGCCATTGTTGCTGTCTGCACCGCAGGCAGCATTGAGCGTATTTAAATGAGCAAAACCTAAAGCTCCCAAGCGATAATTAAAGTTGATAAAAACCAGGTCGCCTCTCTCAGCAAGTTTATTGCCATGATAAATATCCATGGCACCGGAGCCGTTGAGTAAAGACCCACCATGAACCCAAACCATCACCGGTCTTTTTTTTGTATCAGCCCCAGGGGTCCAGATATTCAGATACAAACAATCTTCACTGGTCTGGGACACGCCGCCCATCATACTGACTTGCTGAATAGAAGCGGCACGAAAAAATGTCGCATCCCATTCTTTTACTTCTAAAATTGGTTTTTGTGGTGCACGAAAACGCAACTCACCTACCGGTGGTTTTGCATAGGGTATGCCTTTATAAACCCAAAGATTATTCTCATTAACACCTTTGTAACGGGCCTTATCTGACTTTACCCATTCAGACATAGAATTCTCCTAACAAACTTCAGTAATTACTACCATTACTAAAGTTTCATGGCTATTTTTAGAATAACTTACTAACATCACCAGCTTAATACAAGCATAAAAAAACCAGAGAATTGCAAAACAACAACTCTCTGGCTTCATTACACAAGCCTCTAAGCTTAATTATTTTCTAACTTCACCACCAAGCCCAGGCTGCAAATTATTTTTTTAATTAGCTGAAAGTAGGCATCATCTGCCCACCAACCTCCAGGTGATAACGCTTGCCCTCATCATCAAAGAAAAACAACATGGCAGCAAAACGGCTGTCTGGATCATAAACCAAACTGGTTAAACGCATGGTTTCCCACAGTGCGTCTTCAGCCCAAAGGGTGATTCTGCGTGTCTCACCGGGTTGGACCGGGCCACCTTCCACTTGCAAACCTTCAAGAGCTATCAAATCCAAGTCATCCTGCCGCTCAATCTTACCTAATACTTCCTTATTGATAAAACGGACATTTGCTGTCATAAATTCACCCAGCCTTATGGGAGAATCACCATTATTGGTAACATCCATTTCTATTTTAAAGCTGCGGCCTGGAATTCTGTAACGTGCTTTATGCAGCTTGAGACTGATGGTATCACCTTGACTGGGTAGAGGCAGCACCTCAACTTCTCCAGTTTGCAAGGGTGTAGTAATGGGGTACTGAGTTTGGGTCCAAAAATAACTTCCCGCAATAGCCATTAATACCCCACCGAAAAATACAATACCAACAGCCATATCCTTGAAGGTAATCATATCATTCGCTTTTGAACCAAGGCGCACGACCTCCTTATAACGTGGCATCAAAACCGGATAATTGCGCAGCCAATACCCCATCCACAACAAACCAATCACTACCCAGAATGCGTGCCAACCAATAATTTGAGGCATACCATGCGTTTCTAAATCAATCACCTCGCCGGTGAGGGTGGTAATTTTGTTCTCAAACGTTGCCGGATCACCAGTCACTTCAACCCAATAAGCTGGTCCGATAATGGGGCCTGTACCTTCCACGCTGATCACAGGATGCACATGATAACGCCCAGGGGTACGTGCTTTGAGTTTCATTTCAAAATCATAGGTTTCACCTTTCTTGAATTGGGCAGAGCGGATCATCGGTACGCCGTTAACACGGGAATCGATACGAACAAAAACCGGACCAGGCACACCCACATTTAAATATGCCATACCATCTTCTGGGTTCGACATATGACGCGGCCACCATATTGAGGGGGAAAATTTCCCCTTAACGGTAACCACCTCATTAATAGCTACCTTTTTAGGGTATATTTCTAAATCCCACCAATTCATGGTTCGCATTCTTAAACCCGCTTGCTGGGCTTTTTCACCATGGGCCAGCGCAAGCTCGCTAAAGCTGATGAAGCTTATTACACACAGCAGCATCACAACTATTTTCTTATCCACTTTTTTCACCTTTCTTATTCTATTTATCTTTTTATTTTGTTTTTTTGTCTCAGCTCGGATTTGTTATTAAGCTGTTAAATCAACTTATCCATCCACCTACTTTTCATCACCTTGTGTCCAACCCAAACCCATAAATAATAGTTCAGAATAGTCACAAAACCCGCAAAAACAGCCGTAAGCGGTGTCACCGCTTCGCCAAATGTGCGCAGGGTGGATTCTTCAATAATTCGAACATACTCAGGAATGGCTGTACGGATATACATATAACCCATTAAATCGGCCACCGTTACCATGGTGTCGTTGTAATCAACAGGGATTCTAAAAGGCGCGAATATCGGCCAGTTTATCGTATAGGTCAGCAATCCAAACAAAAAAGCGCCGACAAAGCCTGTAATAAACCAGCTCCGGCTTACAAGTATTGTGCAATCCAGCAAAATCCCCAAACCTACCCAGGTAGAAGGCGAAACAAAATTTAATGGGAAGCCGGCAAAACCATGAAAGTTTGTATAACGACTAACCCAGGACGCCGCCAAAAAACTCATCATCGCAAAAGTGGCACCCAACGGTAAGCGAAATTTATTCCACATAAAAACGCCTAATACCGCTGGCAAAAGTATTAGAGAAAATGGCGTAACCAATGGCCACCAGCGCCGATCTCGCCAATCCATCCAAAAATCCCAATCGCCCACCGTGAGAGCAAATAAAAATACTGAAATCCCTCCAAAAAGGAGAAACAACAAGGGTATTGTTGCCAAATCTATATTTTTATAGGCGGTCAGCTGCTCAGTACGATTTTTTACCGCACTGGCAACAAAGCGATCTTCATTAACATCATGCTCTTCTTCAGGTAACTCTTTGGGGATATATTCTACTGACATTTACGGCCTCCACTAATTTTACTTTTTTTATTATTTATCAGGGTTTGCTTACATCAGAAATCTATTTGTCATTTACTTTCAGTTTTGCGGCTTCCACTGGAAAAATACACAAGCAAAGTTGTTTATACCGCTAATTTAAGGTAGAAAAAAGCTTTATTTAGGTTTTTCACTGTGCTTAATATCTGCCCGAGTAAACTTCACTGACCGATAAAACAAACGGGAAAATACAACAAGTGAAAGCGCCCATAAAGGGCGCTTTTAAGAGAAGAACCTAGAGGACCTTATGATGCTGCAGGCTTTTCTGCTTCATCTCCAAGCAGATCTGTCAGCTTCATCATTCGATTAAAACACTGAACCAAGAAGCCACCCACACCCAGGAATGCCCAGCCAAGAACTACGAATCCCCAGTGTATAGGTGCACCAAACAGTTCTTCGGCATAGAAGAAAGTGTGCCCCCACTCGTTGTAGCCCAAGTTAGGTGCAATCAGCAAGGGGCCGCCAGCAAGAACGGCTAATGGAATAGAAACCCGACCGGCAAAGTCAGGCATACGGGTATGAACCCAAACAAACGCGAAAACCACCCCGACAAAAAGCAGTGGTAACACTCCGTAAAAAAGGGCTATGTGCGTAGGGGTAAAATCTGTATCGCGTACTGTTACCTGATGCCAGGCGGCATCGGCTTCAGTAAAGACATTAAGAGCAAAATATAATATGACCCCGCCGATTGCGAGAATGGCTAAGATTGTGTAATAACGGCTTAATTCTTCTTGTGGGGTAATGTTCAGCGCTTTATCACGGGTAAACCACGTTAAAGGAATGAGAATAGCGCCCGCTGTACCAATCACTGCCAACTGAGCCCAAAACAACGTCATCCAATACTTTTGGAATTCGGGGTCAAAATAATCCAAGCCAACGGTAAAAGAAAATTCATTTTGATACCAGCGCAGGGCACCAAAGACAATTAACAGAATAAGCGACAACCCAGCTATGAGCATCCACGGAAATTTTGGCGCTTCAGTGATTCCGGTCTCTTCGTGAGCCTCACCCGCAGGAAATACCCTTTTAACTTGTGCTATAACAGACATAAAACCTCCAGTCTCAATCGATCTTATTTTAAATTACAGAACAGAGAGAAGGTACTATCAGCCTTTATTATTCACAGCAGCGATAAATTAAGGCAGCCTTATTGAGTTCTGCTTATTTTTTATAATTTTCGCTTCAACTTCATAAGACAAGGCGCAGTTGAAGCACGCCACCCAAAATACTTTGGCGGCTGCAAGCATATAATACCAGCACACTAATATAATATACGGTGATAATATTATATTTAACTACTGTATATCCTTATATCAACTGATTTTGCCATATGCAAGACGGGTTGTTAAAAATGTCATCTAAATGCATAAAATGGTCGTTAAACAATGCTAGGAATAGCCAAGCATATTGAAGACTCCTAGCCATGAGGGGGCCTGTAGGAATTAGATGATCGCAGCCAGGGAAAGTCCGGCTTGAGACAGGCTTGTGCTCTTTTGAGGCTAGAGCCTGCCCCGTGAAACGTATTGGGTAGAGCCTGCCCCGTGAAACGTATTGGGCAAATCGGGTTTTTCCCGGCACATTTAATTCATTAGATACTATAGTTCAAAACCAGTTGCTGCCATTGCTGCGCTTAAAAAATCCGGTTCAAGCCATTTAACGCAGCCACACGGTAAGCTTCAGCCATGGTAGGGTAATTGAAGGTGGTTTGGATGAAGTACTCCAGGCTGTTAGCGCTGCCTTCCTGTTCCATAATGGCTTGTCCGATATGGACAATTTCTGCTGCCTGATAACCAAAACAATGCACACCAAGAATTTCCAGGGTTTCACGATGGAAATAGATCTTCAGCATCCCTACGGTCTCATTGGCTATTTGTGCACGAGCCAGGGTTTTAAAAAAAGCCTGGCCAACTTCATAAGGCACTTTCGCTGCAGTGAGTTCTTTGCCGGTTTTGCCGATAGAGGATATTTCGGGAATGGTATAAATACCCGTTGGCACGGCATCAACATAATGCTGCCGTTTATCATCAGTAAAAACCGCTGCTGCAAAACGCCCCTGGTCATAAGCAGCGCTGGCCAAGCCCGGCCAGCCTATAACATCACCCACCGCATAGATATGCTCAATACTGGTTTGATAAGAATTATTAACCTGCAGTTGACCTCTATCGGTAGGCACCAAAGCTATTTTTTCCAGATTGAGGGAAGCGGTATTACCTTTACGTCCGTGGCACCAGAGCAAAACATTGCCCCTTAATTTTTTCCCCGACTTAAGGTGAATAACCACGCCATCATCCAGCGGCTCAACACGGTCGTACTCTTCACTATGATGAATGAGCACACCTTGGTCACGCAGGTGATAGCTTAGGGCGTCTGAAATTTCATCATCTAAAAAAGGCAGCAGTTGCGACTGGGTATCAATCAAATCAACTTTTATACCCAAACCACAGAATATTGAAGCATATTCGCAACCAATGACTGCGGCACCGTAAATAATAATCTTACGTGGGGTATGATCAAGCTGTAGAATTGAGTCGACATCAAATACCAGAGGATGACTAAAATCAACATCATCAGGTTGGTAAGGGCTGGAGCCTACGGCAATAACCGCATTTTTAAATTCAACGATTTCCACTAAGCCATTTTCGGTTTCGACTTCCAGTGTATGTTCATCAATAAATTTAGCGTGACCAAATATTATCTCTATTTGGTTTCGGGCGTAAAGTTTGGTTCGCATTTCAACCTGGCTGTTAATAACCCTGTCGATGCGTGAAACAATTTTTGGAAATGAAAACCAACGCGGCTCACCAATATCCCTGAACATGGGGTCGGTGTTGTAGCGAATGATGTGCCGTACCGAATTCCGCAGGGCTTTAGAGGGGATGGTACCCAAATGAGTACAATTGCCACCGACAACAGAACGCTGCTCCACCACCACCACTTTCTTGCCCATTTTTGCAGCCTTCATTGCCGCAGCCTCACCTGCTGGGCCGGCGCCAATTACAACAACATCATATTTGTGTGTAGACATGAATTTTTAACCGCCTGTAGCTGATAACACAAAACCTTGCAGTGCTTTATTGTCCAGAGACTCCTTAAGCTCTTGTTGATTTGCTGGCATCATAACTAAGATCAGCAGACTCATTTTGTGTCGGCATAGACTGGCTGTTTTCGGTATCACAGATGGTCTGATCGCCACCACAAATTTCACAGTCGGCGCCCATGCCCAAAGCATTTAAACCGCCGCAGGTGCCTTTAATCGGCTTGTTTTGTAAAATAGCACCAATTGCCATCCCGGCTATGAGCAAGCCCATAACTGCAATTGTAAGTATAGCTGTTAAAAACATCCCATATCTCGCTGTGTTATTAGCCAAAAAACCATCTATTTTAAGTAATTACTGCTTATTCAAGTACCAATAAATACTGTTCAAACGCCTCGGTGGCAAACTCACTGAAACCTTCACCGGTTTTGACAATAAAAAAGGCCGCAATGTTATTGGCTTCGGCAAAAACCTTTCCCTCTTCCTCCCCCATAACCAGTATGGCCGTGGCTAAGCCGTCAGCTCTCATGCTGCTTGATGCAATAACCGATACTGAAGCCAATTGGTGACTAACAGGATAACCTGTTTTGGGGTTTAAGGTATGTGAATAACGTCGCCCATCAACTTCAAAAAAATTACGGTAGTCACCGGATGTAGCCATACCAACATCCTTAAGTTCGACTATTTTTTGTACTGACCTCATGTCTGGCGTGGGCGCCTCAATGGCTACTCTCCAACTGCGGCCCGGCTTTTTAACACCTATTGTACGCACTTCACCGCCGACTTCTACCAAGGCATTCCGGATGCCAAGGGATTGCAGATAATCGATCACCTTGTCCACACCATAACCCTTGGCTATAGCGGATAAATCAATGTAAATATTTTTTGCCTTCTTAATCCTGTGCGGCGTGCTGTCCAATTGCAGAAATTGGTAGCCTACTCTATCAAGCATCAACCTAAGGAGATCGGCATCGGGAACTTTTTCAGGCTGATTTTCTGGTCCAAATCCCCATAAATTGACCAAAGGACCAACCGTTATATCAAAAGCACCAGAGCTTAACTCGCAAATAGCCAGGCTCTCTTTAATCACATCGTAGCTACTTTGTGAGAGATTAAACCATTCGTCGTCTGGCGAACGGTTAAAGCGGCTTATTTCAGAGTCAGCACGGTAGGTCGACATTTTTTGGTTAATATCTTCCAAAACAGCATCTATACCGGCTTTTAAACTCGTTTTGGAAACATTATCAGGCAAGCCCACCAATGACACAGTATAACTCGTGCCCATGGTCTGTCCGTAAACATGTACCGGCTCTGGCGAGAAAATCTTGTCACATGCCGTTAAAGCGCAAAGCATCAACAGGGCAGCTAATAACGACAAAGCACGCAAGCAATATTGATTCATAGTCAGCCACCCAGCCATAGAATGAGAGAAAACAGCCTTGAAGAGCTGTCACAGAGGTCGCTACAGAGAAGGTGCGCCCGCCCCTACCGTCTCTTATTGCGCAAACATCCAGCTAAAGGAAAGGAGCGCAGGCTATACGCAGCATACAGCCTGCTTAAAAAACCTAGCCACCAAAATCGTCAAACATGATGTTCTCACGCTCAACACCCAAATTGGTTAGCATATCAATAACGGCACTGGCCATCATTGGCGGCCCACACATGTAGTATTCACAATCTTCCGGGGCTTCGTGGTCTTTAAGGTATTGCTCATACACAACATTGTGTATAAACCCGGTATAACCCGTCCAGTTGTCTTCAGGCAAAGGGTCAGACAAGGCCACATGCCATTCAAAATTGTCATACTTCTTAGCCAGCTCATCAAATTCTTCCGAGTAAAACATCTCTCGTAAGCTTCTGGCACCATACCAATAAGAAATTTTTCTCTTACTGTTTAATCGTAACAGCTGGTCAAAAATGTGTGAACGTAGAGGCGCCATACCGGCACCACCACCGACAAACACCATTTCATTCTCTGTATCCCTGGCAAAAAATTCTCCAAAGGGGCCATAAACGGTTACTTTGTCACCAGGCTTTAGATTAAACACCCAGGATGACATTGCTCCAGGGGGAATACCTTCAGAACCAGGCGGTGGGGAAGCGACTCGAATATTGAATTTAAGAATACCTTTTTCTTCTGGATAATTCGCCATGGAATAAGCACGAGTAACAGTTTCTTTAACCGTTGAAACATTGTTCCATACACCAAAACGCTCCCAGTCACCACGGTATTCTTCCTCAATGTCAAAATCATGGTAATCAACCACATGAGGTGGGCATTCAAGCTGCACATAACCACCGGCTCTAAAATGTACATCCTCACCCTCTGGCAGGTTTAAAACCAATTCCTTAATAAAAGTTGCCACGTTATGATTACTTGCTACAGTACATTCCCATTTTTTAACACCAAAGCAGGATTCCTCAAGCTCTATGTCCATATCTTGTTTAACGGACACCTGGCAGGATAAACGCCAACCTTCTTTGGCTTCACGTTTGTTAAAATGGGTTTCTTCGGTGGGCAAGATATCACCGCCGCCGCTGAAAACTTTTACCTTGCATTGACCACAGGTGCCACCACCACCACAGGCCGAAGAGACAAAAATTTTGTGGTCAGCCAATACATTTAACAGCTTGCTACCTGCTTGTACATCTATAGATTTTTTCGGGTCGTGGTTAATCTCAAGGTGGATGTTACCTGTGCTCACCAGTTTGGATCGCGCCAATAAAATAACCGCCACAAGTGCAAGCACAATAGTGGTAAACATCATGACGCCGAGATAAATTTCTAAATTCATGCTTACTACAACCTGTTAATCGAAAATCGTAACAAATACCAAAAAAGCTTTATAATTGAACACCTGAAAAGGACATAAAGCCCAGGGACATCAAACCCACAGTAATAAAGGTAATACCCAAACCCCTCAATCCTTCTGGTACATCACTGTATTTTAATTTTTCTCTAATCCCTGCCAGAGTAATAATGGCCAATGCCCAACCTGCACCGGCACCAAAACCATAGACAACACTCTCACCAAAATTATAATCTCTTTCCACCATGAACAGCGATGCGCCTAAAATCGCACAGTTCACTGTAATGAGAGGCAAGAACACCCCCAGGGCGTTGTACAGCGCAGGAAAGTATTTATCCAGAACCATTTCCATAATCTGTACGATGGCGGCAATCACGCCAATATAACTCAACAAACCCAGAAAGGTTAAGTTCACACCGCCTAAAGACTCGCTAATCCAGGTTAAGGCGCCTTCTTCCAATAAAAATGTGAGCAATAGATTATTCACCGGAACGGTAATGGCGAGCACTACAATCACGGCAATGCCCAGGCCGATGGCAGAAGAAACTTTTTTCGAAATAGCGATAAAAGTGCACATGCCAAGAAAAAATGCCAAGGCCATGTTTTCAACAAACACTGCTTTGATAAACAGACTAATGTAATGTTCTATCATTTTAAATTCTCTTTACATTGCTTTCAGAGGCACGCTTTCAGGTGCTTTTGTATTCGCGCTGATGTTAAATTCGTTGCTTTCCACTTGCTCGGTTTTCCAGGATCGAAGCGCCCAGATAAATAAACCAATCAAGAAAAACGCTGAAGGTGGCAGCAGTAATAGGCCATTGGGCACGTACCAACCTCCTTCAGTGACCAGGGCAAGAATTTCCACACCAAAGAGTTTTCCAGCACCGAATAACTCACGGGTAACACCCAGAGCCAGTAACAGCGCGCTGTAGCCTAAACCATTACCAATGCCATCAAGAAAACTCAGCATGGGCGGGTTCTTCATAGCAAAGGCTTCCGCTCTACCCATAACAATACAGTTGGTAATAATTAAACCGACAAATACTGACAGGTCTTTGCTGATTGAATAGGCATAGGCTTTAAGCACTTGATCTACCACAATAACCAGCGATGCAATAATGGTCATTTGTACAATAATACGAATATTGCTCGGAATGTGATTACGTATGCTGCTAATAAAAAAGTTTGAAAATGCAGTCACCAATGTCAGCGCAATACACATAGTAACGGTAGTGCTCAAATTACTGGTCACAGCCAGCGCGGAACAAATACCTAAAATTTGTAAAGCGATAGGGTTGTTATCGAAAATCGGCCCTAAGACAATGCTTTTTGTGTTAGACATAATTAAACCCCTTCCTCTCGAATAGAAGCAAGAAAAGGACCAAAGCCCTGCTCACCCATCCAGAATTCGACCAAGTTACTAACGCCACGACTGGTTAACGTGGCACCAGAGAGACCATCCACCTTATAAACTGATTCAGGATGACTACTGTCTGCAACACCTTTAATCAGCCGCAGTCGCACTTCACCGGCTTCGTTAAAAACTTTTTTCCCAGGCCATAAGGCTTTCCATCTAGGATTATCTACTTCTCCACCCAGGCCTGGCGTTTCGGCATGTTCATAAAAACCAAGGCCAACTACCGTATTGGCATCTTCCTCAAGAGCCAGGAAGCCGTACAGCGTTGACCATAAGCCATAACCATGTACCGGCAAGATCAGGGTTTCCAGTTGACCTGCGCTATCACGCACAATATAGACGGTTGCATACCGGGACTGGCGTTTAATACCTGCAATATCTTCAGCCGAACTTAATACTTTGCCAAGTTCCGGGTCTTTTGCCGCTTTTTGCTGATCAAAGGCCTGCGCACTGGTGATACCTGCCTCTTTAAGCTCAAGCTCAGTGGCAAACTTTCCGGTTTCTATATTGACAACTCTTGCCTCTACTTGCTCAAAAAGCGCCTCAACAGATTTGCCCTCAACCAATAAGCCAGCAGCCGAGAGAATGTTTTGTTTTTTATCCAACAGCTTGTTTTTGTCTTGCAGAGGCTGAAGCACAACCGCAGCGGTAGACACCACTATTGAACAAACAAGACACAGCAACACAGCAACCGTGAGGGTTTTACCAATGGTATCATTAGACATTGCGAACCCTCCTGCGTTTGATATTGGCTTCTATTACGAAGTGATCAATGATTGGCGCAAACAGGTTTGCAAACAAAATAGCCAGCATCATGCCTTCTGGAAAGGCCGGGTTAACCACTCGAATCAGCATCACCATAACCCCGATCAAGGCGCCAAAAATCCACTTTCCGGTATCAGTCATGGCGGCGGAAACAGGGTCGGTAGCCATAAAAACCATACCAAAAGCAAAGCCACCCAGGACAAAATGCCAGGCGGCAGAAAGGCCGAACATTGGATTACTGTCACTGCCAATGGCATTAAACATAAACGCCGTGGCCACCATACCAAGAGTAACGCCTGCAACAATACGCCAGGAGGCCACTTTGCTAATTAACAGCACAGCAAGACCAAGCAAAATAGCAATGGTTGACACTTCACCGACAGAACCGGGGATATTACCCACAAAAGCATCCATCCAGGTAATACCGGCATTTTCTATTGCCTGCACACCGCCTTCTGCGGCCAGGGCCAAGGGAGTGGCTCCAGTAAAGCCATCCACCGCAAGCCACACCTGATCACCGGACATGGAAGCCGGGTAGGCAAAAAACAAAAACGCCCTTCCCGTCAGCGCCGGGTTTAAAAAGTTTTTACCGGTGCCGCCAAAAACCTCTTTACCGAGCACCACCCCAAAGCTGATACCCAGGGCCACTTGCCATAAAGGAATACTCGGTGGACAAATCAGGGCAAATAAAATCGACGTAACAAAGAAGCCTTCATTGACTTCATGACCACGCTTCATCGCGAACAGCACTTCCCAGAAACCACCGACAACAAAAGTCACAGCATAAATGGGTAGGAAAAAAACTGCGCCGTAAACAAAACAGTCCCAAATACTGGCAGGATCATGGCCTGCAAACAGCGTTATGAGCCAGCCATGCCAGCCTTCCACACCAGCAGCGCCCATGGATGCCAGCGCCTGATTACCTTGGTAACCAACGTTGTACATGCCATAAAACATCGCTGGAAAGGTTGCCATCCAGACCAGAATCATAATGCGCTTAAGATCTACGCCATCACGAACATGAGAAGCACTGTTAGTGACACTGCTTGGACGATAAACAATGGTATCTACAGCTTCATACAAGGCAAACCAATTTTCAAAACGGCCACCCTTTTCAAACTCAGGCTCTATCTTATCGAGAAAACTTCTCAGCCCCATGCCAGCATTACCCCTCTTTTTCTATGCGGGTGAGATTGTCACGCAATATCGCCCCGTATTCGTACTTGCCAGAACAAACGTAAGTACACAGCGCTAAATCTTCTTCATCCAACTCCAGGCAACCCAGTGCCTGCGCCATTTCGGTATCACCTACAATCAAAGAGCGCAGCAATTGCGTGGGCAAAATATCCAGCGGCATCACCGCTTCAAAATTACCCGTTGGCACCATGGCTCTTTCACTGCCGTTGGTGGTGGTTGTAAAGGCAAATTTTTTGTGTGGCACTAATTTGGATACAAACATATTCATGACCGAATGTTTGTTCACTCCTGGCCTTAAATAACTTAATAACTCTCGTTCACGACCTTCGCGCAGCACTGAAACTTGCTGATGATAACGCCCAAGGTAGGCCGTTACGCCATAAGCAGTACGGCCACTTAAAATAGATCCGGATATGATGCGATTTTCACCTTCGAGTAACTCACCCGCCACCAGCTCCTGAATATTGGCTCCAATTCGAGTCTGCACCAATCGGGGGCTTTCCACCTGGGGGCCGGCCAAAGCAATCACCCGCTCTACATTTAACTGGCCATTTAAAAACAGCTTGCCTATAGCAATAACATCCTGGTAATTAATAGTCCAAACGGATTTTTTGTCACCAACGGGATCCAGGAAATGAATATGTGTGCCAGCCAGGCCAGCCGGATGGGGACCCAGGAAATCTTCGCTATAAACATTAGCACAGCCGGTATCGGGCACTGATAAAGTCGGTGCCTTGCAAACAAAAACCTTATTGGCCAAGCGGGAAAGTATAATTAAACCATCACGGAAAGCATCCTGCTCATTGGCCAGAACCACCGCAGGATCGGCAGCCAGGGGATTGGTATCAATCGCCGTGACAAAAATCGAGGCCGGGCTTGAGTCGGGATCAGGTACCCGACTGTAAGGGCGGGTCCTTAGTGCTGTCCATAGCCCGGATTCAAGAAGGTTTTCAACCACATGTTCCCGATCCAGACTGTTGAGCTTTTGCTGAGGGTAGGCATTGAATGTAAGCGCCTCACCGCCCTTAAGGTCAATCACAACAGACAAAAAAACGCGCTTGTCACCACGATTTATCGCAGTAACAGTACCTGCTCCAGGGGCGGTAAATTTTACTTTTGGATTTTTTTTGTCAGTAAACAGGCATTGCCCTAACTTGACTTGTTCGCCTTCCTTAACTTGCATAGTGGGTTTTACGCCAATGTAATCGGCTCCCAGTACAGCTACAGACAGACACTGTCGATTTTTGCCATCCGGTTTTATTACTTGTGTGGGCTCACCGCTGATCGGTACGTCGAGTCCACGTTTAAGCTTTATCATAGCCCTTTCCAGTTCTTCATTTTAAAATTTATTGCTCTTCCCGTTTGGCTGCCTGCCATTAATCAATGCCATAAATCAATAATCGCCTTAAATTTAGCTAATCAAGGCATGGCTTACCAGTACACCGACGCTGCAAAGGCAATCGTGATCGCCAGCATCTCTTGTCATCCTGATGGAGATAAAACCCATTGAAATTTGTCCGACGATTTTGCGCCGGTATTATAATAAACAATGGGGGGAGGGTTCCAGTGAATTCTTTTAAATCCTTGTTTATTTTAAAGACATACAGCGACAGATTGAAGCAGACCATGAAAATAAAGCTCTGCTCAATAAAGACCACCCCGCATTACAACCCAGCACTACAGCCTCGAAAACACAAAGAGCAAGCACCGCGTGAAAATTACTGCGGGTATGCCGCATACGAAATACCAGCCAGATTTTGCAGAATTCTTAAAACCTGGCAACTGTAACCGAACTCATTGTCGTACCAGACATACAACACACATCGACTGCCTTCAACGATAGTCGCCAAAGAGTCGACTACACCCGCATGACGGGAGCCGACAAAGTCGGTAGATACAACCTCTGGAGAATTGACATAATCCACCTGTTTTTGCAAAGGGGAATGCAAAGCCACCCAGCGCAAATAATCATTAAGCTCTGCAACGGTGGTTTCCTTACCAAGATTCAAATTTAAAATCGCCAGGGATACATTGGGCGTAGGCACCCTGATGGCATTGCCAGTAAGCTTGCCTGCCAGTTCTGGCAAGGCCTTGGCCACGGCTTTGGCCGCGCCGGTTTCGGTAATCACCATGTTTAAGGCAGCACTACGCCCACGGCGATCACCTTTGTGGTAATTATCAATCAGGTTTTGGTCGTTAGTATAGGAATGCACCGTTTCCACATGCCCATTGAGAATGCCAAACTCATCATTAAGCGCCTTAAGCACCGGCACAATGGCATTGGTGGTGCAACTGGCCGCTGACAGTATTCGGTCGTCAGAGGTCATCAAGTTATGGTTCACGCCGTAAACAATATTTTTAACATCGCCTTTGCCAGGCGCGGTTAGAATCACCCGATCCACACCCTTGGACTGAAGATGCAAACCCAGGCCCTCTTCATCCCGCCAGATGCCGGTATTATCCACCACAATTGCGTTGTGTATACCATATTCAGTGTAATCTATACTGTCAGGCGAATTGGAATAAATCACATTGATATAGTTGCCGTTGGCGATAATGCCATTGGATTCTTCATCAACTTTAATGGTGCCCTGGAAAGTGCCATGAACGGAATCCCGGCGCAACAAACTGGCGCGTTTTTCAAGATCGTTTGCGCCGCCTTTTCTAACCACAATGGCTCTTAAACGCAAACCTTTACCACTCCCCGCCTTTTCAATCAACAAGCGGGCCAGCAAACGCCCAATTCGGCCAAAACCATAAAGCACAACATCCTGACTCTCAGTTCGCGGCTCATACTTGTTTCCCAGAGCATTGGCAACTTCCTCTTTGACAAAGTTTTTTACCGACAGACCCCTGTTATCCTCGCGGAATTTCATGGCCATCTTGCCAATATCAACCCTGGAGGGCCCCAAATCCAGCGTCGCCAAGGCCTCAAGAATGGGGTAAGTGTTTTTTACTGACAGCTCATTCTCTTCCACCTGTCGAACAAACCGGTGGGTTTTTAATAAACTAATCACCGAGCGATTAATAATCGGTCGCCCGTAAATCGATGTGACAACATTACGCTCCCTGTACAACTTGCCAATAAGCGGTATCATGGACTCCGCCAAGGCTTCTTTCTCTTTCCAATCGGTCAAATACTGTTCTTGCTGATCAAGATCCACTGTTTACCACCTGATTCGGTTAAACTCTAAGGCTATGAATATGCTTGCGGGCATATTATCTTTTGATCAATACTGTGAATCAACCTATTCTTGTCAATATAATCGATTTCATTGCCATTTAATCTCTCCCCACTTAAAATCCTCCTGCAAAATCAACTCAAGCAGCCATGGCGATCTGCTCAACACTTTAGATAAAAAGGTCATTAACACTTTTTTAAAAATAAAACCCGGAATTGATAAGATGATGTCAGCAGTATCTGAAAGCGTACCCAACGAAATAGCACAAAAAGTATTCGATAGTTTATTGAGCCAACAATTTCAAGAGGTTATTCCACACCTTACAATGAATATTGTCCAAAAACTAATGCCCATGATGACGGGCGCAAGCATGGATATAAACGAGGTGGTTGAAGAGTTTGGATTAAGAAACACTAAAATCGGCGTTAATGGCATGACCGTTACTTACAATACACCACCGGCAAAGCTGATTACCCACTGGGTATTTGCCGAAGACAACTACAAAATTAATGATTTTGAACACAAGATCAACTGGTTCTGGGTTGTGCTTCACTTCTTTAAAGTACGCCGTTTTAAAGCCAAAATAGATGCGGCCCGGGCGCAGTCCGCGCCGGTATAGCAAAGACTTGGCGTAGCATGCTGGACAATTCAGGGGGTTTCCCCGGTACTTCTGCCCTCTGTTACATCGGCTAGCATGCTGTTGCATCGGGCAGCATAAAACTATGCTGATTACTTACCACGGATTCATCCCTATCAAGTCTTAGAGACAAAATAGCAATGCCCCACACTGTTTTTAAATTACCTGAAATCCCCAGCAAAGCCAATGACCGCCGCTCATGGTCAGGACTGGCTGGCAGCAGTTTAAGCCTTTGCATCACTGAAACAGCGATGACTTGGGGAGGGATCTCCTTACTGGTGACTGCAGACTCGCAATCGGCTTACCAACTGGAACAAAATCTGGCTTTTTTTCTCAGCGGCACCGACACCAAGGTGCTGACTTTCCCCGACTGGGAAATCTTGCCCTACGATCATTTTTCTCCACATCAAGACATTATTTCAGAACGCTTAAAAACTCTGCACTACCTTTCAAACATCAAACACGGTATTGTGATTATCCCCGTAAGCACTTTAATGCACCGTTTATTACCGCCACATTATTTATACGGTAACAGCTTGTCGCTAAGTCAGGGAGACAGATTTGATATAAACGCCACCCGTAAACAACTCGAAAGCGCCGGCTACCATTGTGTCGACACGGTTTATGAACACAGCGAATTCAGCGTTAGGGGCGGGGTTTTTGACATCTTTCCCACCGGCAGCAGTACGCCGGTACGCATCGAACTGTTTGATGATGAAATTGAGTCACTGAGGCTATTTGACCCGGACTCCCAACGCTCGATTGAAAAAGCCAGCCAAATAAGCTTGATGCCTGCCCGTGAGTTTCCTCTAACAGACACCGCTATTAAAAACTTTAAAAACCGCTGGCGCGACCGCTTTGATGTAAATCACCGAGAATGCCCGGTTTATCTTGACGTTGCCGAAGGCGTCGCCTCACCCGGTGTTGAGTATTACCTGCCCTTCTTCTTCGAGCAAACCAGCAATCTGTTCGACTATCTGCCAGAATCCTGCTTAATCATGACTCATGGCGACATACAGTCAAGCTCGGAAAAATTCTGGCAAGACTGCCAGCAACGCTATGAAAATCTGCGTCACGACCTGACCCGCCCGATTTTACCACCCCATGAAATATTCTTGCCCGTGGACGAAATCTTTCAACGCTTGAAATCTTTTCCAAGAATAACGTTTTCGCAACAGTCTTCAGCCCTTGCAAACTCAAACCACTCTGACTCAAACAACACTGGTTCAAATCATAACGCCGCTTACAGCGATTTTAAAATCAAACCCTCGGTTGACATCAGCGTTGATGCAAAATCAGAACAACCACTGCAAAAACTTCAGGCATACATTACCGACAAACAAAATCACCAGCAACAACTACTTTTTTGTGTTGAGACCGCTGGTCGTAGAGAGGCCCTGCAGGAACAGTTAAGTAAGCTTAAATTATCCCCGAAAGAATATCACAGCTGGCAGGCATTTCTGGCTTCAACCTTAAACGCAGGTGCGCAAGACTCAGCGGCCATTATAATCAGCCCCTTAATTGAAGGGGCTGATCTTGAAGCAGCAAACATTGTTATTATTACCGAACAACAACTGTATGGGCAGCGCATCTTCCAGCACCGCAAACGCCAGAAAGACCTGCTGGTGGCCGATAATTTTATTAAAAACCTGAGCGAACTCAAGCTCAATGCTGCGGTTGTGCACCTTGATCATGGCGTAGGACGCTATAAAGGTTTGCAAACCCTGACCATTGACAATCAAGAAATGGAATTTCTAACCCTGGAATATGCCAACGAGGCTAAACTTTACGTACCGGTAGCGGCACTGCATTTAATTTCACGTTACAGCGGCGCAGACACAGAAAATGCCCCCCTGCATAAATTGGGTTCCGATACCTGGCTGCGACAAAAACGTAAAGCCGTTGAAAAAATTCATGACGTGGCCGCCGAATTACTCGATATTTACGCCCGCAGGGCCGCTCGGGAAGGCTATCAATACACGCTGCAGCAACAAGATTACAATTTATTTGCCATGGGCTTTCCTTTTGAAGAAACCCCTGATCAACGCCTTGCCATTGAAGCGACTTTAAACGATATGACCTCGTCACAGCCCATGGATCGCCTGATCTGTGGCGACGTCGGTTTTGGTAAAACAGAAATCGCAATGCGCGCCTGTTTCGTCGCTGTGCAAAACAGCAAACAGGTCAGCGTACTGGTACCAACCACGCTGCTGGCACAACAACATTACGACAGCTTTAAAGACCGCTTTGCCGACTGGCCGGTGCAGATAGAAGTATTATCCCGATTTCGCTCCAGCAAGGAACAGGCCGATGTATTAGAACGCCTGGCAAAAGGCAAAGTGGATATTGTTATCGGCACCCATAAATTACTTCAGGACGATGTTAAATTCCATAATCTGGGGCTGATGATTATCGATGAAGAACACCGCTTTGGCGTTCGACACAAAGAAAAACTCAAAGCCAAACGAGCCAACCTTGATATCCTGACCCTGACCGCAACCCCCATCCCCAGAACCCTCAACATGGCCATGGCTGGGATCAGGGATATATCCATCATCAACAGCCCTCCGGCTAAGCGTCTGACAGTGAAAACTTTTATTCAGCAAAGCCAGGAACGCGTAACTAAGGAAGCGATACTGCGAGAACTTTTGCGCGGTGGCCAGGTTTTTTATTTACACAACGAAATAAAAACCATCGCAAATACCGCCCATGACCTGGCAAAACTGGTGCCTGAAGCAAGAGTCGCCATCGCCCACGGACAAATGCGTGAGAGCGAACTGGAACAAACCATGTCTGATTTCTACCACAAGCATTTTAATGTTCTTGTCTGCACCACCATTATTGAAACCGGCATTGATATCCCCAACGCCAACACCATCATTATTGACCGGGCTGACAAACTCGGCCTGGCGCAACTGCATCAACTGCGTGGGCGTGTCGGTCGTTCGCACCATCAGGCCTATGCTTATCTGCTAACCCCCCACCGCAAGGCCATGAGTAAAGACGGCATAAAAAGACTGGAAGCCATTGCCGATGCCAACCATCTCGGTGCTGGCTTTACTTTAGCCAGCCATGATATAGAAATCCGGGGCACCGGCGAATTGCTCGGCGATGAGCAAAGCGGCCATATCCAAGGTATTGGCTTTTCCTTATACATGGAAATGCTTGAACAGGCCGTTGCAGCCATCAAGCAAGGCAAAACCCCAAATCTGGATCAAGCCTTCCGCCATGGCGCCGAAGTCAACCTGCGGGTCCCGGCATTGATACCCAACGACTATTTGCCCGATGTCCACGCCAGGTTGATCTTATACAAACGCATTGCCAATGCAAAAACAGATGCAGAAATACATGAGCTTCAAGTTGAAATGATTGATCGCTTTGGTTTGCTGCCAGAACCCTGTAAATTACTGTTCAGGGTGACTCAAATTAAACTGCTTGCTGAAACCCTGGGCATCAAGAAAATTGACGCCGGAAGCAAAAGTGGCCGAATTGAATTCCAATCTGATACCCAGGTCGACCCTCTAAGTCTGGTAAAGATGGTACAATCCCAGCCACAGTGCTTCAGCCTGGATGGTGCCGATGTATTAAAATTCAGACTGGAGATGGAAAGCAACGAAGAGCGTTTTAATGCGGTTACATCCTTACTGGATAATTTAAGCCCACAAACAAAACAAACAGCCCAAAAAATGCCCAGCAAGCAAAAAAGGCCAAAAAAACCAGCCAAAGTTACTGACCTTAGCCAACAACTAAGATAAAAATACCTGAATGAGACCACGACCAAGATCAGCAACAAGACCTTCTTCCGACCTGTCGGCCTGCAAAGATGCTGATGCAACAAGGTCAAATAATGGTCTTAAGAAAAACTCATGCACAATTTTTTTTCTGCAATTAAACCTTGCTCTGGCTTGCTGCCTGTTTTTTACCCCCCCCCTGCTGGCAGCACAAAAAACCAATACCGAGCCCGCCTGGTATGAAATAGAAGTACTGATATTTGCCAGACAAACTCTCGAACCCGGACATGCTGAAATCTGGAGCCGCTTTTTAAATGTCAGTTTTCCTGCAAAACTGATAGCCATGGACACTGATTTCCATGCATCCAACTTAAGTTACGTGGCCGTTCCCGCTGAACAAAGCTCTGACCCTGCAAGTCAGGCCGAACCCAAGCTGGTACCCGTTTTACCGCCCTACACTCATATAGGGCCTAAAAACACCGCTCTCAATCAAGCCAGACAGCGCCTGCAAAGAAGTGGTAAGTTTGAAATTCTGTCCCATTATCATTGGGTGCAACCACTGGTTGATAGAAAAGAAAGCTTACCTTTATTAATTCAGGCCGGGAAAGTTTATGGTGACCAATATGAATTGGAGGGCACTGTTTCACTGAGCGTAAGCCGTTATCTACATATAGACGCAGAGTTATGGCTTTCATCTTTCACAGAAAACCAGGCACTGCCGGACACGTGGAGGGAGAATACCTACAGCAATAGCTATGACACAACAACCCAGCTGAGCAATGTGCAACAAACTCAAAGCAAACAGTGCACAAAACATTTCAATCCAGCTTCACCCCAAGTAAGCGAGGAGCCCGGCACCAGGATCACCGACTACATCACTACCCAGATAGCCGAGCTAAAACAAAGCCGACGCATGCGCAGCGGTGAAATTCACTACCTGGATCACCCCTTGTTTGGCGTGATTGTGACGGTCAACCCCTATATCATCCCAGCCACCGCTCACTAAACAGTCAGCACTTATAAAATGCTCAACGAGCGGAATTTGTAGAGATAAAGACCTGCTGATGCTTCAGAATGCAGACCAGAAAAACCTCGATGGCATTATTCTGGTCGATTGAATTAAATTAGCCTAAAAACCAACCTGTATTTTTAAACGCTCATCTTCAACCCTTATAGATTTCAATAAACGTTTGGCGTACTTTTGCTTTTTGTCCTGTT
>JBECKY010000036.1:0-62069 GCA_040235475.1 Pseudomonadales bacterium
CAAATGCTTAAGCGATTTAAGATCTCCTTTAAATCAGCACTGATTATTCTTACAGTGCTGCTCATCCTTCTACCTGTGACGGTCGTTCTTACCTTGTCCTGGTATTACCACTTTAATACGGTTAAACAAATAGCCATAGAGTCAGAGTTCGCGAAAAGTGGGCAGCTGCTTATGGCGGTAGAATCAGAAATTAAACGATCGTCAGTGTTGTTAGAAAGAAAAGCCGCAGCAGCGGCTGATATCATTAATAATAGTCACAACAGTACAGCCAATACTGAAATTCTGGAAAGCTTGCTGGAGACAACTTTAAACCAGGAAAATACAATTCAGAGTTTATTTATTATTGATGCAAGCCAAAATTTTATGGCCGGGCTGGACTCAACAAGTAATGATATTGAAAAAGAAGCGTTGCTTTTATCCTACTATACTGATTCTTTGCGTCAACACATCTTGGAACTGAAAACATCCGTTGAAAACAAGCGTTATACACAGCCAAATGTTATTCAGAGCGAAAACAAAATTATAATAATTTCTCCCATCGTCTACAAAGGGCTTTTGTCCGGCTTTCTGTTCGCAAACATTGATGCTCTGGGCTTATGGGAATCGGCAAACAATCTATATTATTCCAGTCGTTCAGCCAATCATTATTCTTTGATTAATAGCGATGGGCAAATCTTTTTTGACCCCGATGGTGCTGTTGAACCTGCAGGGAAAACCCATGCCAGTGATGGTGTGTCCAGGGCTTTGCCTATAATTGCAGATGCAAATTTTAAGCAGAGCGGTGAGGCATTTTTAATCGAAACAGGGGAAAGAATTTTTCTTGTGTCGCCATTTAATAGTTTGAATATAGCCTTGCTCACTGAATTTTCACCAAAATTTTACATAAGTAAATTATACGAATTTATTACCTGGCTGATTCTGATATTGATTACGCTGGTGGCAATAATAATTAGCTTCGGTTTGTTTGTACTACCCTTTTTCGTTAAGCCTTTGGAGCGTCTTAAAGCAGCCTTCAGGGAAGTCTCAGCTGCAGAGCAAGCCGCCCTGGCCTATACTGTGCCACAATTGCCTCATTCGCCTATTACAGAATTTGATCAGCTTGTTGTTGGTTTTCAGAGTATGCACCAGGCACGTATATTGGCTGAGCAATCCCTTCTTCTAAGTGAACAAAATTTATCACTTACTTTAACCAGCATTGGCGATGCTGTCATAGTCACAGATCCTCTGGGATTTATCACCAGAATGAATCCGGCGGCAGAAACTTTAACGGGCTGGACCCAAGCCGATGCCTTACGGCAACCACTAACAAAAATTTTCCATATTGTTAATGCTCACACACGGGAGGTGTGTGAAAACCCGGTAGATAAGGTAATCAGCACCGGTGCTGTTATCGGTTTGGCTAATCATACTGTGCTCATCTCTAAGACAGGTGAAGAATATCAGATCGCCGACAGTGCAGCGCCCATCGTCAAGAATGAAGATACGATTGGCGTTATTTTAGTATTCAGGGATGTCACAGAAGAGTATCGGCTGAAGGAAGCCGTAGCTGAAAGCCAAAAATTTTTATCTGGTCTGGTTAATGATATGGAAACCATGGTGGGTGCTCTGGACTTGGATGGAACCCTTATCTTTACCAATAACACCCCCCTGCTAGCTGCGGGTTTAACTGAAGCAGATGTAATGGGTAAAAAATTCTGGCAATGCCCCTGGTTTGAAGGTTTGGTAGAGACCCAGAAAAAGATAATTGACGCGATTGACTTGGCGGCAAAAGGCCAATCCAGCTTTTTGCTCTTACAGGGGAAAATGCTTCATGGCTTGATGTGGTTTGAGTTTAATATCCACCCTGTTTTTGATGATCAGGGTAAAGTGAAATATTTGGTGCCTGAGGGAAGAGATGTCTCGCATAGAATGCTTGCTGAAGAACAGCTTGAGAAAAATAAACTTCAGGCGCAATCGATATTTGACAATGCGTCTTCGCTGATTTTTGTTAAAGATTTAGAGGGGCGTTATTTATTGGTTAATAAAGGCATGGAGGATTTTTTTGGTGTTAATAAAGATGTTTTCTTTGGCAAAACCGATATTGAAATGTTCGGAGATGTAGCGCAGAAGAGTCTGTGGAAGGAAAATTTCGAGCAAGCATTGAAAGAGCGGCGAACAATAGAGTTTGAAGAGGAGATTCTTTTCAATAAGAATCATTATATATTCCTCTCCACCAAGTTTTTTTTATATGATGTGACGGGGGAAGCTTATGCTTTTTGCAGTATTTCTACGGATATTAGCGAACGTGTCCAGATGGAAAAAAAGCTACGTGCTTCTGAGCTACGCTTGCGGCAACATCGAGAGAAAACGCCGATTGGTATTATTGAGTGTAATTCGGATTTTGAAATTATTGATTGGAATCCTGGGGCAGAAAAAATATTTGGTTTTAGTGAAGCCGAGGCTCTAGGAAATACTGTTGTTGAGCTTTTGATTCCAAATGAAAATCGCGAAGACTTTAGCCTAAATTGCCGGTCATTTATAATGGAAAAAGAAAGCCAGCAGCATTTTTTTACTAACAAAAATAAGCGGGGTGACATTTTATATTGTGAATGGTTTTGCGCGCCTTTGTTCGATGTGAATGGGAAGCTGCTTGCCGTTACGGCTGAAATTATCGATAAAACAACGCAGAAGCAACAAGAGGAGCAGCTAAAGCGAAGCCAAAAAATGCAGGCATTAGGGACGCTCACGGGAGGTATTGCCCATGATTTTAATAATATGCTGGGTGTGGTGATGGGCTACGCCGAGATGATTGAGCAGTCTGATAAACTTGATTCAAGCTTGAAGAAATATTTGCAAGAAATACTTAATGCTGGCGAAAGAGGCTCAAGGCTGACGAAAAAACTATTGGCTTTCTCTCGTCAAAAGCACGCGCAATCTGAAGTGCTTAATATTAATCAATTGCTTTTAGAAGACCAGGATATGCTGGAAAAAGTTTTAACTGCACGTATTAAGTTAAAATTTGAGTTGGATGAGCAGTTGTGGCCTGTGCGTGTGGATAAAAGTGATTTGGAAGATGCTGTTTTGAATATGAGTATCAATGCGCAACATGCGATTGCTGGAAATGGATATTTAACGATTTCAACATCTAATATTGTTTTGGACAGTGCTAAAGCAGAGCTTTTTCAAATTGATGTGGGTGACTATGTGAAACTGGATGTTCGGGATAATGGCTCTGGTATGGATGAGTACACTATGGGCAGAATATTTGAACCCTTTTTTACTACCAAAAAAGACGCAGGCAATGGTTTGGGGCTGAGCCAGGTCTATGGCTTCATGAAACGCTCGTTGGGTGCCATTAGTGTTGATTCTAGTCCAGGGCAGGGAGCTGTATTCACTTTATTGTTTCCTCGATCTTTAGAGGCGATCGAGGAAGTTGTTGAACATGAGAGTCCTGGTTTCGCAGCCATTAATAACGAAAACGCAGCTACAGTGTTGGTGGTAGACGATGAATTAGCACTTAGAAATTTGGCTAAGGAAATTCTATCGCAGCATGGTTATAACGTTATTTGTGCTAAAAATGGCCGTGATGCGATGGACATGCTGAGTAGAAACAAGGTGGCTTTAGTTGTTAGTGATGTCATTATGCCGCTTATGGATGGTTATCAGTTGGCTGCAGCGGTGCAAGAAAAATATCCTGAGATCAAGATATTATTAACCAGCGGCTTTACAGACAGACGGGTGTTCGATCGTGATGAGAACCAGTTGTATAAACAGCTATTATATAAACCTTATAGTTCGAAGGAATTACTCGGCTTGGTCAATGAATTACTAACGGGTGCCAGTGAGCTGTCTTCTGATTAATCAGGGCTGCCTAATTTGGGAGATATTTAAAGGATGAGACTACCTATTCTCAGTGTGGTTGATGACGACCCGGGCATGTCGGCCTTGCTTAAGGATATCGCACAAGGCCTTGGCTATCATGTAAGAGTATACCGTGATGGTCTTTCTTTTATAGATGCTTTTGACTATAAAGTGGAAGTGATAGTTCTCGACCTGATGCTGCCGGGTATGGATGGTATTGAAATTATGCGTTTTTTGGCCGACCATCACTGGCCTTATTCCTTGCTTCTGGTGAGCGGGTACGATGCGTCGGTTTTGCATTCAGCGCAAAAGATAGCTAAAGAACGTAAGTTGAATATAGTGGCTTCATTCAGCAAGCCCCTTCCGGTTAAGAATTTCCAGGCCACCTTAAGAAGCCTGCTATCCAATGCCCCGGCCCGGCCTGACAAGCATATGTCTGGGTTGTTCGTTGATCCTGATGAAGTTCGACTGGCTCTTGAGCAAAAACAATTATGTTTGAACTATCAACCGCAGGTGTTGCTTAAAACCGGAAAGCTCGCAAGTATTGAAGCCCTTGTGCGTTGGCAGCACCCCGAGCGCGGGATGATCTATCCAGACAGCTTTCTTCCCCTGATGCAAAAGTGGGGCTTGATGGGTGATCTGACTGAACAGGTGCTGCAGAACGTGATTAAACAGATCAGTATCTGGAAAGCCCAGGGTTTTGAGCCAAAGGTATCATTTAATATTGCTGCGGAAAGCTTCACGAGTGTTAATTTGCCTGAGTATTTGTCAAGGCTCGTAGATACTCATAAATTGAATCCTGCCTTGATAGGACTGGAGGTAACCGAAACAACATTGATGTCTGAATTAATAACCTCTCTTGATGTGTTGACCCGGCTGAGAATGAAAGGCTTTGCATTGTCCATAGATGACTTTGGTATGGGGTATTCGTCATTGTCGCAATTACATAGAGCACCCTTCAACGAGCTTAAAATAGATAAAAGTTTCGTTATGCATATGGTTGAAGACGAGGAGGCCAATGCGATTGTAGAAACCTGTATTTTATTGGGCCATAAGCTCAATATGAAAGTGGTGGCCGAAGGGGTTATGTCCAGCGCCATTTGGGAAAAATTGTCGGCAATGGGTTGTGATATTGCCCAAGGGTTTTTTGTTGCTAAGCCCATGCCTGCCGAGAGTTTACTTGAGTGGGTGAAAAAAAAAGACTTATCAAAACCCGTGAATATATCCTTCCCTGATCAATTTTCACAAAACTAACATGGTGTCTATTTTATCGGGGGAGGATGAGTTTAGTGCTACTGCCCTAAGTCTTGTAATTAAGGGCTCGTACCTTTATGCTTCGGATGAGCTTGTTTCTGTTGCGAATATAGTTATTCTGCTAAGGGAAAATGTTGTTGGGACTTCTGAAAAGGCAGGAATCAATATTGAGGTAGAGCAATGAGTAAAAATGTAGTATGGCATGATCATAGAGTATTAAAACAACAACGATCCGAGCAAAAACAACAAAAGCCCTGCCTGATCTGGTTCACTGGCTTAAGTGGCTCCGGAAAATCGACGATTGCCAATGCATTGGAGATGCGTCTGTTTGAGCTGGGCTACCATTCTTATCTTCTCGATGGTGACAATGTTCGTCATGGTTTGAATAAGGATCTTGGCTTTTCTGATGAAGCGCGGGTGGAAAATATCCGACGTATTGGTGAGGTTGCTAATTTATTTGTTGATGCTGGACTGATCGTATTGACTGCTTTTATTTCCCCTTTTGCCGGCGAAAGAAACATGGTCAGGGAATTAATTGCAGATGATGAGTTTATCGAAGTTTTTGTTAATGCTCCGCTTGAGGTTTGTGAACAACGAGACCCTAAAGGCTTGTACCAAAAAGCCCGTGCCGGTGAGATCAAGAATTTTACTGGTATTGGTTCTCGCTATGAAGAGCCTTCAGCCCCTGAGCTGGTGATTAATAGCGATGAATTAAGTATTGAAGCCTGTACGGATGTGCTATTGGATTATTTAAAGCAGCATAATTTTTTGAATCGCTAACACTTCATGCTTGAATTTAACTTCGTCTTAGCAGGCTTGGCTGCTGTAAATTGAGTAGGGGAAACGTTCTGTGACTAAAATTACCGGCTTGTGATTAATCATAATGCGGTAGGTTCGGTAAATAATATGCTCGTCCTTTGGCAAGCTTTCATTGGAATTACTTTTGCTTATTGTTTTATCGGCCTCTTCACTGGTTTCTTTACCTAAATCAACCAGTTCCCGGTAGGTTTCCAGGCCGCTTTCACGCAGAATTTCACCAATACCGATCAGGCCTGCCTTAAGATCTGAGCAGATGGTCGGCGGCAGCATATCCAGGCGTATAAAGGAATGAGCGTAGGCATAAACCTTTTTCGTGGATTGGCCTACCAGGCGTATCTGTCTGTCCAGTAAGGGATCCCCTTGCAGGCAATCAAGAAATTCAATGGGCTTTGCGGCCTTGACTTCATGCTGATCAAGACTGACGACGGAAACCGGTTCCCAAAAATAAGCTTCAAGGGTTTTCGTAACCGTGCCATCGGTGACCAGCAAGGTTCGAAGTATTGCTGGCATTGCGGCAATATCAAGGATCTGGCCCTTGGCGTTTTTTAGCCTGCCTTCTGCCAAATAGCCATGGCTTTTAAAATGGTTATTCAAAATATTCTTTATAAACAATTTGTTAGATTTGTTTTCTGGATTTTCTCGATAAGTTTTTTGATGATTTCAAGTAATTCAATTAAAGGTGCTTGCATTTTATCACCGTAACCTCCATCTAGAACAGATAGGTAAATGTTCTAGGGGCGACGGCGCGGCGCAAGCAAGAGTGTACTACACTTTTTATAAAGCAAAGAAGGTGAGCCTTTAGTTATCTTTGCCAATGAGTTATTGAGCTCTTGAACTTTAGTAGCCGAATCGGTAATAATAGCGCCCCCGAAGCGGTATGGTTATTTATTACGTTTCGGGCCGTTATGGTGACCTTGCCGGTCCCCTCGCAACGAGTATTTGTGAACCCCGCCAGGCCCGGAAGGGAGCAACGGTAACAATGAATTCGTGTGCCGGGGTGTGGCTGACAGGGTCGCCACCCTTTAAGTCCCCCTTTCTTTCTCTTTGCTTGACTTGATAGCACCCTTATTGGATCCTCTAAGGTCGAAATAGACGCTTATATGCACTTGTTTTGCCGGGTGTTGATGGCGATAAAATACCCTAAAGCGGAACTCGCTGATTAATCCAGGTAAAGGCTAAAAGAGCCTGCTTTTCTTTTTTATGAACGCTACAATAGGCTCAGGGAGCCTCTGAATAAGTTGTTGCAGAGCAAGCCAGCAAAAGCAAATTTAACACTTAGACATGATTTCGGAATGTAATGAGCTACAAGGTATTAGCGAGAAAATGGCGACCAAAGACCTTTGATCAATTAGTCGGTCAAGAACATGTGCTGAGAGCGCTAATTAATGCGCTCGACAATGATCGTCTGCACCACGCTTATTTGTTTACAGGAACCAGGGGGGTTGGCAAAACCACTATCGCACGTATTCTGGCAAAATGCCTTAATTGTGAGCTGGGCGTGACATCAAAACCTTGCGATAAATGTCAATCGTGCCTTGAAGTGGATAGTGGCAGGTTTATTGACTTGATAGAGGTTGATGCTGCATCCAGGACAAAAGTCGAAGACACCCGCGAGCTGCTGGATAATGTTCAATATGCGCCCACGCGCGGTCGCTATAAAGTCTATTTGATTGATGAAGTCCATATGCTTTCCGGACATAGTTTTAATGCGCTGCTTAAAACCCTCGAAGAACCTCCACCCCATGTAAAATTTTTACTGGCTACCACCGACCCTCAGAAACTACCGGTTACGGTTCTGTCGCGCTGCTTGCAGTTTAATTTAAAAGCAATGTCTGCAGAGAGAATTGTCGGGCACTTAAAAACCGTGTTGAATACTGAGGCCGTTGCCTACAGCGAGGCTGCTTTGTGGGCTCTGGGGCGGGCAGCTGACGGCAGTATGCGCGATGCTATGAGTCTCACGGACCAAGCCATAGCATTTGGCGCGGGCGAACTTAAGGAAGCCGAAGTTCGCGATATGTTGGGTGTCGTGGATCGGGATTATGTCTATCGTTTGCTCATGGCTCTGGCGGCCGGCGATCCAGCAAGCCTGCTGCAAGAGGTTGAGCAAATAGCGGAGCAAAGCCCTGATTTCAGTGACCTGTTGGCAGAACTTATTACGGTGTTACATCGCATTGCTATCACGCAGGTAGCTCCAGAAGCAATCGACGACAGTCAGGGCGATAAATCTCAATTGCTGACATTAAGCGCATCTCTGAGCCCTGAAAATGTGCAGCTTTATTACCAGATAGCACTTCTAGGGCGCAAAGATCAGGCCCATGTTCCAGATCCTCGTAGTGGTTTGGAAATGACCTTGTTGCGCATGCTAACGTTCAAGCCGGAAGATAGGGCAGGAAGCGGCAGGCTTGGGGAGGGCAGAAAGGGCAGAGAAGCCAGCGCGAAGACTAACCCGCCTGCTAAAAACAGCAGTGTAACTAACAGCAAGTCGGCTAGTGATAAGTCAAGTGAATTACAACAGCAAGGGATAAGCCATCGACTGGATGCGGCTTTTTTAAATAAACCAAATGCAGCAAGTTCTCAGATTAATGCCCGGGCGGCAATGGCTCAGAAGGAAACAGTCCGGCAAGAGCCTGTGGCCAGACAATTAAGCTCAAGGACTGAAGCAAGAGCGCAATCAAGTGCTGGCAAGTATATGGAAACTCCGGCAGCAGAAGTTTACGAATCATGGGCGGTTCAGGAAAACAGACCTGAAACCAACATTGTTGAATTTCCAAATTATGAACATCGCGGGCAAGAGCCGTCAAAAACCCCTGCAAGCACACTTCACTCAAATAAGCGCGACGAAGATGACGTGGGCTCAAGGCAATTAATTGCAGAAAAAGCCAGTGAAAAGGATGTTTTTTGGGATGATATAGTCAGCAAGCTGGATTTGAAGGGCGCAAGTTTAAATTTGGCAAAGAATTGCGTGCTGGCCAATCACGATGGCCCTGCTTTTGAATTATTACTAAGTTCCCATCATGAACCCTTATTAATCGATCAGCACAAAGAAAGCCTTGAACAGGCCATTAGGGATTATCTGGGTAGTCCAGTAAAATTACAGATAACGCTTCAGGCAAGTCGATCCGGTCAATCCGGCATGAGTCCCGATGTCTTGGAGTCAAAGCGCAAATGTGAAGCCTTGCAAACTGCAGAGGAAAATCTGCGCAATGACCCTGTAGTACAGGCATTAATAAAAGATTTTGATGCCAGCTTAAATCAGGATTCGATTCAGGCGCTGAAATAATTTAAATGACGATACGTCCGTAAAAAGGTAAGTAATCATGAGTAATCGCTTTGGAGACATGTTTAAGCAAGCACAGCAAGTTCAGGAAGATGTGCAAAAAAAGTTACAAGATGTTCAGAATGAATTATCCAGGCTGGAAGTAGTCGGTGAGTCAGGTGCCGGTATGGTAAAGGTGACCATGAATGGCCGTCACGACGTTACAGCTGTAAAGCTGGATCCTGCGTTGATGGCTGAAGATAAAACCATTCTTGAGGACTTACTGGCAGCCGCTGTTAATGATGCTGTGCGCAAGGTTGAAAAAAACAGTCAAGATAAAATGACAAGCCTTGGCGCTGGATTTAACCTCAATGATGCATTTAACATCTTTAAGCGTTGATTCCAGTTTATGAAATTTAGCCCTCTGCTGGCACAGCTCGTAGAAAACTTAAGATGTTTACCGGGTGTTGGACCTAAAACAGCGCAACGTATGGCTTTTCACCTGCTTGAACGTAATCGCGAGGGTGGTAATGAGCTTGCAGAAGCTCTTGCCCAAGCCATGAACTCAATTGGGCACTGCAGGCAATGCCGAATGTTTACTGAAAGCGAACTTTGTGACATTTGTAATGACCTTGCCAGAGATGAATATTCATTATGCATTGTAGAATCCCCAGCTGATGCCTTTGCGGTTGAGCAGGCCGGTGGTTATCGCGGCTTGTATTTTGTTTTGATGGGTCGTTTATCACCACTGGATGGCATCGGGCCTGAGGAGTTGGGCCTTGATCTATTGTTAAGCAGAATTAAATCAACAGGCTTCAAAGAAATTATCATTGCCACTAACCCGACTGTTGAGGGTGAAGCCACAGCACATTATCTTGCCATTATGATGAAAGGCATGGGCGTTAAAACCACCCGAATAGCCCACGGGGTGCCCATGGGTGGAGAGCTGGAATACGTTGACAGCTCTACATTAAGTCAGGCGCTTGTTGGGCGGAAAGTTTTTGAATAATGCTTGCCGGTTTAAAATTAAGGAAATATAAACATTACCAGTATTCATGATATACAAGATAGCGCAGCGCTGGCAGCGCTGGCGCACAGGTGGCAGGAAAAAGCACTGTTGGCTGTGGATACCGAGTTTATGCGTACCGACACGTTCTATCCGCGCCTGGGTTTGTTGCAAATTGCTGATGCTGAAAAACAATACCTGATAGATCCCATTGCCATTTCAGATTTAGAAATTCTTAAAGCGACCTTTACCGCGAGGACGCCCTTAAAAGTGTTGCATTCCTGTAGCGAAGACCTGGAGGTATTCAAGTGTGTTTGGGGTCAGGTTCCTGGCTCGCTTTTTGATACCCAAATTGCAGCGGCTTTCCTTGGCTTTGGCTTGCAGCTTAGTTACCAGAATTTGCTTAAACAGGTTCTTGATGTTGAAATTGAAAAAGGTGAAACGCGCAGCGACTGGTGCCAAAGACCCTTAACAGAAAAGCAGCGGCTTTATGCGGCCCATGATGTTGTCTATCTGGAAGCTTTATATGATTACCTGGTAGAAAAACTAAAAACTCAGCATAGATTGTCATGGGTTGAAGAAGATTGTAATGCATTATTAACGGCTGCAAATCTTGAACCTGCTCCAGAAGCCTATTTTCTAAAATTTCGCAATGCTTGGAAATTTGACAGGGAAAGGCAGCAATTATTGCAGGCTTTATCTACCTGGCGGGAATTACAGGCCCGACAGCGCAATAAACCGCGCGGTTTTATTATTAAGGATGCAGAAATGCTTGCCATGTTACAAGCCAGGCACTTACCAAATACCCAACAGCAGTTGTTGGATTTGGGCTTGCACCCCCGAACGGTGAGGAAGGAAGGCGATGAGCTGTTAGCAATCATCTCCAGCCCATTGAACTCAGATGATTTCACCAATATGCTGAAGCCGCCACTACCCATTAGCGCAAAACCGCTGTTAACTGCTTTGAAAAAATTGGCTAATGAAAAAGCCCAGAGTCTCGAAGTACCGATTGAAATTCTAGCTAACAAGAAAACCATTGAAGCTTATGTGATGTCATGTGTGGAAAAACTCCCTGATGAGGTCCGCCTGGCCTCAACCTGGCGTGATGAGATTTTGTCTCATGGCTGGTTGCAGCTTGTTCATGAGCACCGAAATCTTATCGATGAGTTGAAAAAGTATTTTAATATCTGAGTTTGTATTGTTTACTTATGAAAATGTTGTGTTCAATATATAAAAGTTTGCGTAAAGAAGGCATGTATCTTTATGTAGAAAAAAATGTAGACAAAAACCAGGCTTTTAAGCTTGTTCCTGATGCCTTATTAAAAACATTTGGCACTCCGCGGCATGCTTTCGACCTGCTTTTGCATGCTGAACGTCCCTTGGCGAGGGTAGACGTGCTTGAGGTGATGGACAAAATACAGGCCGAAGGTTTTTACCTGCAAATGCCTCCGCCGGTAAAGGAAAATTTAAACGCACAACTTAAACCACGCTAAATTTGAAGCTGCCAACGGTTTTTGCCTATAATATTACTGCCTGCTAAGGTTTGTTGAAAGAGAGCCCGCTATGAGTAAATTCTGGCAAACAAAAACCCTTGCGCAGATGAGCAGGAAAGAATGGGAGTCCTTGTGTGACCGCTGTGGTCGTTGTTGTTTGCAAAAACTTGAAGATGAACAAAGCGGGGAAGTTCACTATACGCAACTGGTTTGTCATTTGTATGATATGAAGCAATGTGCGTGCAGTGATTACGTTAATCGTAGGAAACGAGTGGCGCGCTGTGCCAAGCTGGATGCTGGTAATGTAGAAGAATTTCATTGGCTGCCTTCAAGCTGCGGCTATCGATTAATCTCGGAAGGCAAAGACTTGCATGAATGGCATCCGCTGATTAGCGGAAATGCTCAGACCGTGCTGGATGCAGGTATATCCATAAAAGGCAAAGTACTGCCCGAGCATGCAGTCGATGAAGATGACTGGGAAGAGCATATTATCCATTGGGTAGAGTAGAGCTTGACGGAATTATGCTGAGGGTTTCAATAATAGTTTTGAGGTTAATGTTCCATGAACGAAGGTAACTATGTTTTGGCATGGCTCTTCTACCTGCTTGCCGCCGCGGGGTCGATGATAGTATTTTGGCGAATGACAAAATTTATACCCTATCGACCCGTTAAAACCATGTTGCAACTGTTATTTGCCACGTTTATTCTGGTGCCATGGTATATTCATCCAGGCAGTGAGCATTTGGCCCCTGCATTTGTGATTACAGCCCTTGAGATTTTTATCAAAAAAACTGAACCAGGGGATGCTGCCGTTTTTCTTGCCCTGATGTTGTTTTTAGTTTTTGTGGGTGCTTTGGTAGTTGAAATTAGAGATTACATCCGGGGCGAGAGAGCCACATCGACGCTCAGCAGGTTACTTGACAAAATTCTCTCTAAATTAACAATCTTAACGAAACTTTTGCACAGACCAAACGGATCAACGAGTACGAGCCAGTAAAAAATATGCCGCAATCAGATTGTATTTTTTGCGATGTCATTGCCGGTTCCGCACCTTCGGTTCAGGTTTATGAAGACGATGTTTGTCTTGCCATTATGGATATTTTCCCTATCAGGCAGGGGCATGTGTTGGTTTTGCCAAAACAGCATGGCGCTCTGTTACATGAGCTTAGCGATCAAACCCGCAGCCACTTGTTCTGCGTTGCCAATCGAATCAACCTGGCTCAGAGACGTTGTGGCATACCCTGCGATGCGGTCAACCTGTTTATTAATGATGGTAAGGCCGCGAATCAACATGTGCCCCACGTGCACATACACCTGTTGCCGCGAAAGCAGGGGGATTTACTAAAAGTGGTGGTGTCTTTTTTTACCCGCCTGCGCAGTTATTTTGCGCAGGCGTCACACCACAAGCGCCTGGTAACCTTGGCAGAAACTATTAAACAGCATATACCTGAAGCATAAACGGAGGTAAATTCGCTTTGCAAAGGCCGGCTTGAAAGTCAGACCTCATCATCGACTTTGCACAACATCCTGTCAGCAGGATAGCAACGGAACCTTTGACCGCTAATGAAAACCGGGAGACCATGAAAAGCGGTGAAATGCTGGTTTTTCAGCAGGGGAAAGCTGTGTATTAGCAGGAAACCTCCTGATAACTTTTGATTTGTCAATTTAATTTATATTAAAATCAAGAGGTTGTATTGTCGCCCCGGTGTTTTTGAGCGGCCATCTTCAGTGTTGTTTGCGTGGTTAGCACCACTTAACACTTCACTGTATAATGGCCACAAAATTAACAATTGATCTAAAGCCATTTGAGTTCTATCGATAACAAAATAACAGGAAAAAAGTATGCAATTCCAAGGTACTGATACATATGTAGCCACTGATGAGCTAAAAACCGCAGTCAATGCAACCATCGCTTTGCAACGGCCTTTGCTGATTAAAGGCGAACCCGGCACCGGCAAAACCATGCTGGCGGAAGAGGTGGCTGGTTCTTTGGGCTTGCCATTGATTCAATGGCATATTAAATCCACCACCAAAGCCCAGCAAGGCTTATATGAATACGATGCTGTTTCACGGCTGCGGGACTCGCAACTGGGTGATGAAAGGGTTCATGATATTGGCAATTACATTGTTAAAGGTAAACTATGGGAAGCGTTTGAAGCCGATCAGCAAGTAGTATTGCTGATTGACGAAATTGACAAAGCCGATATCGAATTCCCTAATGATTTATTGTTAGAGCTCGATAGGATGGAATTTTTTGTTTATGAAACCAAGCAACTAATCAAAGCTAAAACCCGGCCGATTATTATCATCACCAGTAACAATGAAAAAGAATTACCCGATGCTTTTCTACGGCGTTGTTTTTTTCACTATATTAATTTTCCCAGTGCCCAAACGATGGCTGAGATAGTAGAGGTTCACTATCCAGGCATTAAGCAGCGTTTATTAAAAGATGCTTTGGAATCTTTTTTTGAGCTAAGAAATATTCCTGGATTAAAGAAAAAACCTTCAACATCTGAATTGATTGACTGGTTGAAATTATTGATGGCTGATGATATCCCTGAAGATGTTTTACAAAATAAAAGTTCTAAGTCGGCCATACCGCCTTTGTATGGTGCTTTGTTAAAAAATGAGCAGGATGTCCAGTTGCTGGAAAGGCTGGCCTTTATGAATCGCCGTGAACTTTAATTCAATCAAAGCTGAAAACTAAACAAACCATGCTGATTAATTTTTTCTTCGCGCTTAAAGAAGCTAAAGTGCCCGTTTCAATTCGGGAGTTGATGGATTTGCTCCAGGCCCTGGATCAAAAGCTGGTCTATGCTGATATGGATGGGTTTTACAATCTGTCGAAAACCTGCCTGGTCAAGGATGAAAAACATTATGATAAGTTTGATCTGGCGTTTGGCAAATATTTTGATGGCATCAGGGAAAATGGTGGGCTTTTTAATGCTGAAATTCCCGAAGAATGGTTGCGCAAACAGGTTGAGTTAAACCTTAGCGAAGAAGAGAAAGCGGCTATCGAGGCAATGGGTGGCCTTGAGAAACTCATGGAAGAGTTCCAGAAAAAGCTTGAAGAGCAGGAAAAACGCCATCAGGGCGGCAATAAAATGATTGGTACGGCCGGGCGCTCCCCCTTCGGTGGTCATGGCTACAACCCTGAAGGTTTTCGTGTTACCGGCGAGTCGCGGCAAAAAAAAGCAGTCAAAGTTTGGGAAAAACGCCAATACCGTAACCTTGATGATTCTGTTGAGTTAGGCATACGTAATATTAAAGTGGCGCTAAGGCGTCTAAGACGTTTTGCCCGCACTGGCGCAGCCCAAGAGCTTGATATTAACAGCACCATTAAGTCCACGGCGGATAATGGCGGCATGCTGGATATTCAATTAGTGCCTGAGCGACGTAACCGAGTTAAAGTGCTGTTGTTTTTCGATGTGGGTGGTTCCATGGATCCCCATGTTCGGGTGTGTGAAGAGCTTTTCTCTGCCGCTCGCACGGAATTTAAGCACATGGAATACTTCTACTTTCATAATTTTATTTACGAAGGCGTATGGAAGGACAATATTCGCCGCTGGCATGAGCGCACTGCGGTATGGGATTTGATACATACCTATGGCCCTGATTATCGGGTGATATTTATTGGTGATGCCACTATGTCGCCTTTTGAACTCAATTCACCTGGTGGTAGCGTTGAGCACCATAACGATGAAGCCGGGCTGGTCTGGATGAGCCGGATTTTGAACCACTTTGAGAAAGTGGTCTGGCTTAACCCTGAAAGGCAGGGCACCTGGAGCAATACCTCATCCACAGTGATAATTCAGGAGTTAATGTCTAAGCATATGTACCCTTTAACCATAAAAGGTATTGAAGAAAGCATGAAATACCTGGCGCGATAAGCTAAAGCTTATTGATTGCCGGGTCAGGGGCGGTTCTGATTCATACAGAGTTTCCTGCTATTTGTATCTCTGGTAGTTGCGGTTTAGCCACCTTTATTTTTTCGCTTGGAGCCATAACATCAGCTTCACCGATTACCACGGCTTTATCATCTTGATTGTTAACCGTGCAGGTTAAAATAACCCGATTTTTCTTCTCGATTTTCTCTTTTACCTCAAGTGTTACCGTTAAGGTATCCCCAAGTTTAACCGGGCGAACAAACTTCAGGGTTTGACCCAGATATACAGTGCCAGGTCCCGGCAAGGTTGTGGCAATAGCTGCGGATATCAATGCCCCTGACCACATGCCGTGGGCGATCCTTTCTTTAAAAGGCGTTGTTTGAGCAAAAGCCTGATCCAAGTGCACCGGGTTAACATCTCCTGAAACGGCTGCAAATAAACTTAAATGCTTTTCTTCCAGGCGTTGCTTGAATACTGCAGTGTCGCCTACTTTTATTTCGGCAAAGGTCTTGTTTTCGAGAAAATCTATACTGCTCATGCTATCCTTTTTTCAGATAAATTAAAAAATGCGTAGCCTGGGGCTATGGTAAATGCTCTGCTTGGAAATGTCGATTTTCCTGCTTTTTATACCCAGGCTGATACGGTAAGACGCGTTATAATTTCTGCTGAACTTGTGGCTTTTAAATAAAAATCAGCGTTTTCTGGGAAATTGTGATCTGGCTCACTTGTAGCTTCATTGGGCATATGGAACTATCGCAAACGTTTTGAGACGGATTTAAACCGTTTATGAAACTTTTATAGGGTTCTTGAGTCTGATGTAATGCCCGGCGATATGATCACTAATTAATCATGAGCAGGGCTTAAATTAGAGTTTATCAATATTAAGTAAAAATAAAGTCGAAGGAGACTTAACATGGCTAACGCTTCTAAAATCAAACCATTAAGCATTGCAATGGGTGCTGCCGTTGCTGTTTCTGCGCTTTCTGCTACCAGTGTACAAGCAAACGAAAATCCTTTTGTAACCCAAGATTTGGCAAGTGGTTATAACCTGGCTTCTGCTGATACGGAAGGCAAGTGTGGTGAAGGTAAATGCGGTGGCGACAAAAAAGCTGCCAAAGAAGGTAAGTGCGGCGAAGGCAAGTGCGGTGAAGGCAAGTGCGGCGGCGACAAAAAAGCCGAGAAAGAAGGTAAGTGCGGAGCTGACAAAAAAGCCGACAAAGAAGGTAAATGCGGTGGCAAAAAGTAAGCTTGCATACTGACAAAGGCCGTAGTTAGCCATGCGAGATTCCACTTACCCTGTTCAAGGTGCTGGTTTAGGTTTGCGGCGTTCTCTTTTGAGCGAGCTTGCAGATTGCACCACCAGTCAAATAAGTTTTATGGAGGTGGCTCCGGAAAACTGGATCGGGGTAGGTGGGCGTCTTGGCAAGCAGTTCAGGCAGTATACGGAGCGCTTTCCCTTTGTTCTGCATGGTTTGTCTTTATCCATTGGTTCAAGCGATCCCCTGGATATTGATTTTGTCAAACAGGTAAAGCAATTCATGGAAACCCATGGCATTAATTGCTATACCGAACATTTAAGTTATTGCAGTCATCAAGGGCATATGTACGATCTTATGCCCATTCCCTTTACTGAAGATGCGATCAGGCATGTGGTTGATCGTATTAAAACAGTTCAAGATATACTGGGTCAGCGTATTGCGGTGGAGAATGTTTCTTACTATGCCGCTCCAGGGCAGGAAATGTCTGAGCTGGATTTCTTGAATGCAGTTATTAAAGAAGCTGACTGTAATTTTTTACTTGATGTGAATAATATTTATGTTAATAGCATCAACCATCGTTACGATCCCTATCGGTTTCTGAAATCCTTGCCCGCTGATCGCGCTGTTTATGTACATGTGGCAGGGCACTATGAAGAAGATATAGATTTGCGTATTGACACCCATGGCGCACCCGTGATTGATCCAGTCTGGTCTTTGCTCGATGCCGCCTACCAACAATACGGCGTGATGCCGACTTTATTGGAACGAGATTTTAATATTCCTCCCGTTGCAGAATTATTATCTGAGCTCGACAGGATTAAATCCATACAGCATCGCTGTCAGATATCCAATCAGGTTGGTAACGTTTCATGAGTGCCGTGTGTATGCCGTCTTTTCGAAAGCACCAAGAAAATTTTGCAGCTTATATAAGGGATCCTGATAAACAGCCCTTGCCTGAAGGCATTGAAGCTCGAAGAATGAAAATTTACAGTGAGCTGTTTTTTAATAATGTCGAAGGTTTTCTCAGCTCTGGTTTTCCAGTTTTGCGTGAAATCAGCAAAGATGAGCATTGGCATGAGATGGTAAAAGGTTTTTTCATCAATCATAACTGTCGTAGTCCTTATTTCCTGGAAATATCCCAGGAGTTTCTTGCCTACCTCCAGCATGAACGCGCACCCCAAGCCTATGACCCCGGGTTTTTGCTCGAGCTTGCTCATTACGAATGGGTTGAGTTAGCTTTAGACGCCTCTACAGAGGAAATTCCCCAGCAAGGCTTTAATCCTAGTGGCGATTTGATGTCAGCGACGCCTTATCTCTCGCCATTAGCGGTGCCGCTGTGTTACCAATACGATGTGCATAAAATTGGCCCCCAATATCAGCCCATTGAGGCACCAAAGCAGCCGACATATTTACTGGCTTACAGAAATAAAGGCGATGCTGTCAGGTTTATGGAAATCAACATGGTTACCGCCAGATTGCTGCAGCTGATACAGGAGCAGACTTTGGCCAAAGGTTCTGAGTTGCTTGAACAAATAGCCAGTGAATTAGAAAATGTGGATAAAGACGTGATATTTGCCGGCGGCAAACAAGCTTTGGAGCATTTAAAAAAAGTTGATGTGGTGTTGGGGACACGCTTGCAGCCTGTGAATTAACTTTAATCGTGTGTTGGAAGTTCACGCTTTTTACCCTCGTTTTCTTCGTCGGTTTAAAATAATAGAACAGCTTTAAGCAAAAACAAGCAATCACAAGGAAATATTATGTTACAACCATTGCTGAATTTATTGAGAGCACTGCAAGACTTATTGGATCTGTCAAAAGTAGTGGATTTTCTCGGGCCATTGGCGTTTCGGTTATTTCTGGCGCCCATTTTTATTGCTGCCGGGCTGCACAAATTGCATAACTTTGAGGATATGGTGAATTGGTTTGGCAACCCTGAGTGGGGTTTGGGTTTGCCTATGCCTGAAGTGATGGTTTTTTTATCTACAGCTGCGGAGTTAGGTGGTGGTTTCGCACTGCTGTTTGGCTTTGCCGTGCGCTGGGTTGCGGTGCCTTTGATGATAACGATGGTTGTGGCTGCGACAACGGTTCACCTGGAGCATGGCTGGTTTGCCATTGCCCCAGGTAACCCTGATACCAGCATGGCCAAGGTTCTTGAGCCGATAGGTTTTCCTGGTGCAAAAGAAAGTCTTGAGAACAGTGTTCAAGTAGGGCAGCGCTTATCTGCTGCGAAGGGGATATTAAAAGAGCATGGTAATTATGACTGGCTTACTAGCAGTGGTGGCTTCGTTATTTTAAATAATGGTATAGAGTTTGCTGCCACGTATTTTATTATGTTGCTAAGTCTGTTTTTTACCGGCGCTGGCAGTTACTTTAGCCTGGATTACTGGCTTGCTAAAAAATTCAGAGAGCCTGACTCTTATTAAGGCCGCGGGCATTAAAAACAAGTCGAGTGCCGAGTTAATCGGTGTTGGTTTTGTTTGTTAAAAAATCAACTACCTTTGCTGGCAAGGGTTTTGACTTTTCTTTTGCGTAGTCAATCCAGACCATTTTTGCTTCGGCTTTTGCATAAATATTTTCTGAATCTGTATCGACTGTAAGTTCATGTTCTAGGCTTACGCTACTGTTGCCGATAGCGTTTAAATAAGTTTTAATGATGACGTCAGCAGGGTATACCACAGGCTTTAGAAAGCTGCAGTTGGTGTAGATAAGTACAAAGCCTTCATCGCCATGGTTAAGATGATTTTGAGACGCTAGCCAATCCACACGAGCCTGTTCAATATATCTAAAATAGACTGCGTTATTTACATGCCCCAGCGCATCCATATCGCCCCATCGTACACAGACGCGGGTTTCTGCTTTTAAATGCTTGGTGCTCATGCTGCATTACTCCTGAAGTCTTATATGACGATAAACAATTCGAACAGGCCTTTATATTTGAAAAGCTTGAAGTTTATCATGATCTAATGGTTCCTCAGCAGGTTTTTTTACAGTATAAAGAGAGGATGCATTAAAATTTTTGTAGAAGTTTCGGATGAGAAATATAACGATTAGAACTGCGTTAGAAATACAGCTGCTGGGGAATAAAACTGAAAGCATGGACCTCATGAAAGTTGAAGGCATGAATGGATATCGGCCAATAACAACTGAATCCCGCCACGAGGTTTTCTATAAGGCGTCTTTTTTACTGTCGCTGATGTACTGGATGATTGTTTTTATACTGACGTCACTGGCTCCTGGCGAAGCCTATGGAGTGGAGTTTGGCAGTAGTGATAAAGATAATATTAAGCTTAGTGAAACCAGTAACGTCAAGACGAAAAACCCTGATCCTTTAGAGCCGATTAACCGGGTTTCATTTTGGCTAACCGATAAAACCGACCATTATGTTCTACGACCAGTAGCCGTTGGTTACGACTTTTTAATGCCGGAACTGGCCAAGCAAGGCGTGACCAATGTGTTTTTGAATTTAACTGAAATTCAGGTTCTGGTGAATAATTTATTGCAGCTGAAGTTTAAAAACGCTGTTGTTGATGGCGGGCGGTTTACCCTTAACAGTACCTTCGGGCTATTAGGCTTGGTTGATGTTGCAACGCCTTTGGGTTTGGTGAAAAACTTTGAAGATTTCGGCCAAACCCTCGGTTACTGGGGAGTTCCCAGCGGCCCCTACCTTTTTATTCCTTTTGTTGGTCCCAGTTCTTTTCGGGACGGAAGTGGATTAGCCGTGGATTATTTCTTAAAACCTCGCACCTATGTTGAGCATGTGCGTAGCAAAAACTCACTATTAGTTACTGATGTTATCAATAAACGTGCTCAAGCTCTGAAAATTGAAAAAGCCGTCTTTGGTGATAAATACACTTTTCTCAGAGATTTTTACCTCAACCGCCGAGATTATCTGGTGAGGGATGGCGCTGAAGATGAGAATGGTGCTGCTGGGGCTTTTGATGATGAGTTAAATGATGATATTTTCAATGACTTAGATTGATTTTAAGGTGGGCTGATGTGGATCTTGCTTTTGGTGACGATGTTTACCTATTGGGCTTGCCTTAGGCCCATTTTCGGCGTAATGTCCTTGCCTTTCAAACTGGCAGTCACGTGATCCTGAAAACTTGGTCAGTTCTATTATCTTTTGGTCTGGTACCAAGCTAAACCGCTTGGATTCTAGACAACATAAAGGTACGAGCGAGAAGACGCCCTGTATGCTGACCTCTAACCAGTAGCGCTTATAGTATGGTTTGCGGCACCAACAGCCAAGGCTTTTAAGCGACGCTGGCGCCCGTTTTCGCACTCATAAGCGCTGTCCAAAGGTATTGATTGCAACGGCCTCTAACCAGAGCAAGGAATAAGCTAAAAATAATGAGCTTAGCAGCATATTCAGTATTGATGGTGACCTCTAGCAAGGACCTGAACATGTCTTTGTTAGACAAGCTGCAAGCGGCAGGCTTCATTGTGTTTACAGCAGATGGTGCCGAAAGCGCTTACGCTTCGATTAAGCGCTATAAACCAAGCCTGGTTATTGTCGATCTGCAAGAACCTGAAGGCCTGGCAGAAGACGTTATTCGCGAGGTTGCTGCGCAAGACCTTGATTTGCCTGTCATAGTATTGTCCGATGCCAACCCCGATGATATTCAATACATAGAACGCTTATTGCAGCTGGGGGCGGTGGATTATATGATCAAACCGATACCAGAGCTCACGCAGTTGAAATTAGCGGTTATGAACGCCATTGATAAGGGCCGCTTACTGACTGAAAATCTGCTTTATCGTCAACAGCTTGAGTCTGCCAATATTGAACTGAGTCAAACGGTTAAAAAACTTAAGGATGACCAGGAAGCCGGGCGTTTTGTGCAACAAAAACTGTTTCCGCCGTCGCCATGCTTCTATTATGGCTGTGAATTAGGTTATCAGGTTGTACCATCTTCCTATTTGAGCGGTGATTTTGTTGATTATTTCAGGCTTGATGAGCACCGCTTTGCCTTCTACCTGGCCGATGTCTCAGGGCATGGTTCCTCTTCGGCATTTATCACCTTATTGCTTAAAGTATCTACCGCAGAGCATTTACGAAACTTCAAAAAGCATAGAAGCGACATTGTTTCCCGACCGGCTAAGATTTTGCACTGGTTTAATCAGGAGTTGATTCAGCTTGATTTGGGCAAACATCTAACCATGTTTTATGGAGTGATTGACAGCAAAGAAAACACCCTCACTTACAGTATAGCCGCCCACTTTCCTTTACCTATATTGGTGAATGATGGCAAAGTAAATATGATCGAATCTTCAACCTTGCCGGTTGGGGTGTTTGCCGATGCGGTTTATGAGGAAGTAACAATCCCTTTATCGAAACAATTCTCGCTGATCATGTTTTCTGACGGTATAATGGAAATGTTAAAACAGCAGTCACTGGCTGAAAAAGAGCAATATTTGCTTGGCTTGGTGGAGTCCGGCCATGATGATTTCGCTTCTCTGGCAAAAAAACTGGATCTCGCTAACATCCGTTCGGCCCCTGATGATATTTCCTTGATGGTTGTTGCCAGAGCTTAACAGGGATTTAGAAGATAATTTGAACTTTAGCGGTTGCAGTTATATCAAAATTAGCAGGTTCAGGGCTGATTTGAATGTTGGTGTGGGTATTTAGCAGGTAAGAAACATGGCAGAAAGTATGCAGCCAGTAGGTAGTATTCAATATGCCGTTCATAGCGGTAGTTATATATTGAAGCTGAGTGGCGATGTGCGGCTGGTATTTTGTACCGCCATTGATGCTTTGTTGGATACTATCTTGTCGGATGAAAAGCTCACGGGTGTATTAATTGATTTAAACGCCGTTAGCAATATAGACAGCACCTCGCTAGGCATGCTGGCGAAAATTGCCGTTAAAATTAAACAGAAATTAAATGCCAGGCCCATTATCGTTTCTGATAACCCTGATATTAATCGAATCCTGGAGGCCATGGGTTTTAAACAGGTTTTTTATGTATTAGATAAAATACCCATTTTTGTCGAAAATAAAAAAACGGGGGGTGAGCTTAATGAGAAAATCGATAAAATTGCTTTACAGGATATGCTCAAGGACATACCTCAGGTTGATAGTACCCAACAGGAAGTTTGTGCAAAAGTGCTCGAAGCTCACCGTGTTTTGATGGAGCTGAACAGCACTAATAAAGAAACTTTTCAAGCCGTTGTTGATGAGCTTGAAAAAGAACAGCGCCAGCAAAAATCAAAACAAAGCAATGCCCGGAATCAGGCTGACACTGTAAAACCACAAATCACCTTCAATCGCCATTGATTTGATTATTTGCTAAGTCTTTTGCCAGAGACTTAGCGTGCATAAATTCATGGTGCGATACGTACAATAAATCAGAAATTTTTCTGATCATGGCTTCTTCGTATTTATCCAAGCCATTATTTGCATAGGCAACGCTCCATAACATACGAATAATCTCTTTTTTGTCAGCGGGAGGATAGCTTTCGTGTATCAGGCGCGTGAATTGGTGCAGCGATACCGCCTCATCTACTTCCTGTGCTGCCAGTTGCAAGAGTTCATTTAATTCAGTGGAAGCCAGGTTAAACGTGTTTTGCAGAGCATTGGCAATGGTTTGTCTTTCGTCTTCAGTAATATCAAAATCTGCTCGGGCAATTTCCAACAACAAAGCCGCCGTAGCCAGTTGCAGTCTTTTCTGATGATCTGCAGGGTCGTCGTTTTGTGTAGAACTCAGGCCAAGTTTGTTATCAAAAAACTGGCTGATTTTTTTTAACATGATGTCCTCCTTATGTGGATATGGCTCAATAAAGAAGCTGATACTGGCCTAGGAATAGTTTTTAAGCGCTGAAACAGCCGAGTTTAATAATTCAATGCCCGTATTAGGTTTAAAGACATTTTCACTAATATGGCGGCGCCAGTGCTTGGCTCCGGGAAGACCTTGGAACAGGCCTAAAATATGTCGGGTAATGTGTTTCAATTGGCAACCCTGCTCCAGTTCTTGTGCTACATAGGGCAAAAACCTTTCCAGTACCTCTATACGCCCAGGTATATCATGGGGGTCCTGGTAAAGTTGTTGATCAATATTGGCCAAACTGTACGGGTTGCTATAAGCTTCGCGACCCACCATAACACCGTCGACATGGGCCAATACCGTTTGTATATCATTCAGCGATTTAAGGCCACCGTTTAACACCACCTCAAGCTTTGGAAAATCCTGCTTTAAGCGGTAAACAACATCGTAGCGCAGGGGAGGGATTTCGCGATTTTGTTTTGGGCTTATACCATTCAACCAGGCATTGCGGGCATGGATAATCATAGTGTTACAGCCTGCATCGGCAACCTTGCTGATCAAGGTATGCAAAGGCTCATAAGCCTCGTTGTCATCCAGTCCAATGCGGGTTTTAAGGGTAACAGGTATATCCACTGCATCAACCATCGATGCAATGCAGTCGGCAACCAGCTCTGGTGATTTCATCAGGCAGGCACCAAACCGGCCAGACTGGACGCGATCACTGGGGCAGCCGACATTAAGATTTACCTCATCATAGCCGTAATCGGCAATCATTTGTGCGCAGGTTTTCAGTGCCTTGGGGTCGCTGCCGCCCAGTTGTACCGCCACCGGGTGTTCAAGATCACTGTAGGCAAGAAAGCGTTCTCGATCACCGTGGATCAAAGCTCCGGTAGTGATCATTTCGGTGTACAGCACGGCATGGTGGCTTATCAGGCGGACAAAATAGCGAAAATGCCGATCGGTGCAATCCAGCATCGGGGCAACGCAAAATGTGTGCTTGAGTTTGAGTGCGTGCTTGGTCAAAAAAATCTCACTTAAAACAGTTGGGGCTTTGAGAGCTAAGCTTATTATAACTGATTTCAAGGCGGTGCATAAAACGCGTATAATCGACGGCCTTGGTTAATATTTTCGCATCATTAACATTGAACTGGTTACTTATGACTGTACGCACTCGAATTGCACCATCACCCACGGGCGATCCTCATGTGGGTACCGCCTACATAGCGCTGTTTAACTTATGCTTTGCCCGGCAGCAGGGCGGTAAGTTTATCTTGCGCATTGAGGATACCGACCAGGTTCGCAGCACGGCGCAATCGGAGCAAAAAATTCTCAATGCCCTGCGGTGGTTAGGCCTGAGTTGGGATGAGGGGCCGGATGTAGGTGGTAACTATGGCCCTTACCGACAAAGTGAACGGACTGAGGTTTACCAGAAGCATGTTCAGCAGCTTCTCGATCAAGGACATGCCTTTCGCTGTTTCTGCACTGAAGATCGTTTGAGTGAGCTTAGAGCCAGGCAAATGCAGGAGAAGCAGCAGCCGGGCTACGATGGTAAGTGCCTGAGCTTATCGGTAGAAGAGGTGCAAAAGCGCCGGCAAGCCGGTGAAGCTTCTGTGGTGCGGATGAAAGTGCCGGAAGCGGGCAGCTGTGAAATAGACGATTACTTACGGGGTAAAATCGAAATTGACTGGGCTCAAGTGGACATGCAAATTCTGTTGAAAGCGGATGGTATGCCCACTTACCACCTTGCAAATGTGGTGGATGACCACTTAATGGCCATTAGTCATGTGATTCGTGGGGAGGAGTGGATTAGCTCCGCCCCCAAGCACAAACTACTTTATCAGTATTTTGGCTGGGACATGCCGGTATTATGCCATATGCCTTTATTGCGTAACCCGGATAAGAGCAAGCTCAGCAAGCGCAAAAACCCCACCAGCATCACTTATTACGAGCGTATGGGGTATTTGCCTGAGGCGCTGTTAAATTATCTTGGTCGTATGGGGTGGTCGATGCCCGATGGGCAGGAAAAATTTAACTTGGAAGAAATGATCACAGCATTTGATCTGCAAAGAGTGTCCTTGGGCGGGCCGATTTTTGATGCCGAAAAACTTAACTGGCTCAATGGCAGCTGGATCAGGGAAAACCTCAGTACCGAACAATTTGCTGACCGTGTGGTTGCATGGGCGTTTAACCGTGATTACTTCATGCAGGCAGCGGGCATGGTGCAAGAGCGTGTTGAGCTGTTAAGTGATATTGCACCTTTAGCGTCCTTTTTTGTATCAGGCATGCTGGATATCAGTGCCGCCGACTTTCAACACAAAAAGCTCGAACCGGCTGAGGTGCGCAGACTGTTACAATTTGCCACTTGGCGAATGGAAGCGATAGATGCGTGGCAAAAACCAGCGATAGAAGCGGCCTTTACCACCTTGGCGGAGCAAATGCAGTTGAAATTCAGGGATTTCATTGCGCCAATTTTTATCGCTATTACGGGCAAATCCAGCGCTACTCCGGTGATGGATTCCATGGTGGTACTGGGCCCGGATATATCGCGGGTGCGCTTACGGTATGCCGTAGAGGTGCTGGGCGGAGCTTCAAAGAAAGAAGCCAAGCGCTGGGAAAAGGAATATCGGGCACTATCTGAGTCCCTGGTGCAAGCTGAATAATAAAGGAAAAATCCTTTTATTGCCGCGATGCTGAAACTGTTAAACAGCTTTCACTTGACAGGTATAGCCCATCACCCTAGAATTCGCGGCTGCTTGCACTGGTTAGCACTTAGCTGCGAACCATGAGTAACAATGGGGCCATAGCTCAGCTGGGAGAGCGCAACACTGGCAGTGTTGAGGTCGGCGGTTCGATCCCGCCTGGCTCCACCAATTCATTAGATTGGTAAGAAGAAGGTAAGCCTTATCGAAGGTCCTGCACGTCCCCTTCGTCTAGTGGTCTAGGACACCGCCCTTTCACGGCGGTAACAGGGGTTCAAGTCCCCTAGGGGACGCCATTTTAAAGTTTTATATTCTTCTATTCCTCCTCTATATTATGTGCTTCAGTACCAGTCAATAAGGTGCTGAGTATGCAAATTCTAACTACCTCTAGCTCTTTCATTTTTAACACGATGCTATAAAATAATGGTATCAGTCGCCTTTAAATTCGGTGGCTGTAAATTTTTCAACAAGAGTATTTAACTGAATTAATTGCCATGAAAAAAACTATCTTGAGTTTGAGAAGAGTTCATACATTTCTGCTTTTGGTTGTTATTAATGGCTTTGCCTTTAGCGCTTATGCAAGTGAACTCAATATATCCGTGCAAGCCTTGCAGGAAAAGCAGCTATCTGGAGAAGGGATATTAGTGTTGGATGTGCGTTCAGCTGAAGAGTTTCATGATGGTCATGTACCCGGCGCGGTTAATATCCAGCATACTGAAACAGATAAAATTTACCACTTGTTAAGCAGTAATAAAGATAAACAGCTTGTTGTTTATTGCCGATCTGGTCGTAGGGCCGGGCTTGTACTGGATGCGATGAAAGAAAAGGGCGTAACGGGTCTGTATCACCTGGACGGTGATATGCAGGGCTGGACGGACGCAGGTTTACCCATAGAAAAATGATCTTGCTTATTGTTTAGAGTTGCAATAGTTAATCATTGAGGAAATTCATGAGTTTTGTTACCCCCGATTTATGTGATGATAACCCCAAACTGGTGCGAGTTGTTGAACCAATGTTTAATAACTACGGCGGCAGACGTGCTTTTTACGGCGAAATAGTCACGGTGAAATGCCATGAAGATAACTCTGTGCTTAAAGCGCAGGCCAGTACACCTGGTCACGGAAAGGTTATGGTTGTTGATGGCGGTGGTTCACTGCGCTGCGCATTGTTGGGAGATTTAATTGCTGCAAAAGCCGTTGAAAATGGTTGGCAAGGTCTAATTATCTATGGCTGCATACGCGATGTGGATGCTATTGGCCAGCTCGATTTGGGGGTGCAGGCTTTGCGCACCGTACCGATAAAAAGTGTCCGCAAGGATCGTGGCGACTTGAATATAGCCATTACTTTTGGTGGTGTTAACTTTCTGCCTGGTGAGTATGTGTATGCTGATAATAATGGCATTATTGTATCGGCCAAGGCTTTGATTTAGGTTTATTGTCTTAGCTGGTCTTAAACAAATACACAACAGTGGTGCTAGCAAAGCTCGCAAGCAGGGCCTTTCCAGTCACAATATTTTGGCTTTACTTATTGGTTAATTAGATGCTGTTTAAAGGCCAGGGTGCTAGTAAAATTCTGGAAGGTAATACGAAGAAGGGTGCGAATTAATATTTAAGTAACACGGTTAAGTGATACCCCTGAATGATAGGCCTAAATCAAAAATAAAATCCAGGCCGGGCCAGGTCTTAAGCGGACTAAACGATAGTGGAGATGCCACTGCCGTGACGCAAATCCTGCCAGTCCAATAAACCAATAAATTGTATTTTAACGCGCTTTTCGTCCTTAATATTTGCTCCAAGGCTTAAAAAAATGCCTGGATACCTGTCTGGGCACGGCCTAAAATCAAAGCATGGATGTCGTGAGTGCCTTCGTAAGTATTTACCGTTTCAAGATTCAGCACATGGCGAATGACGTGGTATTCGTCAACAATGCCATTACCTCCATGAATGTCCCTGGCCTGGCGGGCAATATCCAGGGCCTTTCCAGCAGAATTGCGTTTGATGACGGATATCATTTCAGGTTGCATTTTGCCTTCATCAATCAGCTGGCCGACTCTTAATGCAGCTTGCAGTCCAATTGAAATTTCAGTTTGCATATCGGCGAGTTTCTTCTGCACCAATTGTGTGGCTGCCAGGGGTTTATCAAATTGTTTGCGGTGCAAAGCATATTCCCGTGCCGCATGCCAACAAAACTCTGCGGCGCCCAGTGCGCCCCAGGCAATGCCGTAACGGGCAGAGTTGAGGCAACTAAAAGGCCCGCGCAATCCCCTGGCTTTAGGTAACATATTACTGCCCGGTATTCTCACTTGATCCATACTAACTTCACCCGTGGTGGAAGTTCGTAAAGAAAACTTGCCTTCAATAAGCTTGGTTTCAAGGCCAGGCATACCCTTTTCAAGAATAAAGCCGCGAATATCCTGATGTTCATCTTTAGCCCAAATCACAAACACATCAGCAAAAGGCGCATTTGAAATCCACATTTTTCTACCGCTGATCAGGTAGTCATCACCGTCTTTTTTGGCATGGGTGGTCATGCTGCCAGGATCAGAGCCACTGTTGGGTTCAGTCAAACCAAAGCAGCCAATCAGGTCTCCGCTGGCTAAGAGTGGCAGGTACTGATTTTTTTGATCCTCACTGCCAAACAGGTAAACAGGATACATCACCAGGCTGGATTGAACGCTCATCGCTGAGCGGTAACCACTGTCTACACGTTCAAGCTCACGGGCAACCAGCCCATAGGCCACGTAGCTGGCTCCGGCACAGCCATAGCCTTTTATGGGCAAGCCATTGAGTCCCAGCTTTCCCATTTCTTTGATAATAGATGGGTCAGCTATCTCATTGCGAAAGGCATTCTGAACCCGGGGCATAAGTTGTTCCTGGGCAAATTTTCTTGCTGTTTGCTGAATCATCCTTTCTTCTTCGCTGAGTTGCTGATCGAGAAGAAAAATATCATCCCAGTTTGTTGAAGGCTTTGGCTTCGTGCTTAAGTTGGGTTTATTGTTCATAAAATTATCCACTGGCAATAGGGGAAGCGCAGGGGTCTGAAAATACAGACTAAGGTGTATTTTGACTTTTTAGAAAAATAACACCAAACCGGCAAAACTGTAAGCGCAAATAAAAAATAAAAAGGCATACTTGCAATGGTTAAATGCTATCAGTTGAGAAGAGCGCGGGGGGGCAAATTTATGCCACTTTTGCTGTAAAACCCAAACCTAGATGAAAATGGCCGGCATAGCTTATGAATACAAGCCCGCTTTGCTTATTGGGGCGCTAAATAACGGATGAAGGAGTATGCATTAAAGAAGCAGAATTTGCTTACTGCCCACGGATGACAGAACAATATTATTCTGAGTTGCAGGCAAAGGTGTGGTAACGTGATGCCCAGCTTCATGACACGAACTTACTGAGACAGGCATGGTGAAATTAATTTCGCCATGCCTTAGATCTCGATCTTGTTAGGGTAAAAGATGCTGCACAGCATCTCTTTCCTCGGTGAGCTCAGTTTCTGTAGCGGTCATTTTTTCGCGACTGAAATCATCAATAGCCAGACCTTGTACAATACTGTATTCGCCATTTTGGCAGGTAACAGGAAAGGAATAAATTAAGCCTTCCTTAATGCCGTAGCTGCCATCGCTGTAAATACCCATGCTGACCCAATCGCTCTCAACCGTGCCTAAAGCCCAGTCGCGCATGTGAGCAATGGCTGCGTTGGCAGCAGAGGCGGCGCTGGACGCGCCTCTGGCCTTAATGATAGCCGCCCCACGCTGTTGTACATTGGGTATAAAAGTATTTTTATACCAGCTTTCGTCAACCATTTCTAAAGCCGGCTTGCCTTTAACCAAAGCATGGGCAAGTTGCGGGTATTGGGTGGAGGAGTGGTTGCCCCAAATGGTTACCCGAGTAACATCAGTAATGTGAGTACTTGTTTGTTGTGCAAGTTGCGCAATAGCGCGGTTATGGTCGAGCCGGGTCATGGCGGTAAACTGGCCAGGAGCAATATCCGGTGCGTTGCGTTGGGCAATCAGGGCATTGGTATTGGCGGGGTTGCCCACAACCAGAACTTTAATACCGCGACTGGCAACTTGATTAATGGCTTTGCCTTGTGCGGAGAAAATTGCCGCATTGGCTTCCAGCAGGTCTTTGCGTTCCATGCCTGGGCCTCGGGGCCTTGCTCCCACCAGTAGCGCATAATCGGCATCTTTGAAAGCTTCTTCAGCATTATCAGTTAAAATCAGTCCACTCAATAGGGGAAAGGCACAATCTTCCAGCTCCATGGCAACGCCTTTCAAGGCCGTTAGAGCCGGTGTGATTTCGAGTAATTGTAAAATAACGGGTTGGTCTTCGCCAAGCATATGCCCGGAAGCGATGCGAAATAAAAGGGAATAACTGATTTGGCCGGCAGCGCCAGTGATCGTTACTTTCACAGGTTGTTTCATTACTGCTTTCTCCTGGTAAAATGGCTATGTGAACAGCGCGTCACCCTGCTAACTTAATAGCTTTTCAGCTTTTGCTTGAAAACTGCTGATAAAGATCACCGCGGATTCGGGTTTTTGTAAGTGTATTTTGGAAGGCGACATTCTATAAGTGTCTTGACTGAAATGCTATTCTAACGCTTTAGGCTTTTAGATTAAATGTAAACTAGTGGTGTTTAGGATGCTTTTTGGCGAAAGGGTACGGGGTGCCTCAATGGCTAGCCACAGGCGATTGTTGGCCACTTATATTAAAAAATAATTTAGAAATAAATTATAATATATTGATTTTAATAAAAAATATTATGAATTTAACGTAATTTATAGCATGTTTAAAATATGAACTGTGTTGAAAAAAAACCGGCAGCCCTTATATTAACTGAAGTGAATAAAATTTATCCCCATAGTTATCCACACAAGTTGTGAGTAAGTTGATAGAAATCTGGGCTTATTTTTACCCTGTGGACTTCGTGCTAAAGATCGTAATGATTGTTTGTTAAACGTCAATGAATAAAAGTTGAAATAAAATGCCTGATTACTTCAATAAAGCAGAACAATATCTAGCCGATAAAAAACGTCTAGCCTGGTTGATTAAATCTGTTGAAAAAAAAGCTGAAAAAAATAAAGCAAAAATTATTGCAGGTTGGGATGATTTAAAAACCTTGCAACGAATGTTGCGCGCTTCGGTGAATGGCAGTTATAAACAAGTTCCTTGGCTTAGTTTACTTATGCTGGTAGCCGGATTGCTTTATTTTTTAAATCCACTTGATCTCATTCCTGACTTTATTTTAACAATAGGTTTTATTGATGATGTCACTGTTATAGGTATGCTTGTGCATTCACTAAGTAGCGACTTAAAAGCTTTCAGAGAGTGGGAGCAAGGCCTTGAGGAAGATCTGTCTTCTGTGACTTAGAGTATATTTGTTTTTATCCAGCTGAAACTGTAGCCGTGAGGCCAGCTTTAAGCGTCGATGTCTTTAAGCTCTTCAGGGGCTTTAGCTCCAGCCCACGATTTCTTTATATCTGCTTTCTTTATTTATACCTGAGAAACTCACTCTAGCCTCTTTTGTATTGTGACTTGCATCACAATATCGCGTCGGCTATCTGCTTGAGTATGAAGGGGTTAATATATTGCTTTTATGAATAAAGTTAGAATAGAAACTATTATAAAAATAATAAGTTAATGTCCCAGAATAATGCATGAAATGTTAGGCTCTAATGAGCTGCTGGCAATAGAAAACCTTCACGGCAGAATTCGCTACTGATTTTAATTATTAAAGTGGATAGATATTTCTTATACGCCCGGAGCTGAATCTGTTCAGTGAGTCTGTGGTTTGAATGAAAAAAGAGACTGGTATGGCTAGCGTAGATCAAAGGATATTTCATCGTCATTCATTGCAGCTTGATGTTCAGGTCTCGGCTAAAAATGTTAAGCCTTGCAAGGCGAAAATTCGTGACTTCTGTTTGGGGGGCAGTTTTCTTACATTTATTGAGCATAATATCACTGGTCAAATATTTAAACTCAACGACCGGATTACTGTTCATCTCAATATTCCAACGCAGTCAGGTTCTTTAAACTTTCATATGCATGCGCGTATTACACGTGTTGAAGGTAATTCCGTTGGCGTTTCTTTTTCTGAACCGGATCCGGCTGCTCTACAAGCGTTGCAAAATTTGTCAAATGCTATTAATAACCAGGTCCACGAAATCACGGCAGCTGAAGAAGAGGCTTTGGGTAAAAATAGCACGCAACGTATTTTAGCCTTATGCCGCCGTTGTTTTACCGACCATTTGGCGGTGTTTTTGCAAGGATTCTTTGCCGATGTAGAGAATGCCTTATTAGAGAACGCAGAGAAAGCGACCAATAATACTCTCCAGCGTGAACTATACGATACAATTCCTCAGCTCAAGCAAAACAGGGGGAAAATAGTAAGGAGTTTTAATAAACGCTCCATGGAGGTACTTGATTTTTTTATGGGTGATAAGCAGGCATTTAGCAATCTTAATGCGACAGCGCCTAATAACGATCAAACAGAAAACCTGTCTTTAGTGAATCAGGATGATTTTGAGGATTGGCTGGTTGTAAAAATTATTATTTCAAAAGCTGAAACAAACTTCCAAGAAAGCCTGTTTCAGCTTCGGGCCAGATTTAGTCATTTATTAAAGGTAAACATCGACGAAGATAATAACCCTGTTGCGCCTCAAGTTATTTGCCATGCATTTGCTGAAGTCATAGGAAGCATTAATGCGCCAAAAATTTCTGAAAAAATCATCTTTTCTGTATTTGAAGCATCTGTTGTCAATAAATTAGGGGATTTGTACAGGGATATTAACGATGTTCTGATAAATAGTGGCGTATTGCCGAAAATTGAACGTTTAAAGTATCAAGACAAACCTAAAAAAGTTGATAAAACGGTCAGTGCAATCAGAGTCCAGCCATTTGATAATGAGCCAAATGATAATAGGGAGGCTGTAAGGCAGGAACACAGCAACGGGCAAGACTCTCAACAATCTCCAGCTTCGCAAAAAAAAGCACAACCCAGGAATAAGAAATTAGAGCCTGCTCCACTGAAGGCTAACAATTCTTCAACAATAGATGCGGGACAGCAAAAAAAACAACATGCTGAAGTTAAAGGCACAGTTGATCGTTCTGAAGAAAATAGTGTTGAGAAACTAAATGCCGAACCTGCGGGGCAGGCTAAAGATGCTGAAGCGATAAATAATGCTGAGCAAAAGCCTGTGCTTAATAGAGCTGTCAATACCTCACATACCAATGAGCAGTTCAAAGCTCAAGAAAGAATAGCCAAAAAAGCCTTTTCTACTATCCAGAATATTACGGCTATACAAAAGAAAAAAAATAGTAATGCTGATAAAACTAATGATAATCATCAAAAAAATAATTTTAAAAATACAGAAGTTATTCATGCATTGGATAAACTATCTGCCAGAGACCTGAGCAATTCAAAATCATCTGTTCTTGAATCGGTAAAACAATTGCTGGTTGATACATATGGCAATGATAACGCCATAAGTGATAAGCATACGCAAGTCTTAAAAGGCCTTGAGGACCTTTATGAGGCAATGCTAAATAGCGATAGACTTAGCGATCATACGCGTGGAAATTTTGAAGATTTAAAATTGCCGATATCTAAAGTTGTTATACAGGATGATAGTTTCTTTGGAAATGCGGAACATCCTGCGCGTTTGGTTTTAAATCGTCTTGCCCAATTAGGCGCTAAAGGTGGTCTGGAAAATGTGCGCACCCAAAGTTTGATTGATCAAATTGTGGCTAAAATTAATGAGCAGTATGTTGATGACCTCAATGTATTTACGCAAGCCCTGTCTGAATTAGATACTCTTTTTGAGCGACAACAATCGGTTTATGATCGTAATGTTAGTCGTGTTACTGAATCCTGCGAGGGACTGGAAAAAATAGAATTGGCGAAAAAAACCGTTGATAATGAAATCAATCAACGTATAGGCGGAAAGGCTGTGCCAAAAGCCGTGCCCTTGTTGTTAGAGGCGGGTTGGCGGGAATTGATGAATCATGCTTACATCCGTAACGGACCTGAAAGTGAAGAGTGGAAAAAAAACCTCGATGTGATCGATTTATTAATGATTAAGTTAGGTGCTGAAAATCAGTTTAATCATATAGACCGGGAGAGTGATATTTCTGGCTTAAGCATGTTTAATAATATACATCAACAGCTAGAAAATATAGTAAGTCATCAGCGTATTAATGAACGCGCATTGAATGAGCTTAAGTCTATTCTCGATCTCAGTGATAAGGATCCCTTAGGAAAAATTGATTTAGTAGAGGTGCCGGTAAAAGAAGATACAGGTGCGGATCAAATAGTGGATCAAGACAAATTTGATCTTGATATGTATATTAGGAAAGCAAAAAATCTACAAATAGGTGATTGGCTAGAGTATATTGTCAGTGATAATGAAACAAAAAAAATGCGGCTGCTATGGTTAGGCAGAGAGCATTCAAAATTTGTATTTGTCAATCATCACGGTATGAAGGTTACCGAATTTACGCTTTATCAGATTGCGATTGCTTTTTCAGAAGCACGCCTTATGGTTATACCAGAAGGTGAAATGCCATTAGTTGAGCATGGCCTGGAGAAGATGATTGAAGATGTCTATGATGAATTGGCTTTTCAGGCAAGCCATGATCAGCTCACGGGTTTATTGAGTCGTCAAGAATTTGAGAGGCAATTACAAAAAGTGATCGATACGTCATTAAATCAGCAACATGCCATATGTTACCTGGATCTGGATCAATTTAAAATAGTGAATAATACATGTGGCCTTGAGGCCGGTGACGCCTTGTTGGTTGAAGTAACCAAAATTATAAAATCTTGGATGAGTGCTAAAGGTTTTATTGCCCGCTTAGGTGGTGATGAATTTGGTATCTTTATTGAAAACTGCAGCGAAAGCGATGCTTATCAGATAGCAGATAATCAGCTGAATGCAATTCAGGAATATCGTTTTGTTTGGGGGGAGAAACCTTTTTCTTTAGGTGCAAGCGTTGGCTTGGTGTTTATTAATGATGATGCTAAGGGCAGCGCACAAAATTTTTTAAAAGCTGCGAATGCCGCGTGTGATGCTGCCAAACAGGCAGGACGCAACCGAGTTGAGGTGTATGATACTGAAGATAAACAATTTTCAGAGCGTGATGATGTTATGGAGTGGGTTACCCGTTTAAACCTTGCTCTGGATGAAAATCGAATTAAACTGCGTTGCCAGCAAATAGCATCGATTTCTTCTGATGATTATTCGATGCCACACTATGAAGTTTTATTAAGTGTTGAAGACGAAAACGGATTGCAAATGCCTCCTTCAGATTTTATTTATGCTGCGGAACAATATAACCGCATGCAAGCTGTGGATCGGTGGGTTATTAGCAGTGTTTTTGACTGGATGATTAAGAATAGAAGTGTATTGAACAGTATTAATGGCTTGGCAATAAATCTTTCGGGGCATTCATTTAATGATGAATCATTACTGGCATTTATTTGGGAAAAATTCGTTGAAATGAAGGTGCCCAGGGAAAAGGTTATTTTTGAAGTGACTGAAACGGCTACTATAGCTAATTTAGACAGAGCAGCTGATTTTATTAAAGAAATGAAAAGCGTTGGTTGTAAATTTGCATTGGATGATTTTGGTTCGGGTTTATCATCTTATGCTTATCTTAAACACTTGCCTGTCGATTATGTCAAAATTGATGGTGTGTTTGTTAAAGATATTGTGACTGATGAGAGTGATTATGCAATGGTGAAATCCATCCATGAGATGGCAAAGTTTCTGGGCAAGCGTACGATTGCCGAGTATGTGGAAAATAATGAAATCCTGGGAAAATTAAAAGAAATAGGCATTGATTATGCCCAGGGCTGGGGTATAGAAAAGCCTGTAATGCTGGAAGATATCAATGAAGCTTATTTCATTCCTGGGGAGCATTCAGCTTTATTCTAGCTGGCTGTTGAAATGAAAGCCTTACGTTTCATTGGGGTAAAATATTCAGTTTTTTCCATTCTATTTTATTCAAGCAAAATAGCCAGCCTGGTTTTACCAGGCTTGGGTACTGGCTTCTGGTGTCTTTTCTTTTGACTTTAAATATTGAGCGGAAAACTTTAATTTAAGTAAATCTGCAGGGTTGTCTTTAATCATATTCAACCATTGGTCAGGGCCAATGGTTGAGCTTGGTTTGATTTCTTTAACAAATTGAACTGCAAGAGCTTTTTCATCGGCAGCTTCAGCATTGCTGATTTGCTTGTCTTCAGGCTCTTGTGCTGGATCATTGCTGGCCTTGCCCTTTTTTGATTGTTTGTCTTTTTCGCCGTCTCTATCCTTGTCGCTACTGCCTTTTTGATTTTGTCGTTCGGATTGTTGTTTTTCAAACTCAGCATTTTTTGCTTCGCCGCCGGTAACATTATTATACGGGCGTCCCTGACCTTTTTTAGCATCCTTGCCTTGGGAAGGCATTTTTTTTTGCGCATTCTTTTTCTGTTTTTGCTCCAGGTAATTTTTTAATAACGTGCGGTTAACGCTGGCATCTTTAAAATTCATGTCGTAACTAAGGGCAGTGGAATATGCCTCAATGGCTGCTTCGATCTTCCCCTGTTGCGCCAAGGCATTGCCTCTGTTGAAATGCCCTGTTGCGGTATCCACGCTCGCGAATTCCTCTTCTGCTTTTTTGAATTCACCCATCCTGTACCAGCTATTTCCACGCCATAGGCGATGATTAAATTTTTCGGCAGCAGCTTGCATCCTGTTTTGTTTAAATAACTTATAAGCCTGGTAATCGGCTCTTACCCATAGATCAGTCCAGGTGGCTTTAATGTTGCCTTGCTTGCCTGCTTCAGTGCTGGCCTCAGCGGTAATGCTTGCACCCATAATTGCGTGACTGAAAACCAAGCTTAAGAGTATTGACCCAGCCCAACCTCGTCTAAATGCAAGTGCTGAAAGAGGTATTAAGACAAACAATAAATAAGGGCCAAATTCCTTCCATTGGAGGGTTTTATCGGCCGGTTTTTTTTTCGAGTTATCAATTTTGGTGGCGGTATAAGCAACTAACTCATCGAGTTTGCTGTTATTATCTTTAATTAAATTATAATTTCCGCCACCTTGAGCCGCCATTTTTTTGAGCAAACTATAATCGACGGTGGCAAGCACCGGCTTACCAGAATCTTGGGTAAGGAAATTATTTTCGCTGCCTCGGGCTTTGCCAGGCGTCAGAGGTATAAGGCCGCCTTCAGCAGTGCCCACTGCCAGAATGGATACAGTGTGGCTTTTTGCTTGTGCAGCTTCGATGGCCTTAAATAACAACTCTGTGCTCTTGCTGGAAGGTCCATCCGTCACAAGCAGTATGTGTCCAGGTTTATTGTTCGTTTGTTGCAGCAGTTCAATTGCTTTTAAAATACCTCTATCTGGCCTGCTACCCTGTATCGGCATAATGTCGGTATAAGCGTATTTAATCATATCCCGAGCGGTGGCCTTATCTTGTGATAACGGTGCTGCGACAAAAGCCTGCTCGGCAAATACTACCAACCCGATTCGGTCGTCTTGTGAAATATTAAGGTATTTTTCTAAATATATTTTTGCGCTTTCCAGGCGGCTGGGGATGATGTCATTTGCGTTCATAGATCGGGACAGATCGAGTGCAATAACCAGCCTGTTATCGCCGTGAAAAATAGGTGAGGGAAGCTTTTCCCAAACCGGGCCAGCGAGGGCAATAATTGCCAGCAGCCAGACAAAGGCTAACAGCAATAAACCTGCGTTTGATTGTTTTTCAAAGCCGCCAATAAGCAGGTGTTTTAATAAATGTGGATCAACTCTATTTTGCCAGAAGTTTTTTTTATTGCGTTCGACGTAAAGCCGCCATAAAAGCAGTGCAGCTGGAATCATGGCAATAAGCCAATAAGGTCGTAAAAAATGTAAGTCCGACCAGCTCATGTTCTGGTATCCATATCAAGCTTAATGTTTTTTTTGAAAGCAAAAGTCTCAAAGGTTTGGTTTTTAAGGAAGATGTAAATAAAGGATAATAATAAAGCAATACCTAAGGGCCATTGATACAGTTCTACAATTTTATGAAAACGTTTGGCACCAATATCAATGGGTTCCAGTCTGTTAATGGTTTTATAGACACCTTGTAGCTGTTGAAAATCAGCAGCCCTGAAATACCGGCCATTGGTAAGTTTGGCCACTGTTTTAAGCGTGGTTTCATTTAAAACAGTCGGATTGCTTGCACTTTTTTTATTAAATAAACCCTCAGCCTGTTTGCTGCCTATGCCAATGGTGTAAACACTTAGACCTTCAAGGCCGGCAAAGTGAGCAGCACGTTCCGCAGGTAATATGCCTGTGGTATCGTTACCATCACTTAGTAAAATCAAAACCCGGTGCTTGCTTGGATGTTCATGTAAGCGTTTAACGGCAAGGCCGATGGCATCACCCATGGCGGTCATTTTACCGATCATTCTGGTTTCAGTTTCATTAAGCATTTGTGACACGGCTTGTAAGTCAAAACTTAAGGGCGTTTGCACATAGGCTTTATTGCCGAATAAAATCAGGCCGATGCGATCACCCTCGCGTTGTTTGATAAAATTGTTCAGTACATGTTTGACGGCAGTCAGGCGGTCAACTTTTAGATCTTCAATATAGAAATCGTCGGTTTCCATACTTGCCGAAAGGTCAACGGCTATCATTATGTCGCGGCCGGTTTGGGGTATGTCGATGGGATCGCTGAGCCATTGCGGCCGGCTGAAAGCTAACAGCATTAGCAGCCAGATCAGCGTTGCCAGGTAGAAAGGCCATTGAGCGTTAACAGGTTTATAGCCTGTGGAATTCAAAAGTTGTTTAAAAAAAGGTACTTTTAATGCCGCTGTGGCTTTGTTATGGGCGCTGGGTAAAAGTTTCCTGATGATAAAAGGCAAAGGTAATAAGATGTAAGCCCAAGGCCAAATTAGCTGAATCATAGTACTATGTGCTTTTTAGTTTTATAAGGGTTTTGCTTAATCCAAAGTCTGACGGCGCTAAAAACCTCAAGGCTGCTTCGCTTGTTGTTCTGATAAGGCAAGGTTCTCAGGGTTTTTCCAGCGCCTTGCGAAAATTCTTTGCTGTGGGATGTTCGGTCAAGGAAATTTAACCAGTCATCACCGATTAAGCCACTGGCTAAGCTATTGGGGTATTGGTTTTTTACGTAGTGTTTTAGCAGGTAGGAAAGCTCCATAAAGATCACCGCCTGATTGTCGTGGCTTGCAAGCTCGGTTTCGAGTTGATCAAGCTTTTTTAAAGCCGTGCGTTGTGCTGCTTTTAGCCTGTATTGAACCAACAGCCAAAGTCCTATGCTGAGCAATATCACTACGGTAATCATTATCCACCAGGCCATGGGTAATGGATAAAAACTTACCGGGTCAGGTAAATGAATATCTCGCAATTTATGCAGTACCATATCATTTACAGGATTTTGACTTGTTTCCATTTTTATAAGGGTGCTCGCTGACTTGCTAATAGAAATGAACAAGGTTTTTCTGAATAATGTCTTTTAAGTCATCTTCAGTAGAGATCGTTGTGACTTTCATGCCGTACTTTTTGGCAACGCGTTTTAAGCAGTCGTTTCGTTGGATAAATAACTCGGCGATTTTGTTTCTACTTTGATCGTTAACATGATTCAGTTCCAGGATATTTTGGCCATCAGATAGACGGTACCGACCTTGAGGCAAGGGGGCGCATTCGATAGGATCGTGGATCATGATTAAATTTATTTTCCCACGACGTGAGAGCTCAAAAAAAGTTTCATCGAAGCTTTGTTTGACCTTGTTGAAGTCGCTGATAATAAAGACTTGACTGCCTTTGCGAATTAAAAATTTTAAACGTTGCAGGCTGTCAAGCAAAGACGCGCCTGCGTTTGTGTATGTATATGTCTGTTGGTCAGCGGGCTTTTCAATGACGAGTCTTTTTATTAGCTTGAGAACACCTTTATCGCCGAGACTGGGTGGTATTTCGTAATGCGATGTATTGTTAAAAACCAGGCTGCCTACTTTATTGCCGTTATTAGCGGCGGCCCAGGCCATTAGACCAGCGATCTTGCTGGCTTTAACAGATTTGTATTCATTACGCGTAGCAAAATGCATGCTGTTGCTGTGGTCAACAAGAAAAAAAACCGGACGCTCTTTTTCATCCCTAAAAGTTTTTACAAAAGGTTTATGGGTGCGGGCAGTCACCCGCCAATCCATGTTTTTAATATCATCACCGTATTGATAAAGGCGGGATTCATGGTATTCCATGCCGTGGCCGCGAAATGCAGATAAAAAGTCGCCGCTGAATCCTTGCGGGAATTTGGCAGAGCGCTCTGCAAGCAATGAATGGCTCATATCCTCAAGGCGTACCAGCTCAGCAAAAGAGCAAGTCGTGCCCTTGTCAGCATTGTTTTTGTCTGCAGTCTGCCTGCGGGGGTGGCTTTTTGAGCTGAGCTTTATTGAGCGAAATAGCTGATAAATCAATTGAATTGGTTTTGTGGCCTGGCGAATAATTTTGTGCTTATTGATCACGGTGACAACGATTATGGAACAGGTACAAGTTTTAACAAGGTGGTAATGAAGTCATCAACTGAAATGCCATCAGCGATGGCTTCATACGACATGATTATTCTATGGCGTAAGACATCCGGTGCAACTGCATGAATATTTTCTGGTGATACATAGTCTTGATTATTTAGCCAGGCGTGGGCTCTTGCACAATGCTCCAGTGCAATGGTGCCCCGCGGGCTAGCGCCAAACCTGACCAGCCTTTGTAGATCAGGGTCATAGTTTCCAGGATTACGGCTTGCGGCAACCAGTTCTACCACATATTCTTCCAGGCGTGAAGAAAAGTGGATGTTGAAAATTTCATCACGTGCAGCAAACAAGGTTTTTTGATCAACAGTTTCAATAACGGTTGCTGTTGAGCTGTTAGCAAACCCGGAATTTTTTTTTCGTTGCTCTCGAATCAGCTGCAGAATTTTTTGTTCATCTTGTTTTGTTGGGTAAGCAATGTTCACTTCCATCAGGAAGCGATCAAGCTGGGCTTCAGGCAAAGGGTAAGTACCTTCCTGCTCAATAGGGTTTTGGGTCGCCATAACCAGGAAAAGTTGTGGTAGTGGATAAGTAGTGTTACCCACGGTGATTTGCCTTTCGGCCATAGCTTCTAGCAAGGCTGATTGAACTTTTGCCGGTGCCCGGTTGATTTCATCAGCTAACAAAAAGTTATTGAACACAGGGCCTTTCTGAAACTCAAAATTGCTTTGTTGGGGGTGATAAATCTCAGTACCGGTAAGGTCGGAAGGTAATAAATCGGGGGTAAATTGTATCCGGTGAAAGCAGCCTTCCAGTCGGTTTGCAAGCGCCTTGACTGCGGTTGTTTTGGCCAGCCCGGGGGCGCCAACCACCAGCAGGTGACCTTCGGCCAGCAAGGCTATCAGCATTCTGTTTAACAGCAGATCCTGGCCGATTATTTCTTCACCCAGGCTGTCCAAAAGTTGCAGAATTATTTGCCGGGGATGCGAAGATTTATTTAACTTTGAAGCAGATTCAGTCACTTAGCTATACTTTTTATATGTTGGTTCTGTTGCTGTTATCGGGCATTGTCCTGTCAGCTATTACACCAGTGACAACCATAGCAGATTCGCACTCAGATATCAGTAGAAAATAAGTTTTGATCCTGTGGTTCATTGAAAATATACCGGCAGTTATAGATTGATTTTGTCGTGTTAAGCATTTGTAAAAAGCATCTTAATGGGCTTACTATACGGCTAATTGCCATGGATTATACCGAATTTTTTGCTCTACATTGATTAGTGTTAATCAATGTAGCACTTGCTGAGCAGCTTCATATAAGCTGCTTTAATAAGAGCAGAAACCGGTAGCAGGCATATTATAGATGGGCACTAAATTAAGAAAATAAACAAGAAAAATAACACGAGGGAAGTACCATGACCGCTTTATCAGAACTAAGGAACAATCCATCCGCCCGCTCGGGCGCCATGGCGCCATTACGCCAAATTGGTGTGTTTAATATTGTTAAAACCCTGGGAAAAGCGCTTTATCGAAGTGGTTTTAACAGGGAAGAATTGCCCCGCCATTTTTTGCTGTCATTTTGGGATACCTTGGGTAGTCGAGAGGCCATTATTGACAGTAATGGCAATCGGATCACTTTTAGCCAATACAAAGATCGGGTACTGAGATTAGCCGATGTGCTGACAAGCCTGGGACTTAAACCTGGCGATACCTTTGCTGAATTACTTTATAACAGTCCTGCATGGTTCGAAGCCATGGGTGCGGGGACTCTTACCGGCATACAAATGCCGATGCTTAACTGGCATTTAAAACCCGCGGAACTTGCCCAGTGTATTAATGCCGCCCAGCCTAAGGTTTTATTATTTGATATAGAGTTTTTGGACAAGGTGGAACCTATTCTGGGGGACATACCTTCTGTAGAACACTTTATTGTTGTTGGTGGTACCCCACCTGAAGGCATGCTTGCTTATGAAACGTTGATTGAAAATGCGCAGGCGGTGTTACCACCCGGAAAGCTGGATATGGCCGCCAGGCCTTACAGTGGTGGTACCACAGGCACACCCAAGTATATGCATATTAACCGCGAGCGTTTAACCTCGGATAACGATGCTGATCGACGTGGCGCAAAAAAATCTGAAGTAGCCGAATTTGGTATTATGCAATTGTCGGCATTTCACCATTATAAATTAGGTCGTATCAAAGACCCGCAAACAAAAAATCTGCGCTCCTTAATACCCGGGCCGCTTTACCATGCCGGTGTTCAAATAGGTGTATTGCCTTTTTTCCTCGGCGGTACGGTTGTTCCGATGCGCAAATTTTCCGGTGAGGCCTTTCTCAAGGCTATTCAGGATGAGCGAATTAACTGGACCTTTGTTGCACCGACCATGCTTGAACGGGTATTAAAATTACCAGATGAGGTGCTTAACAAATACGATCTTTCAACCATGCGTTCCGTTATCTGTGCGGCAGCACCTTGTCCGCCCCATGTAAAAAAAGAGATCAATGCATTATTTCGCCGCCAGGGTGCGCCTGACGATGTATTTCATGAGTACTACGCGGCCTCGGAAACGGGTTTAGTCACTATACTGGCACCAGAAGATTATCAGCAAGACGAGCAGCGTTATAACAGCGTCGGAAAAATCAGAGGCTGTGATTGCCGTATTTGGGATCTTGATCAAGAAACCTGGGCCCCCGCAGGTTCAGAAGGTAAAGTGATTATGCGCACGCCCACCGTTTATGGCCTGGAATATGCTGGCGTGAGCGAAGAGGACATGTATAAAAACTTTTTGGAAATTGACGGACAGCTATGGTATGACGACGGTTTAATTGGCTACGTAGATGAACATAAGTATCTTTACCTTACATCTCGGGTTAAAGAAATGATTATTACCGGAGGTGTTAATATTTTCCCCAACGAAATTGAAAATGTCATCAAGCAATACCACAAGGTTATGGATGTGGCGGTGGTGCGTGGCCCTGATAAAGACCTGGGTGAAGTGCCGGTTGCTGTGGTGCAACTAAAACCAGGAGAAAGCGCTACTCATGACGAAATTGTTGAGCACTGCAAGCAGAATGGGCTTTATGGTTTCAAACTTCCAAGAATAGTCGATTTTGATGATTTACCGCGAAACCTGGCAGGCAAGCTGCCTAAAAAAGAACTCGAAGCCCGTTACTGGGAGGGTGTAGAAAGCTTTGGCTAATGTTTCATAACGAGGCAGGGTTGGGGGGATGGCTTAATGCCTAGTCCAGTCCATGCTGCACAAAATATTTATCTATGACAATCAATTTTGTGCAACAGGACCGTCTTACTAGAATCAGGAGGTGCTTATTCAGAAATGACGTAAGCACCTTCCTCAAAGCCTATACCAATATCCAATTCCAAAACGCCAAGTTGGCAGCCTGATAGACTTATAACTCCAGTCGTTATAAAAACCGCTAAGATTATTTTTTTTATTGCATTCATATTATGCTCCAAGAAAGATGCTTGTTATTTTTTTAGAAAAACATTCAGTGTTGCCATTCGCACTTTATCAAAAATTTTCGCCTTTGCAACCTTGTTAACAAAATGCAATTAATGATTATATTTTTTTCTACAGCGAAAATGATTCTGAAATGTCAGGAAGTACCTGCTCGCAAGCTTAGGAAAATAGCTTTATATGGCGGTAATTGATTGAACTTAAAAGTTTTTATTAATGCAAGTAGTTAGTATTTATTGTGAATAAGGTATGGGGTTGGGCGTAGCGGGGAATAATGTAAAATTTTGTAACTGTGTAAATTTCTTGGCTGATTAGGGAGAAGGAGCGGTGTTTTCAAAAAAACAAAAAAATGTAACCTAAAAGTTTTTCCTGCGTCTTATCTTGTCTTGTGAATTACCCAATATCTGACAGTGCGTATCTGCTTGCCAGATGAAGGGTTTTTCAGGGCCAACTAGTTATACTTCAGGACTTCGATCAAACACAAGCGTGAAGGCTTTTTTTCATAAAGCCTGGAGGGCTGATATCAGGTTGTCTACCTTCTGGATTGATTCCTGGTATTCGCTGTCACAATTTGAATCGGCGACAATACCACCACCACCCCAAACCTGTATTGCCTGTCCCTGACATTGCAGGGTGCGGATTGCAATATTGGTGCTCATGTCACCATTAAAACCGATATAACCAATTGAACCACAGTATGCTGAGCGAGCATCGGGTTCCAGCTCGGCAATGATTTCCATTGCTCGTCGTTTTGGTGCTCCGGTAATAGAGCCGCCAGGGAAACAGTCGCGTAATAATTCAATGCTGCTATGGTCTGGGGCCAGCGTTCCTTGAACAGTGCTTACCAGGTGGTGCACATTTGAAAAGCTTTCCAGCGCAAACAGCTTGGGTACGCTCACGCTGCCAACAACGCAATTACGGCTGATGTCATTACGCATTAAATCAACAATCATCAGGTTTTCAGCTTTATCTTTGCTGCTGGCAGTTAACAGCTCAGCCTGTTTTATGTCCTCGCTGGCTTGCTTTTTTCTCGCTCGTGTTCCCTTAATGGGCCGGGTTTCAACCTGGTTGTTTGCAACACGAAGGAAGCTTTCCGGTGAATGGCTGAGAATTTTACCGTGAGGCAAGTTCAGAAAGGCTGAAAATGGCGCAGGACTAATCGCTCGCAACGCGCAGTAAGCATGCCAGGGGTTACCGCTAAATCTGGCAGTAAAGCGTTGTGCCAGATTAACTTGATAACAGTCTCCGGCTTTCAGGTATGCGATGATTTTATTAAAGCGGTGCTTATATTCATCCGCAGTCATATTGCTGATGAAAGGTGTCAGCAGTTTAAAGTGTGTGCCCTGGTCGATAGCAGGAGCAGGCGAAAGGTTTTGGGCTGCCAGGAAAAGGTTTTGCCAGTTTTCTATGCTGGGCAGCGACCTATCTTCGCGCTTGCGTTTAGTCAAGCCAAGGCAGACAAGGGTGGTCTTTTTTTGCCAGTGGTCAACAATAATAAAGTTTTCATAAAAGCCCATGGCCAGGTCAATCTGCTGATCATCAAATTGGTGAGGTAATGGGCTTAGCGTTTGATCAACCATTAGCTCATAGTTAAAATGCCCAATGGCTCCACCTTTAAAAGGCAGGGGATTGGCACCGATTAATGTTTCTGAGCAAGCAGCATAGTGGCTGTTAATGGTTTGCAAAAGTTCAAGTGGTAGAACGGCTGAGGTCTGGTAGAGCACCGTGCCATCCGCAGACATCAGTGTTGAGGTCTTTCCCGAACAAGTCAGAGTTAAAAAAGGGTTCCATGCGATTACATCGTAGCGCCTGTTTGCTGTAGTTTCGTTATTATGGCAGCTATCTAAAAATATGGACCAGTCCTGGTCTTGGATGGGTGAAAACAAGGTGCTGCTGTCCGCACTATAAGGTAGTTCGGCAATGCTCGCTTTGAATGCTGGTGGCGGAAGCAAAGACTTAAGATTGGTCAAGGTATTGGTCACTGCAGACGGGCCTGCTAATCAGATGGTTATGCAAGGCGGCCATTTTAGCGGTAAAAGCCTGGCGGTGGGAAATACCAGCGATACATTATCTGTTATCCTGCCGCCCCATAAAGTTGGGCCAGCATCCTTTGATATATTTATTCTTGCACGGGCGCTGATCTTTGCAGGCATAATTGTTGACAATATGCCTTGGTTAAACTTGACTAATGGCCATTTTGGCAATAAAGTTCAGCCCTTTTTAATTTATTGTCGACAATCAATGAAGCTAATCCCTGAGCAATCTGCTAATGAGCCCCAGGCTGAGGATGAGTCCCGTACCCTGGCTGATAAGGTATTCCGTAAAATACAGGCCGCTATTGTCAGTGGTGCCATGCCGCCAGGTAGCAAAATCAGTGAAACCGAGCTGGCCAAACAATACGGCATCAGTCGTGGCCCTCTAAGAGAGGCCATTAACAGGCTGGAGTCACGAAAACTATTGGTTCGGCAAGCCCATGTGGGTGCCAGGGTGGTTTCGCTTTCAATTGAAGAATTGATAGATATTTACTATACACGCGAAGCTCTGGAAGGCATGGCATGCCGCTTGGCAGCAGAAAAAATGACCGCTGAAGAAATTGCAGGCTTGCGCGAGCTGCTGGAAAAACATCGCCAGCAAGCAGAGCTACAGTCTGGTCGAGCCTATTTTCAGCAAGAAGGCGACCTCGATTTTCATTACCGTATTGTTAAAGGCAGTCGAAACCAGCTTCTTTCAGGTATATTATGCGGCGATTTGTACCATTTGGTACGCCTTTACCGTTACCGCTTTAGCGACACCAAAGGTCGCCCCAAGAAAGCTTTTTCAGAACACCGGCAGATTATTGATGCCATTGAAAATAAAGATGGAGAACTGGCTGAATTGCTGATGCGCAGGCATATCAGTCGCGCGCGGATTAATATAGAGCAGCGATTTAAAAACCAGCATGCTGAAAACATCCAGCTGGCAGCAGCTATAGGTATAAGTACTGAAGCGCAATAGCAAACATTAACAGGAGACATCATGAGTAATTCTTTAACACCCGGGGCACGTTTTCGCCAGGCCTTAGCCGACAATAAACCCTTGCAAATTGTTGGCACCATTAACGCTTACGCTGCGATGATGGCAAAAAAAATTGGTCACCAGGCCATTTATTTATCAGGTGGCGGGGTGGCGAATGCGTCTTATGGCTTGCCGGACCTGGGAATGACATCACTGAATGACGTTATTGTTGATGTGCAGCGTATTACTTCGGCCTGTGATTTACCTTTGCTGGTGGATATAGACACAGGCTGGGGCGGCGCATTTAACATCGCTAAAACCATACGTGATATGGAAAAAGCTGAGGCAGCAGCGGTGCATATGGAAGACCAGGTGGCACAAAAGCGTTGTGGTCACCGACCTAACAAAGAAATTGTTTCGACCGAAGAAATGGTCGACAGAATAAAAGCGGCAGTGGATGCCCGCACTGATCCAGACTTTTTCATCATGGCACGTACCGATGCTTTTGCACAAGAAGGTATAGACGCGGCTATTGAGCGTGCCTTAGCCTATGTGGCCGCAGGTGCCGACGGTATTTTTGCTGAAGCGGTACAAACTGAAGCCCATTATCGTGCTTTCTCCAAAGCCCTGGATGTGCCCATCCTGGCTAATATTACCGAGTTTGGTCAGACTGAGTTATGGAACACAAAGGAACTGGGTGAGTGGGGTGCTGCGATGGTGCTTTATCCCCTCAGTGCATTTCGCGCGATGAATAAAGCCGCAGAAAACGTTTACCAATGCATTCTTGAAAACGGTGACCAGAAAGCAGTGGTAGAGGCCATGCAAACACGTATGGAGCTTTACGATTATTTGGGTTATCACAACTATGAGCAAAAACTGGATGCATTGTTTGCAGAAGGTAAAAACAAATAATTACTTACACACCTTATCATAAGCAATTTCAACACATAAACATTCGGGAGAACATCTAATGGCAAAAGTATTAAGCGGTGCGGGCCTTCGCGGACAAGTAGCAGGTAAAACAGCCTTATCCACTGTAGGCAAATCTGGTTCAGGTTTAACCTACCGTGGCTATGATGTGAAAGATTTGGCTGAGAACTGTCAATTTGAAGAAGTGGCTTACATGATTTTAAAAGGTGAGTTACCTACCCAGGCAGAGCTGGATGCTTATAAACAACAGCTGCGTGGCATGCGCGGTTTGCCTGATGCGTTAAAAGAAGTGCTCGAACGTATTCCAGTTGATGCACATCCTATGGATGTGATTCGTACCGGTTGTTCTATGCTTGGTAATCTGGAAACCGAAACTGACTTTAAGCAACAAGGTCAAGTGACCGACCGGATGTTGGCCTGTTTCCCCAGCATTATTTGTTACTGGTATCGGTTTTCACACGACGGTGTGCGGATCAATGTTGAAACCGATGACGATTCCATCGGCGCTCATTTTTTGCATATGCTTCATGATGAGAAACCCAATGCGCTGCACGAACAAGTTATGCACGTATCGTTGATTCTTTATGCTGAACATGAGTTTAATGCCTCGACCTTTACTGCGCGGGTGTGCGCTTCAACTCTGTCTGATATGCACTCTTGTATTACCGGTGCAATTGGTTCTTTACGTGGCCCATTGCACGGTGGTGCCAACGAAGCTGCGATGGACATGATTCAAGGCTTTACCTCAGCAGATCATGCCGAGAAAGAAATGATGAGTAAATTAGCCCGTAAAGAAAAAATCATGGGTTTTGGACATGCTATTTATTCTGAGTCAGATCCCCGTAACGAAATTATTAAGCAGTGGTCAGAAAAGCTATCAAAAGAGGTGGGCGACGAAGTGCTTTACGCAGCCTCTGTGCGTTGTGAAGAAGTTATGTGGCGTGAGAAAAAACTTTTCTGTAACGCTGATTTTTTTCATGCATCGGCGTATAATTTTATGGGTATCCCGACCAAATTATTCACGCCCATATTTGTCATGTCCCGCTTAACGGGTTGGGCGGCCCATGTGATGGAGCAGCGTGCAGACAACCGTATTATTCGTCCATCGGCTGAATACGTTGGTGAAGCGCCTCGCACAGTACCACCTATTGCTGAACGTTAATTTAAAAGCTGGTGAGTGACGATCTTTTGTCGGCCACTGGCTGTGGTTAAAGGTTAAAATTAGGCCGGTTGGTGTGATAGGTGCGCCACCCGGCCCGCAGAACTTTATGTTGTGGATTAAGCTATGAATACGAACAATCGCAAACCTTTGCCCGGAACCGGGTTGGATTATTTCGATACCCGTGCCGCAGTCGATGCGATCCAGCCTGGAGCTTATGAGAAGCTTCCATACACCTCCCGCGTGCTGGCCGAAAACCTGGTGCGCCGCTGCGATCCCGATACCCTGACTGACTCACTCAAGCAGATTATCGAGCGCAAACGCGACCTGGATTTCCCCTGGTTTCCGGCACGGGTCGTCTGCCACGACATTCTTGGCCAGACCGCTTTGGTGGATCTGGCCGGTTTGCGTGATGCGATCGCCGCAAAAGGTGGTGATCCTGCACAAGTAAATCCGGTGGTGCCGACGCAGTTAATTGTCGACCATTCTCTTGCTGTTGAACACGCCGGCTTTGAAAAAGACGCCTTCCAGATGAACCGCGCCATCGAAGATCGCCGCAACGACGACCGTTTTCATTTTATTAACTGGACTAAAACGGCCTTTAAAAACGTCGATGTGATCCCGCCGGGCAATGGCATCATGCACCAGATTAACCTGGAGAAAATGTCGCCGGTGATTCAGGTGCGCGATGGCGTGGCGTTTCCTGATACCTGTGTGGGTACCGATAGTCACACGCCGATGGTGGATGCATTGGGTGTAATTTCTGTCGGGGTTGGCGGCCTGGAAGCAGAGAGCGTGATGCTGGGCAGAGCCTCTTATATGCGCCTGCCGGATATTGTTGGCGTTGAATTAACAGGCAAGTTACAAGCGGGCATTAACGGTACCGACATGGTGCTGGCGCTCACTGCATTTTTACGCAAAGAGCGTGTGGTTGGCGCTTATCTGGAATTTTACGGCGAAGGCGCCTCCAACCTGAGTCTTGGCGATCGTGCCACCATCGCCAATATGACGCCGGAGTACGGCGCCACGGCGGGCATGTTTTATATCGATGAACAAACCATTGATTATTTAAAGCTTACTGGCCGTGACGATGAGCAGGTCAAGCTGGTGGAACACTTTGCCAAAGAAACGGGTCTCTGGGCCGACACCCTGAAAAATGCCGAGTACGAGCGCGTACTGACATTTGATTTGTCTGCGGTGGCTCGCAATCTTGCTGGCCCCTCTAACCCCCATGCCTTGCTGCCGGTTTCGGAGCTGGCCGCGCGCGGCATTTCCGGCAAAGTGGAAAACGAAAAAGGGCTGATGCCTGATGGCGCAGTGATTATCGCGGCCATTACCAGCTGCACCAATACCAGTAATCCGCGCAATATGATTGCCGCCGGTTTGATTGCCCGCAATGCGAACCGGCTCGGCCTGACCCGTAAGCCCTGGGTGAAATCCTCTCTGGCGCCGGGTTCTAAAACGGTAAAAATGTACCTCGAAGAAGCCGGGCTGTTGCCTGAACTGGAGCAGATGGGTTTTGGCGTGGTGGCCTTTGCCTGCACCACCTGTAACGGCATGAGTGGGGCACTGGATCCAGTGATTCAAAAAGAAGTGGTTGATCGTGACCTTTATGCGACCGCCGTGTTGTCCGGCAATCGTAATTTTGATGGGCGCATACACCCGTATGCCAAGCAGGCATTTCTTGCCTCACCGCCTTTAGTGGTGGCGTATGCGATTGCTGGCACGATTCGTTTTGATATCGAAAAAGATGTGCTGGGTAACGATAAAGATGGCAACCCGGTTACTTTAAAGGATATCTGGCCAGACGATGAAGAAATTGATGCCATCGTTAAGCAAAGCGTGAAGCCGGAACAGTTTCGCCAAGTTTATATTCCGATGTTTGAGCAAAAAGGCGGTACTGCAAAGCAGGTTAATCCACAATATAACTGGCGCGAGAAGAGCACCTATATTCGCCGTCCGCCTTATTGGGAAGGTGCATTGGCCGGTGAGCGCACCATGAAAGGTATGCGTCCTTTAGCAGTGTTGGGTGACAACATCACTACCGATCACCTGTCGCCATCCAATGCCATTATGCTGGACAGCGCTGCCGGTGCCTATTTGGCAAAAATGGGCTTGCCGGAAGTGGATTTTAATTCCTATGCGACCCACCGTGGTGACCACCTCACCGCCCAGCGTGCCACCTTTGCCAATCCAAAACTGAAGAATGAAATGGTGCTGGAAAACGGCGAAGTAAAACAAGGCTCGTTGGCGCGCCTTGAGCCTGAAGGCAAGGTGTTACGGATGTGGGAAGCGATTGAAACCTATATGGAGCGCAAGCAAGCGCTGATTATTATTGCTGGTGCGGATTATGGTCAGGGCTCGTCCCGTGATTGGGCCGCCAAAGGTGTGCGCCTGGCCGGGGTGGAAGTGATCGTTGCCGAAGGTTTTGAGCGCATTCACCGTACCAACTTGATTGGCATGGGCGTGCTGCCACTGGAATTTAAGGCAGGTACAGACCGCAAGACGTTGAGCATTGACGGCACTGAAACCTACGATGTAATTGGCGAGCGTACTCCGCGCAGTACGCTAACATTGATTATCACCCGCAAAGACGGTGAGCGTGTAGAAGTCCCGGTAACCTGTCGTTTGGACACTGCCGAAGAAGTGTCGATTTATGAGGCCGGCGGTGTTTTGCAGCGATTTGCCCAGGACTTCCTTGAAGCCAAAGTTGCGACTTGATCAGAGGCTCCCTGGGTCATATGGCTTGTTCTGCCGCTGTTTATTTGTTTGATCAGGCGCAACGGGTTGACAGCCAGCATTAATATTGAATAAAAAGCCAGTGAAAACTCAATCAATTAAAGCAGTCACATTAGGGTAAAAGCTTATGTCTCACCCTCCTCAGATCAAGATCCCTGCCACTTATATCCGTGGCGGCACCAGTAAAGGGGTATTTTTTAGCTTAAAAGACCTGCCTGAATCCGCCCAAGTGCCTGGCGCTGCCCGCGATGCCTTGTTACTTCGTGTCATAGGCAGTCCTGACCCTTACGGCAAACACACTGATGGCATGGGCGGAGCTACGTCCAGCACCAGCAAAACAGTTATTCTGTCGAAGAGCAGCAGTCCCGATCATGATGTGGACTACCTTTTCGGCCAGGTCTCCATTGATAAACCCTTTGTCGATTGGAGCGGAAACTGCGGCAACCTGACCGCCGCAGTCGGGGCGTTTGCGATCACCAATGGCCTGGTTGAAGCCAGCCGTATACCGCAAGATGGCGTAATGGTTGTGCGCATCTGGCAGGTTAATATCGGTAAAACGATTATTGCCCATGTGCCCATTACAGACGGTGCTGTGCAGGAAACGGGTGATTTTGAACTCGACGGTGTAACGTTCCCTGCGGCGGAAGTGCAAGTGGAATTTATGGATCCGGCCGATGCCGACGGCGCTATGTTCCCTACCGGCAAGCTGGTGGATGACCTGGATGTTCCCGGTGTGGGCACGCTTAAGGCGAGCATGATCAATGCCGGCATTCCCACCATTTTTGTTAACGCTGAAGCCATTGGTTACACCGGCACCGAGTTGCAAGATGACATTAATAATGACGACAAAGCCCTCGCCATGTTCGAAACCATTCGTGCCTATGGTGCACTGCGGATGGGCCTCATTGAGCATATCGATGAAGCCGTCCAGCGCCAACACACCCCGAAAATAGCCTTCGTTGCTAGCCCGGCGGACTACGTTTCTTCCAGCGGCAAGCAAGTGGCCGCTGCAGACATTGATGTGCTGGTTCGCGCTCTATCCATGGGTAAGCTGCATCACGCCATGATGGGTACAGCCGCCGTGGCCATCGGCACTGCGGCAGCAATTCCCGGCACCTTGGTGAACCTCGCAGCGGGCGGTGGTGAGCGCAATGTGGTGTGTTTCGGCCACCCTTCTGGCACACTTAAAGTGGGTGCCGAAGCCAAACAGGTGGATGGCGAATGGACAGCAAGCAAAGTCATTATGAGTCGCAGCGCCCGCGTACTGATGGAGGGTTGGGTACGTGTGCCCGCTGATAGCTTTTGACGCCAATAAAAGAACTGTCATTGCAGGTAAGCTGGTTTAAAGCGGCTTACCTGCATGTACTGGAAAATTAAGCATAAAAATAGGCTTGTAGGCTTGTAGGCTTGAAGGTCGGATTCGGCTTAGGCAGGGTACAGACAGTACTATTGGTACTGCAGAGGATCGAGAAGATCCTGATTTCTATCTATGGAGCACCTGTAAATTATAAGGCCTTTGCCCCGACATTGTTTTAGATCAGGCTGTCTACAACGGCACTTAAAGACGATGGCGACCGGTTTTGAATTAGTTTGTGCCTGGCTAACAAAAAAGCGAACCCGTTCATTTGAAATTGATCAATCCTGTATAAAATAGCTTTATGGCTGATACCCATTAAAACATGCGGCGTTAATTATCGACATTGTTAACCGTTAAACTTGCCGTGTGTTTAAACCCAAAGAATCTAAAATAGTCTCGTGACAGGAATAACCCAACCATGAAAAAAATACTGTTGAGCACATTTGCTCTTGTCTGCATGTTTGTCCTGATTGGCTGCGAAAGCATGTACACCACAGACCCTTATACGGGTGAAAAACAGCTGTCAAAAACCGTAAAATACGGTGCGACAGCTGCATTAGGCTGCGCGGCAGCCGGTGCTTTAAGTACCGATGAGGGAAAAAATAAAAGGGCAAGAAACTCTGCTGTAGCCTGTGGAGCCGCAGGGGCTGCATATGGAAATTACACCGATCGCCAGGAAGCGAAGCTGCGTCAGGTGCTAGAAGGCTCAGGTGTGCAAGTTACCCGTGTGGGTAAGGATGTGCACTTGAATTTGCCCGGCAATATTACCTTCGCAACCGGCAGTTTTAATATTCAGCCTGGTTTTTTAGGCACATTGGATTCCATTGCTCTGGTATTAAAAGAATTTAACAAAACCAGCCTGCAGGTCATTGGTTATACCGACAGCGTGGGTTCTGACGCTTTTAACCAGAGCTTATCCGAACGCAGAGCGCAATCGATTGCTCAATACATAACCAGCCAGGGGGTGCCGCCTATTCGTGTTGTTGACCGGGGTATGGGGGAAAGAAACCCAATTGCCAGTAATAATTCAGAATCTGGCCGTTCGGCAAACCGCCGCATTGAAATGCAATTGATAAACCCAGGCGCCTGATTATTGCTTAGCAGCCTGCTAGCGTAAAATAAGTAAGTCCATAGCTTTCTTTGGACGGCCCTGTTGATTAAAACATTAGTCAATAGGGCCGTTTTGCGTTTACCAGGTCAGTCGGATGTGATTATTTACGATTTTCAACTTGAGGTGTGCCTTGAAAATTTTTATTACCGGTGCTTCAGGCTTTGTAGGCGGTGCCATTACCTCTGCTTTGGCACTAAACCATGAAGTTGTTGCTATGTCTCGCAGCAGGGAAAGCGATGACAGGATTCAGTCCCTTGGGGCTGAGCCGGTACATTGTGATCTTGAAATTGTCAAAAAAGAACACCTGAAAGGGTGTGATATGCTTATTCATTGTGCAGCCAGGATTGGTCCTGGTGGGCCCAGGGAATATTACTGGGCCACCAATGTAATGGGCACTGATCGCTTATTGCATGTTGCTAAACGCGCAGGAGTAAAAAAATTTATTCATATCGGCACCGAAGCGGGGTGTTTTTACGGGCAGCACATGCGTGAGATTGACGAATATTATCCTTTATCGAGTAAATCACCTTTCTATTATTCTGAGTCCAAGGCTGAAGCAGAGCGTAGAGTGATGGCAGCCAACGATCATGCAAACAACTTTGAAGCCTTGAGTATTCGTCCGCGCTTCGTCTGGGGGCCTGGCGATCAAACAATTTTGCCTGGTTTAATCGATGCGGCTGAGAAAGGTATGTTTCGCTGGATTGATAATGGTCGCTGTATCACCTCTACAACACATATCGATAACCTTGTGTATGCAGTTACCCTGGCCATTGAAAAAGGCAAAGGCGGTGAAGCTTATTTTGTGACCGATAATGAAAATCATTCGTTTCATGATTTTTTAACTCGGCTGCTGAATACACAGGGTATTGGTGTGCCTGATAAATCGGTACCGGGGTGGCTGGTCAGGGCATTAGCCCGCCTGGTTGAAGGGCTATGGGGGTTGTTTAATATTGCCTCGAAACCTCCTATCACCCGTTTTGAGGCGGCACTGATGTCCCGGGATTGTACGATCAGCATTGACAAGGCGCGAAGAGAGTTAGGCTATAAGCCATTGATTTCTGTTGATGAAGGTATGTTGCAACTTAAAAGCTCATTTGCTTAATAGCCCGATAAATTTCTGCTGGAATAGAATAAATTACTTTGATTAATAATTATTACCATTTGATTTATTTGTATTTTATATAGTTTTTTAGTTAGGTTTATTACATAAATTAACATAAAAAATGTATCAGAGAACGGGGTATTTGCTGTATAAACTGTAAGCTTGATGAGTGCCTATGTTAAGAATGGAGACATTGAATTCCTGCTCTTTCTGGTTATTCAGCCTTTAATTTGTTATAGTTGATTTGTTATAGCTTGCGATTAATTGGGTGAATAATAGTTTGAGTTTGGTTCTGGATAGAACAGGTGCAATTTAGGTAACCATAAAATCAATAAGTAAGAGGGTTATGATATGTCTAGTCAGTCTATAGTAGGTGATGTTCAATCCGTCATGAAAAGTGATGTTGATAAACCGGCCACGGTAACTTGGTGGTTGGCAGCAGGTATTTTCGTTGTAGCGGGGACAGCACTTTCCTTATACCGTTGGTATCAGCAAGAATATTCTTTCACTGTAGGTTTGGATTATTTTGAGCCTGAGTTTCAAACTTATTGGATGAACTTGCTGTATTCCCAGTTAATCATTATTTTCTTTGCCGGTCTGGGCATCGTTGGGGCCATCTGGTTTACCCGCCCAAAAGTATTAAGCCTTTCGCCTAAGGAAGAGCTCGGCAGATATATGTTGATTTTAACCGTAATGGCGGGAATCGGTATTATTGCTCCTACAGGTATTATTCTTTATATGGAAGCTGATGCTGCCTGGCATCAAGTCACTATTCGTGATACCGATTTTACACCCACCCACATTGGCTTGTTTTACTTTTTTATTCCTGTGTTAATTGTTGCTTTAGCAGCGGCCTTTGTTTGGGTTCACACTAGGCTGCCGGATTTTAGCAACCGTATTTCTTTCCCTCTTGCAGTGATAGTCTCAGGACCGATACTGATTATGCCAAACCTTGGTTTTAATGAATGGGGTCATACCTTCTTTTATGCAGAAGAGCTGTTCGCAGCACCTATTCATTGGGGTTTTGTTACCCTGGGCTGGGCTTTGTTCGGTTTTGGTGGCTTTATCACTCAAATACTGAACCGTATGGCCAAGCTAACTAAAAATGTGAACGAGAAAGCCGTTGTAACTGCTTAATGCTATTGCTGGAATAGCGCTTTGTTATTTAAAAGCCATCTTTAATAAAAAAGAGGGTTTAGATAGCTGACAAACCCCGGATTTTACCGGGGTTTCTTTTTTTTAGCCGCGAGCAAATTGTTTTGAAGGAGGATTTAAAAAGAGTGGCCGCAGTTATTGATAAAACCAATAAGTCGCTAACCAACGCCAGGCTGGGGAATAACTATAAAATCCGCGAGTATTTTGAGCATGAAAACAAAGGCATGTTGATTATGCTCTCTGCGCTATTTTATTGATGTTTTGGGCGCTTGCCGTCATAAGGCATTGTCCTTGAGCTTTATGCAAGCCCCGGTGTTTTGCATAGCGACCGGCATGCAACTCTTTGGTATCGGCAAAGCTTCTCTCAATGGTTTCCTTGCGCCTTTTGTACAGGGCTCTGCCCATTGTTGGCCAAGGTGATGCTGGATGAAGTGGAACGCCGAAGGCATTGCTTTTGCCCGCAATGCTGCTGTCCTAGCGGTCCTTAGCCTGCTTCTTTATTTTATAAATACCTGCCCCGCTTAATGCTGAAAACATAAGCCCTGATATGCTCAACGCAGAAAACCAGCCCGGTGCTTTTCCGATGGCTGGCCCATAATAAACCAGCGCTACAATCGAGATTGAAATTAATGCGTGCCAATATTCCAGTTTGTTCGCCGATTTTGCTACGATATAACCGGCAGCTGCTGCCATTAAAAAATTAGGCATGATGCCAGCGATCATAAAGGGCACTGAATTGAATTGAGAAATAAAAAATTGTTTTATCTCTGCTTCTTCATATCCTCTGCCGGTTAAAACCGTTCTGCTTATTGCACTGATGATAATGCTGATCGCAATGGAACCAACTATTTGAATAGCAATGCCGAAAAAAACAGCATTCAGGGAAAAATTTTTATTATTCATGTTTATGCATGCTCTGGAACCTTTCTTTCATCTTCCATTAAAGCCAGGGAGCTTATGAATACATCCGGGCGTAACTGATTGAGAGTTAAAGTATTTGCATACAAGGTGTAAAGTACAGGCTCTACCCAATACGTTTAGCGGGGCAGTAGTCTGTTCTGGACTCCAGGTTTGCGTTCATGACTTATTCAGAGCATCCCTAACCCTGCAAGCGGCGCCCGATGCCGGTTGCTGCCAGTATTCTGGTGGAAATCTCTTCAATGGACAGGGACGTTGCATCCAGGTAAGGGATGTTTGTTTTGTTGAAAATCGCCAGAGCCGCCCGAACCTCCATTTCACATTGCCTGGCTGATGCGTATTTTGTGTCGGCTTTGCGTTCACTGCGAATCGCCGTTAAACGGTTTGGGTCAATGGTTAAGCCAAATAGCTTGCTTTTGTTCTCATTGAGTACCTGGGGTAGTTTCAAATCATCCATATCATCTTCGGTAAGCGGATAGTTAGCTGCCTTCAGGCCAAATTGTAAGGCCAGATAAAGGCAGGTGGGTGTCTTACCGCAGCGGGAAACACCGGTAAGAATGATATCTGCTTCATGGTAATTTCGGGTTCTGGCGCCATCATCGTTATCGAGGGCATAATGAACCGCGTCAATTCTTATTTTATAACTGCTTTCATCAACAATGGCATGTGACTGGCCCACGGTGTAGGAGGAGCTGGTTTGCAGCTCTTCCTCCAATGGATGCAAAAAAGTTGAGAATATGTCAATCATAAAACCCTTGCAATTGGCGATGGTGGTTCTAATATCCTGGTTAACAATGGTGTCGAAAATAATCGGTGCCTTGCCATCCTGCGCTGCTATTTTATTTATCTGTGCAACTACTGCATGGGCCTTTTCCTGTGTATCCACATAGGGTATGGTAATCTGTTCAAATTTTATACTTCTAAATTGACTTAACAAGCTATGTCCCAGGGTTTCTGCGGTGATGCCTGTGCCATCGGAAATAAAAAAAGCACTCCTTTTCATAATAACTACCTTATAATAAATGGCCCTTTAAGCTAAGGGGGTAAGACTTGAGGTATACTGTTTGCTTTCTATAGACAATATCTCAGGATTATTTTACCGAATAAATGGTTAAAGAGTGTTTGAACTGCTGATTTTTTTGTAAAATGTAAAATACCGCTTGAATGATGTGATAATGACCTATTAGCCTTGGGAAATCAGGTTTTTTAACGTTCTCGTGTGCAATTTATACTGAAGGCATCCCTAGTTTATTAATATTAAGTGTTAATGCGGGTATTAGAAACCTGGGGGTAAAAAATTTTGTTTAATCCAACTCTTTGTACTGATCGTGATGATTAGGGAGACTGAACTTGAAACAGAACGTTGTATGGTTTGAAAAGCTGGGCATTAATGATGTGGAACATGTCGGTGGCAAGAATGCTTCTTTGGGTGAAATGATCAGTCAGCTATCGTCGGCTGGGGTATCAGTCCCAGGTGGGTTTGCGACTACTGCCCATGCCTATCGCCAATTTTTGGCTCAAGATGGTTTGCAAGACAAAATTAATGAAGCACTTCATTCACTGAATATTGATGACGTTAAGGCCTTGGCTGAAGTGGGTGAAACTATTCGAGGCTGGATTCTGAACGCCCCCATGCCTGCTGATCTTGAACAGGATATTCGTGCTGCCTACTCCCAGCTTGAAGGAGAGCACGCTGAAATTGCCGTAGCAGTGCGCTCCTCTGCTACAGCGGAGGATTTACCCGATGCGTCCTTTGCTGGTCAGCAGGAAACATTTCTAAATATTCGTGGTATCGATAACGTCCTGGCGGCCATTAAAGAGGTGTTTGCTTCCTTGTTCAATGACAGGGCAATTTCCTACCGTGAGCATCAAGGCTTTAAGCATAGCCTTGTGGCGCTGTCTGCCGGAATTCAAAAAATGGTGCGTAGCGAAACCGGCTCTTCCGGGGTTATGTTTACCCTGGATACGGAATCAGGTTTTCGCGATGCGATTTTTATTACCTCCTCTTATGGTTTGGGTGAAACCGTGGTTCAGGGTGCGGTAAATCCCGACGAGTTTTATATTTACAAGCCTACCTTAAGCGCTGGTCGTCCCGCTATCCTGCGACGTAATTTGGGCAGTAAGGCCATCAAAATGGTCTATGGAGAGCATGGTGCTGCCGGCAGTTCAGTGGAAACCGTACCGGTAGAAGAAAACCTGCGCCACAAGTTCTCTATTACCGATGAGGATGTCACTGAGTTAGCCAAACAGGCGCTGATTATTGAGAATCATTATCAAAACCCTATGGACATTGAATGGGCCAAAGACGGTGACGATGGAAAAATTTATATTCTCCAGGCTCGACCGGAAACTGTAAAAAGCCAGGATAGTAGTTCAACGATGGTGCGTTACCTGCTTCAGGAAACAGGCAAAGTGCTGGTAGAAGGGCGCAGTATTGGGCAGCGTATTGGTCAGGGCCCGGTACGTCTGGTTTCCCATATACGGGAAATGGAAAAAGTTCAGCCGGGTGATGTTCTGGTAACGGACATGACCGACCCCGATTGGGAACCGGTGATGAAAAGGGCTGCTGCAATTGTGACTAACCGCGGCGGGCGTACCTGCCATGCGGCCATTATTGCGCGGGAACTGGGCATTCCTGCGGTTGTGGGTTGTGGTGATGCTACAGAGCTGCTTAGCGAAGGCCAGGACGTTACGGTCTCTTGTGCCGAAGGCGATACCGGCCTGATTTATGAAGGTCGGCTTGAGTTTGATGTGCAGAAAAATTCCATCGAATCCATGCCATCCCTGCCGTTTAAAATTATGATGAATGTGGGCAACCCGGATCGAGCTTTTGACTTTCAAAACCTGCCCCATCAGGGTGTAGGTTTGGCCCGGCTTGAGTTTATTATCAACCGTATGATTGGGGTTCACCCCAAAGCATTGCTAAACTACGCCGCTTTGCCTAAAGAGGTGAAAGCAACTGTGGATATGCGTATTGCTGGTTATAGTAGTCCGGTTGATTTTTACGTTGAAAAACTGGTTGAAGGTATTTCTACCCTGGCAGCAGCTTTTGCACCAGAAAAAGTTATCGTTAGAATGTCTGACTTTAAATCCAATGAATACGCGAACCTGATCGGCGGTAGTTTATACGAACCCCATGAAGAAAATCCGATGCTGGGTTTTCGTGGTGCCTCGCGTTATATTTCGGAAAACTTCCGTGATTGTTTTGAACTTGAATGCCGGGCGTTAAAGAAAGTACGTGAGGAAATGGGTTTCACCAACGTTGAAATCATGGTGCCTTTTGTCAGAACTGTGGGTGAGGCTGAGCAGGTCATTGACCTGTTGGCCAGCAACGGCCTTAAACGCGGAGAGAATGATTTACGCGTTATCATGATGTGTGAATTGCCTACCAATGCCTTGCTGGCAGAAGAATTTCTTGAACATTTTGACGGGTTTTCAATTGGCTCAAATGACCTGACCCAGTTAACACTTGGTCTTGATCGCGACTCTGGTATTGTTGCGCATTTGTTTGATGAAAGAGATCCCGCAGTAAAAGTCTTATTAAAGTTAGCGATTGAGGCTTGTAATTCAAAAGGGAAATACGTCGGTATCTGTGGACAAGGGCCTTCCGATCATCCTGATCTGGCCAAGTGGTTGATGGACATTGGCATCGATAGTATCTCGCTGAATCCTGACACCGTACTGGATACCTGGTTTTATCTGGCAGAAGCGCATGGTGTCACTGAGTGATAGCTTTCTGGCTTTACTCTTCAGAGGCAGCCCGTGCTTGACGTCAGCAAGGCGACCAGTGCGGGAATGGTGCTGTGCGAGTGAACGATAGGGCTAAGAGAACGCTAGGCAATGGCTTTTTATCGGCTTGAAAAACTGGTTAATCTCGGCGATGGTTATCGCAAGGTGTTCCGCATAGCGCAGCACGAAATTCTTCTGGTGCATGAGGCGGGGCAGAGTTATCTTTTCGAAAACTTTTGCCCCCACCGGGGGCAAGCGCTAACAAAAAGTACCATTGGTGCAGGTAAGATTGTTTGCCCTAGGCATGGATTTCAGTTTGATTTGAGCAGTGGGCAATGTGTTAAGGGCCAGTGTTCGGCATTAACTACTTATGCAGCAGAATATGATCGGGATTATCTTGGTATAAGTGTGTGACCAGAGTCCCCTTTTATACAAGAAGACTTAGCTAATTAACAGCGCTCTAATTTAATAACTCCAGGCTTTCTTCGGCAAATCCTGCGCCGGCTTCGGCATATAAATTAAACACTACATCTACACCATTGTTGAGCAATTGCTCCCGTTCGTCGGCATAGCGGGCTATGCCGGCAACTTTTCCTTGAAAA
>JBECKY010000066.1:0-8655 GCA_040235475.1 Pseudomonadales bacterium
AAAGATGAAAAATTTAAATCGACTTTTACTTGCAGCCTTACTGACAGTGCTTGCAACTACATCGCAAGCCATTCAAATAGATGGCACTATTGACTTCTCCGGCAGCATCTCAACGGACAGCGGCAACCTTCTGGATGCCACACAAATTACTTTTGGCAACACTCTTGTTGAAGCGGGAACTGGCACCTATGATCCTATCCCCAACTTTGCTGACGATTTTGCTATCACTACGGTGACTTTCCCTACAAACCCTTTAAGCATCAACCCGCTTGAGGCTGTTCCTTTTACACTATGGGGCATTAATACCGATGCTGATGCAGATTTTGAATACAGCTTTGACTTAAGCAGCTTAACGGTTGACACTCAAACCGCAAACTACCTGTCTCTTAGCGGCAGCGGTACGCTGATGGCAGAAGGTTATGTTGATACTTTTGCGCTTTGGAGTTTAACAACTCAAATAGCCGACGGCGGTACATTCACCAAAATCTCCTTCTCGGCAAATAATGTTTCTGTACCAGAGCCTGGCACTGTAGCCTTACTGGGTCTTGGCTTGCTGGGCCTAAGCATTGCTGGACGCAAAAACAAAAAAGTATAGTCTATACTTTTTAAGACCTTCTCTTAAAAGGCTGGTTTTTATCAAACCAGCCTTTTTTGTGTCTGAAGCCAGGAAAAGCAAATCAGCCAACCAAGCCTCACCCGCAAGCCAAGCTTAGTCAGCTGGCCAAGACCTTGAAAAACATTTAAATTCTGTCATCATCCTGACATGTCTGAATTTTTTACATCTTTTCAAGCCGCAACCACCAGCTATTTAATCGCTGCAGTTTTCTTTCTTGGATTATCAATCTACGCAATCTATGGCTGGTATACCAAGCTGACCGGACGCTTGTTGTTAATCGCGAGCTTGATTTCCTTTGCCTGGGCAGCGGTTATTTGTAGCCAATCCATATGGGACATTGGCGACTTTTCTGTTCGCTATTCTACTGAAGTTTTACGCAATGCCGCCTGGTTGTTCTTATTGTTGCGCATATTAGGCATTGACGCTGACACGATAAAAACAAGCCCACTTTCAGTTTTATCGTTATTAACGATTTTTACCGCTTTGCTTGTTACCTTGCAGTTTTTTGCGGCGTGGAGTAGTTATCTGCCGCTGATCAATCACTCCAGCTCATTACTGGTAGGGCATGTTCTGGTTGGCTTAATCGGACTCGTTTTAATTGAACAAATTTTACGGAATACTCGCTCAAACAGGCTCTACCAGATTAAATTCATCTGCCTGGGTATCGGCATTATTTTTAGTTATGATTTTTTTATGTATGCCCACGCGCTGCTTTTCAAACACATCGACCCTGCTTTATGGGATGCAAGGGGCGTGGTGAATGCCTTGGCAGTGCCTTTTATCGCGCTTGCTTCTTTTAGAAACAGACAGGCGCCGATGAAATTCAATTTGTCAGGTGATTTTGTCTTTCACACGGGGATAACTGTTTTCTCTGCCATTTATTTATTAACCATGGCTGGCATTGGGTATTTTATCCGTATTTTTGGCGGCACCTGGGGTGACACATTACAAATTCTTTTCATAGTCATCGCCCTGGTAACCTTATTCGCCTTGATTTTTTCAGGCAAGGTTCGCACCCATGTTCGAGTTTTTTTGAGCCGCCGTGTTTTTAGTTATCAATATGATTACAGGCATGAATGGATGCGGATCACCAAAACCCTGTCGAGCCAGAATACTCAGGATCCACTGCAATACAAGGCCATTTATGCTTTAGCAAACATAGTCGGCAGCAACGGCGGCGCCCTATGGATCAGAAATCAGATCAGGGCTCAGATTAATGACCAGACCAATACTCAAAACCAGGCCTTTAACTACCAATGCTCCTATGTGCTGGACAGCCCCAAAACAACCACTGAACCGCTTGATAGTGCCTTCAGCCAGTTTTTACTTTCCCGACGATGGGTCATAGATTTAAATGAGTTAAAAGCAAACCCTGAACTGTACGACTTTCTGGAGCTGCCTGAATGGCTAAGTGAGCTGGCCGATGCCTGGCTAATTGCACCGCTGATGCTGGGCAGCACTCTCTACGGTTTTATCATTATCAATAAACCACTGGCTAAAATAAGCCTGAACAGGGAAGATCACGATTTGATTAAGATCGCAGGCCGCCAGGTCGCAAGCGAACTGGCTCAGCAATCGGCAAGCGAAGCCTTGGCAAAGGCCAGGGAATTCGATGCCTTTAACCAAATGTCTGCCTTTATTGTCCACGATATAAAAACCCTGGTTTCTCAACTCTCATTGATGGTTAAAAATGCTGACAAACACAAAAGCAACCCTGCTTTTATCGATGATATGATCAAAACCAGCCAGCACTCGGTGCAAAAAATGACGCGCTTACTCGAACAACTAAAAAACCGGGGAACCAGTCAGGCTTTGCATCCCGTTGAACTTTTTCCGGTTCTACACCAGGTTACCCAGGAACGGGCCAATAACGCTCCGAAGCCAACATTGACCTGTGCTGATAAAAACCTAAAGGTAATGGCTGATGAACAACAACTGCATACTGTCTTTAATCATATTTTGCAAAACGCCCAGGATGCGACGCCTGCAAACGGAGCCATTACTGTTACCTTAAGCAGAAGCAAAGCCGAAGCCATTGTGAACATCAAAGATACCGGCATGGGTATGACTGAGGCATTTATCAAAGAACAGTTGTTCCAGCCTTTTAAAAGCACTAAAGGCGTGGCCGGTATGGGTATAGGGGCCTATCAATGCAAACAATATATCAGCCAAACAGGCGGACACATCAAGGTCAAAAGCCAATTGGGAACAGGCACAGAATTTGATATAGTGATACCACTTTTTACTGAAAGTACTGATTCAAGCCATTAATAGAGCTTCGTTTTAGCTGGTAATATGACTAATTTAAAAATATGCTCTAGGGCAGCTCTGCACAAGTCATGTATTATGAGTTTTTGAACCTACCAACGATACAACTTTAAATGTCGCAAATAAAAACAGGCCACAGATTACTTATTATAGAAGATGATCCGGGACTACAAAGCCAGTTACGTTGGTGCTTTGACAGTGAAGAAGTCCTTGTCGCAGAGAACCAGAAAGATGCACTGGCCCATATCCGCAGATCAGAGCCCCAGGTAGTAACACTCGATTTAGGCCTTCCCCCTGACCCTGGTGGAACCACCGTAGGATTTGAGTTACTGGAAAAAATCCTCTGCCTTTTACCTCACACCAAAATCATTGTCCTCACCGGCCGGGAAGAAAAAGAAAATGCGGTCAGGGCCATTGGCATGGGAGCCTATGATTTTTATCAGAAACCCGTTGATGCCGACATCCTTAAATTGATCGTTGACCGGGCTTTTCGCTTACACCAGCTTGAAATCGATAATAAAGCATTGAGCAAGGCCCGCTCTACCGCCATAGAGGGCTTAATCACTACCAGCCCGGAGATGCTGGCCGTTTGCAGGACTGTTGAAAAAGTCGCGCCAACCGATGCAACAACCTTGATTTTAGGCGATACCGGTACAGGAAAAGAGCTCATCGCCCGGGGCCTGCACCAACTTAGCAACCGTTCAGAACAAACCTTTACCGCCATTAACTGCGCTGCCATTCCCGACACTCTGCTTGAAAGTGAGCTATTTGGCTATGAAAAAGGTGCCTTTACCGGTGCCAGCAGCCAAAAAGCAGGTAAAATTGAAGCTGCCAGTAAAGGTACTTTATTCCTCGATGAAATTGGCGACATGCCCTTGGCGCTACAGGCAAAAATGCTGCGCTTTCTTCAAGAAAGGGTCATTGAGCGCCTGGGGGGGCATAAAGAAATACCCGTCGACGTTAGAGTCGTTTGCGCCACCCATAGAAATTTACAAGAAATGATCGCAACAGGTGATTTTAGAGAAGACTTATACTATCGCCTAAGCGAAATTGTGGTTGAAATTCCAGCATTAAAAGATCGAGAAGGCGATGCCATCGTGCTGGCCAATGCTTTTTTACAACGCTTTGCCCAGGAACAAGGCCGCGCCCTGAAAGGCTTTACCGAAGAGGCCCTTACCGCCATAGAAACTTACCCCTGGCCTGGCAATGTGCGTGAAATGGAAAACAAAATCAAGCGCGCCTGTATTATGGCCGATGGCAATAAAGTTTCTCAGCAAGATCTACAGATCAGCTCAAATGAAAGCGATGAACAACCCTTGAATCTAAGGCAAGTCCGTGAAGCCGCAGAAAGCACCGCCATAACCCGCGCAATAAGAAAATGCGAGAATAATATGGCCAAGGCCGCCCGTCTGCTGGGTGTCACCCGACCAACGCTTTATACTTTGGTGGAAAAATATAAGATCAGGGTTTAGAACTTAAGCCTGAGCTTACTTAAGCCTAAGCTTAAAAAAACCTGCCTGAACCCAAACAGGCTCAGGCAAGTACACAAGTTCAATAGAAGCAAGGAATACAAAGCGTGTACTAAGCGACCTCTACGTCATCCGCTTGAAGGCCTTTATCACCTTCACTGGTATCAAACCTTACCCGCTGGCCTTCATACAGTGTTTTGCGGCCTTCGCCTCTAATCGACCGATAATGAACAAATACATCGGTACCATCATCACGGGTTATAAACCCAAAGCCCTTGCTGGCGTTAAACCACTTGACCACTCCAGATTCGCGATCAATGTTTGACTTGCCAGCATCCTGGCCAGATGCCCCGCCGCCAACCTGCATGGAACCGCCAGTAAAACCACCCAAAAAAGTGCCTGCAAAAGTAGCGACAAGAATCAAGGCAAACAATAAAATCGCATCAACACTGGCAAACATGGCAACGGCACCCTTAAACAACTCAGGGTGCAAGGCTGCCAGGCAAAACATGCCGGCGACGGTCAAAATTAAACTGACAATTAAACTTTTAACTATAACTTTTAAATTCATTTCAATTACTACTCTGTGTCAATGATTATGGAAGGTGACAATATACTTAAACTTAGTCTCTAAAATTATTAAACTGCAAGGGCATATCAAATTTACTTTCTTTTAACAGGGCTATCACCTGTTGCAGATCATCCCTCTTCTTTCCAGTTACCCTAACCTTCTCCCCCTGAACAGCGGCCTGGACTTTCATTTTCTTATCTTTGATCAGCTTCACTATCTTCTTGGTTAAGGCAGAATCCAGGCCTTGTTTTAATGTAGCCGTTTGGGTTACAGATTTACCTGCTCCCCGTGACTCGCCCAGCTCAAGACAAGAAGGGTCAAGATTACGCTTAATAAATTTGTCCTGGAGAATATCAAACATCTGCTTTAGCTGAAAATCGGCATCGGCAGTCAAGGTGATGACCTCATCCTTAAGTTCAAATTTAGCGCTGGAGCCATTGAAATCGAAGCGATTGGCTATTTCACGATTACCCTGGTCAACGGCATTACTGACCTCGTGCATCTCAACTTCAGAAACGATATCAAATGCTGGCATACTAACCTCTTAACCTTAACTCTATAAGCTTACTTTGCCCTGCAACCAGCTTTATAGCCCATACAAGGGTCAGTATTATAAATGTTGAGCAATCACTAAGGCCACCCTATTTAACATATAAGTATCAAATATATGCATAAATTTAAAGAGTTGCCTGCGCAGCTGCCAATCCTCGTGAGTTTCCGAGGCTTCTGAAGGCTAATAGCTTTTTTTTCGCCCTGGGACTGACCAGATCCATGCTGCGATAACACCGGCAATTAAACCAAATAAATGTGTCTCCCAGGAAACTCTGGCTTGCGAGGGTAATACACCGATAAAAATCCCTCCGTACAAGATAAACACCACGAAAGATATCAGCAATGACTCTTTCTGGCGCTCAAAAAAACCCAAAGCTAACAAAAAACCAAAATACCCAAACACCAGGCCACTGGAACCTATATGAAATGCTGTTCTGCCAAATAGCCACACCCCCATACCACCCACCAGGATGATAAACAAGGAGATAACTAAAAACTTGCCCACACCTCGCAGTGATACCAACCAACCGAGGACAAGAAACGGACCGGCATTTACAATCAGGTGAGAAAAACTGGCATGTAAAAAAGGCGCGAGCAAAATGCCCGGAAACGGCGTAGCAGAAGCAGGATTAATGCCCAGGACATTTAAGCGATGATCAAGGTAAGCGTTTACAGCCTCCAGTACCACAGTCAGCAAGACAAAGCCGCTTAGCAGATTCATTCTCAACCGCGCAGCTCTACCAGAAAAGAGGGTCTTTAAGCTAAAAGACATAAGTCCTATGCGTTTGCCTGAGTAATCTGTGCCATATCATCCAGCCACGAAGCTTTATCAATATACTATCTGTTAAGGAAGAGCAGTGCTGATTAAGACCCTGAAGCTAATAAATGTGGCTTGATGCAGGCATGTATGTCTTTTTGATTCGGTACTTTATTCTGGTTAACCAGAATGATAATAGCGCAACCGGAAACAAAATCATCTGCAGCCGGGTTAGTAACAACCTCAGCACCCTTACCAATATAACCAACAGGCGTACCAAAGCCGCCATACAGAATATTACAGGCCAGGTCACGCCATTGAATATTTTCAAAATCGAAATCATATCGGTGCGGATGAGTACCCTCGTAGCGGAATAAATCTTCTAAAATTTGTTCCGAACCAGGAGCCGACATGGCCCTTACCAATATCTCAGGATAGGCGCGCACCGGTCTTAAAACTGCATTCGCCCCCATACGTTCAAAGCGCTGACGATTACCCTGATAAACACATTCTGCAATCACATAACCATTTATAGTCATTTTGTTTTTAAGGCTTTTAATATGCTCAAGAATATCCAGAGTTACGCTATCTGAGCGCCGATCCTGGGGGTGCTCTGCCAAAATCAAAATATATTTGGCTTTATCTATATTAGCAATAATCAGGTCTTCATCATGTTCAGCAATACCGGTGCGATGGACAACGCCTTTTTCACGCAAACCCGCCGGTAAGCCGCCGGGGAAATGGGAAGTCAGTAACTCAATGGGCAAGCCAATAAACTCAGGGGTAGCCTGGATTTGTTCAACCAGCAAAGCCAGGTAGGTATCACTGTTTTCTACCGGGGTGTTAATAATCAAAATATGGTTGTTCATTTTTTCCCATCTCCAGTTACCTTGAATCATTCGAGCATGTTTTTCAACTCTATAATCAACATACTCACCCACCAATTGCGCGAGGATTAAAATACCCGCCATATACATCAGTAGAATGGTAGCAAACCGACCGTAGTTACTTACTGCAGAATAATCACCATAACCTACGGTTGTTAAGGTGGTTAACGTTAGCCAAAGCGCATCGCCAGGCGCCAGGTTTTCAAATACCATCATCGCCAGAGTATGCAATCCCACAAGTACACCAAGCGCAAAGACCAGACGAAACACACGGTGCCTGAAAGATTTAAGCTTAAAGGTTCTTACTTCAACTCCTCGCCATTTACGCAACTGCTGGATATAAACACGCATCATGGTTAAATTTCGCCTTCAATAGCGTCGCCGGGCTTGTTAACTGAATACAACACTGAACGCTGATAACCTGTTACAACCCTGAGATACCCCGACAGAGCTTTATCCAGTTGCTGGTCACCAGTATCTACCAGCAAAGGCCGCTTGTTTAATGCCGTAAGCTTTTCTTCAGTGGCCACCACGATAATATTTTCCTTGCCTATTTTATTGATAACAGCAGCACTGATTTGCTGATTGCCGCGACCAAAAATATGCCCTTGACCACCAATAATGGTGACAATAATTTTCGCTTTAACTTTCTCTTTACTATCACCCAATGCAGCCAGAATGTCTTGTTCCCCGACGTCGGCCGCTACTAACTCTCCGGCTTTTACCAAGTCTACACCCAACAAGGTAGCGGCATCGGCAAGGCCCAGCTCATGCATAATGGCCTGAGTGGTGCTGCCTGAACCCACTATGTAGAGGGTGTCGTCATCAAGATTTTCAACAATGTCGGCGGCAATATCCTGTAGCGCCAAAGGTTCGGAATGTTGCCCTGAGGTTTTAATTGATTGTACATATTGCTCGTCTTCAGGCACCGATAATTCACCAAAGTATTTGGCTTTAACAAGGCCATTCCTAAAGGCGTCTTCATCTAAATCCCGAACCTCCCTTTCCCGTAAATGTATCAGCTGCCCAAGGAGTAATTTTTTTACCAGCTCACCCGCCGCCAGGGGACTAATGGCATACACCCCGGAGTGCATTTTTACACCACAAGGAATCCCCAGCACGGGCTGCCCTGAACCCACCGCGCAACAAATGTCACGTGCGGTACCATCACCGCCGGCAAATAACACCAAGTCAACACCATGGGCCTTAAGGGCTTTTATGGCCGCTTCAGTATCACTTCCTGTCGTATAAGCTGGATTTATTTGACCTAAAACCACTGGACTGAACCCGGCCTGCAAAGCCACATCTTCGCCCATTATCGAGGGGTAAGTAATAATTTGGACACGATCATGAAAATCATTCAGTACTGACAGGCAAAGCAAGGCACGAGACGCTGACTTTGGTTTTGCACCTCTTGCTATCGCCTCCTTGATAGCCTCGTCACCGTCACTGCCTTTAAGCGCAACACTGCCCCCTAAACCAGCGACGGGATTGATAATGAATCCAAGCTTAAACAAAAAATGCTCTTAATTAAT
>JBECKY010000117.1:0-3641 GCA_040235475.1 Pseudomonadales bacterium
CGGCTCGATAAACGTCTGGCGGCAGCAGAATGTGAATATATCCGTTATTACCCCCGCTGATCCAGCCAGCACAGCTCAATACAGCTCGATACAGCCTGAATAGGGCACAATTGGATGAGAATACAAGCACACCAGCAAAGAGCTGTACAACTGGAAAACCAGATTCGTGGCCTTCGACTTTAAAAGCTTCCAACCTACCTTAAGCACCCACCCCGGTGTTTATCGCATGCTCGATGGCGACGGCAATATCTTGTACGTTGGCAAGGCCAAAAACCTCAAGAATCGCGTCTCCAGCTACTTTCGGGGACAAGGCTTAAGCATTAAAAACTCCGCGCTGGTGGAAAAAATTGCGGCCATTGAAACCATCATTACCGCCAGTGAAACTGAAGCCTTATTACTGGAACAAAACTTAATCAAGGAACAAAAACCGCCATTCAATATTTTGTTAAGGGATGACAAAACCTACCCTTATATTTTTTTATCATCAGGCCAAACCTACCCGCGCATGGGTTTCCATCGCGGCGCCAAAAGAAAAACAGGCCAGTATTTTGGCCCTTACCCCAGTAGCGGCTCAGTGCGCGAAAGCCTCAATCTGATCCAAAAAGTATTTAGAATTCGTCAATGTGATGACAGCTTCTTCTCAAACCGCTCGCGGCCCTGCCTTCAACATCAAATTAATCGCTGCACGGCCCCCTGTGTTAAAGCCATTGAACCGGATCAATATCAGGAAGACATACAGCGAGCCGTGAAACTCTTGCAAGGTAAAAACCGCGAAGTCATGGACGAGCTGGTCACAAAAATGGAACAGTCATCTATTACTATGAACTATGAGCAAGCGGCTTTGTATCGCGACCAAATTGCCGCCTTGCGCCGTGTTCAGGAACAACAATTTGTTGACAGCGAAGAGGGCGATGTCGATGCCATCGCCATTGCCCAGAAAAATCATTTGTGTTGCATACACATTGTACGCATTCGCTCAGGCAGGGTTCTAGGTAATAAAAACTTTTACCCAAAAATGAAAAACGGGGCAGACCCGGAAGAAATAATGGAGCAGTTCGTATCGCAATTTTATTTATCGGGCCTGGGTAAAACCGATCTGCCCGGTGCCATTGTGGTGTCGCATATTTTTAGTGAAAAACACTGGATCGAAACGGCCTTACTCGAAACTTCAGGCATTAAAACCCACATTAACTCCAAAGTGCGGGGCCATAAAGCCAAATGGTTGGAAATGGCCAAGGTGAACGCCCAGCAAAACCTGGCCAGCCACATCGCCGATAAAGACCACACCTTAAAGCGCTTTGAAGCACTGCAAGCAGCGCTTAAACTCGATGATACGCCTCAACGCCTTGAGTGCTTTGATATCAGCCATACCATGGGTGAATCAACAGTGGCATCCTGTGTAGTATTCGATACCAACGGCCCATTAAAAAGCGACTACCGCCGCTTTAACATCGAAAATATTACCCCAGGGGATGATTATGCGGCTATGGAACAAGCGCTAACCCGGCGCTATACCCGCTTGAAAAAAGGCGAGGGCAAAATTCCTGATATACTGTTTGTTGACGGTGGCAAAGGGCAGTTAAGCAAGGCGCTGGAAGTTCTCGAAGAACTTCAAGTCAGTGGAGTAACCCTCATTGGCGTATCCAAAGGGGCAGATAGAAAAGCTGGCCTGGAAACCCTTTATTTGAATAACAGCCAAGAAACCATTAACTTAGCCAATGATTCACCAGCATTGCATTTAATTCAGCATATTCGGGATGAGTCGCACCGCTTTGCCATTGCCGGACATCGGGGCAAACGTGGTAAAAAACGCCAGCAATCACAACTGGAAGGCATAGAGGGGGTGGGGCCTAAACGGCGCAAGGCACTGCTAAACCACTTTGGCGGCATTCAGGAAATACAACGTGCCAGCGCAGGAGACATTGCCAGAGTACAGGGCATAAGCCGGACACAGGCAGACATCATTTATGACGCGTTACATGAATAGCGGTGCATGGACACGCTGGACAGTGCAGGAAGCGGGGCAGGGCAGTACACAACAGCCAACTAACAGCATTAACCGGAGCAGTAATATTTTATACCATCGATCCGTTTACACAGAGCACCTCACCGTGCACTCAAGGCTGCAACGCACTAGGCGTTTTAGCTTTTCTACTTGCCTGGAGAAAAGGTAACCCATGTTTAATATCCCTAACCTTATAACCATCGCAAGAATTTTATCCATTCCGCTGTTTGTAGTGGTATTTTATTTACCCTACCACTGGAGCTACATCGTTGCTGCCGCCTTGTTTTTACTCGCTGGCGCCACCGACTGGGTCGACGGTTATCTGGCGCGTAAACTTAACCAAACAACCAAACTGGGCGCATTTCTCGACCCTGTGGCCGATAAACTGATGGTAGCCGTTGCGCTGGCGTTACTGATAGAACTGCATGCCACTGCATGGCTGGCGGTGCCGGCCTGCGTGATTATTTCCAGGGAAATTGCCATATCCGCCCTAAGAGAATGGATGGCCGAATGCGGGCAACGTGCTGCCGTGGCCGTAAATTACATCGGCAAAGTAAAAACTGTGGTTCAGATCATCGCCATAACCCTGTTGCTGGCGGTGGAACCCAAATTCAACGAATCCGGTAATATATTAGTCATAGGGCAGCTGGCCCTGGCTTATTTTCTGCTCTATATAGCCGTTATTCTAACCCTTTGGTCGATGTGTATTTACTTAAAAGCCGCTTGGCCTATTCTAAAAGAAGATTAAAATTAGATACATCCGCGCAACAGATGCAAAAAAAATCACGCAAAAGTAATTTAGGCCATCTTTCTGCAAGCCTTTGAGTGTCAAGCATTATACTTGCTTGACAGTATGACGCGAGCAGGTAGAATAGGCGCCTCTGCGGGAATAGCTCAGTTGGTAGAGCACGACCTTGCCAAGGTCGGGGTCGGGAGTTCGAGCCTCCTTTCCCGCTCCAAATTCAAGACCTCGGCTACCTGGCCGGGGTTTTTTATTTGTAGAGTTGTACCCTATACAGAGTTAATTGCACTAGAAAAAGCAAAAAGAAAAAGGCGGAGTAGCAAAGTGGCTATGCAGCGGATTGCAAATCCGTAGACGCCGGTTCGATTCCGACCTCCGCCTCCATATTTTTGTAATTAGCAGGAAGCCCAAGTGTCGCGGGAGGCAGGAGCCGTAAGCGACCGTAAGGATCAGCCCGCAGGGCTGACAAGTAAGCAGAAAGACAAATTAGTAAATGCCCCCACTTTTTTAATGCCCGGGTGGCGAAATGGGTAGACGATGGGCAGGAAGCCCAAGTGTCGCGAGAGGCAGGAGCCGTAAGCGACCGCAAGGATCAGCCCGCAGGGCTGACAAGTAAGCAGAAAGACAAATTAGTAAATGCCCCCACTTTTTAATGCCCGGGTGGCGAAATTGGTAGACGCAAGGGACTTAAAATCCCTCGGTGGTAACACCATGCCGGTTCAATTCCGGCCCCGGGCACCATTTCTCGGCTTGTCTCTTAGGTAGCGATCTATACATATGGATCCGCTCATATATAGAAAACAAACATTTTGTTGACATGATGGATCATTGTGTATAAAAAGTAGATATTTTATATACATATAGGCATAACGTGGCTATCGTGACGCGCCAAGG
>JBECKY010000015.1:0-7059 GCA_040235475.1 Pseudomonadales bacterium
GTGCCGCCCCAGACCTCAGCACAGACGCGGGTCAGCGCCGCAGTCAGCGTGGTTTTCCCATGGTCTACGTGGCCAATGGTGCCCACGTTTACGTGGGGCTTGCTTCTTTCAAATTTTTCCTTAGACATCTAAGCCCCTCCTATGAAGGCAAAAAATCAGCCACAAGCAATGCAGCCTTATAAAATATTACCAAGCAGCCACAAGCTTAATCTGTGGCTACCGAGAACTCCTGCTCCTAACAAACGCCTTAAGTCTAGCAATTGATTTAAGGCGTATACCTCCGCCCGGCATCAGCTGGACTTATCAGTTATTACACTAGCGCTGACCTACAGTGCAAGTGGTGGAGCTCATAACCGGATTTGAACCGGTGACCTCTTCCTTACCAAGGAAGTGCTCTACCGACTGAGCTATATGAGCACAACACAGACACCACAACAAAGGGCTGAATGGAGCGGGTGGCGGGAATCGAACCCGCGTCATCAGCTTGGAAGGCTGAGGTAATAGCCACTATACGACACCCGCAGTACTCAGCTCGATCCGTCAAAGCTTCCAAACAAGACCAATCGGGCCTTGCCCAGCAATTCAAGCTCCCGAATTATTATCGAACCAGCAATCTTATACTTGGTGGAGGGGGGAGGATTCGAACCTCCGAAGGCGGAGCCGTCAGATTTACAGTCTGATCCCTTTGGCCACTCGGGAACCCCTCCAAAACGTTTAACTTTATAATCCCGAAATCAGCAACTCGGCAAACACTGCCTTAAGAATTCAGATAACGAAAAACTCTCATTAGAACCCCAATGAGAGCACTCTGCGCATTTAAACCAGAAATGGAGCTGGCGATAGGAGTCGAACCTACGACCGGCTGATTACAAATCAGCTGCTCTACCAACTGAGCTACGCCAGCATTGCGTCATAACCTGAGCCTGGACTTACTGCGCAGAGGGACGGGGATTCTAATGAAATTCGTGCTAATGTGCAATGCACTAACACGCTGATTGGACAACTTTTATTTCAGACCGCTGTTCTAATGCCTGCTGCAAAGCCTGTTCTTGCTCAGCATTAAGCTTATCTGCGTCCACGCTTAGCCAAAACTCCTGCGCCTGATCCTGCATGTTGTATATTTTTGCGTCAACTTCCAGGGCCTGCAATTTGTTTTGCAGTCCCATAGCCGAATCCTGGCTGGCAAAAATTCCCAATGAGATATTGCCTTTTAACTCCCCTTTGGTAATCAGATAACTGTCCACCTTCTTTTCACGCAACTCACTCAGCGTCTGCATAGCAGTTTTTTGGCTGCCCGAGACAGGCAGGTATACCCAGTGCCTGGGTTCGCTCAGGTTGCTTTTATCCTTAAGCCGAGCAGAAATGCCAACCGTTTGCAGCTGTGTTGCAAATAACAGCGCTGCTGATTTGTCGGTAAAAGGGCCCACTTGAGGGCAAAATGCTATGGGTCTGGATTTTTCAGATGTCTGGCCAGTTGATTTTCTACCGTTTTTTTCCGACAACAACACCACCTCAGGCACGCCCTGCCTGGTAGATTGCGATGCAGAAGTGACTTCAGCAGATTGATTATTCTGAGTGAATTTCCAGCCAAAATAGAGAATATTTAAAAATATCAGGGTTAACAGTATCCCGCGCATTGAATTGTCCTTACCGCTGTCTTGTTATTCTCTCTTTATACTTCAAAAAGCTCTATCAAGCCCCTTAACACCAAGTCCGGTATTTTTTTACAGCCGCAGGTGTCAGAAAGCAAGGGGAATAATATGTCAGCATCCCCGCCGCTTAACACCATAAGCACCCTCGCCTCTTGCTCAGAAAAACGTCGACAAGCCTCTTTCACCACTGACACAATGGCAAATAAAGCACCATTGGCAACCGCCTGATTGGTACTTTTACCCCAGTCGATGTCATCAAAGGATGGCGTATCAGCATAAACCTCCTGAGTGTTGTTTAACAAACTGTCATACATCAGCCGCAAGCCGGGAATAATAAAGCCGCCTCGGTGCCCCCCTTTGGCGGATACTACATCGATTGTTAGAGCACTTCCGCTGTCTATAACACAAACTGGTGAATTTTCTCGACTTTCCAGTCCTTCTAATTTTCTAGCCGCCAGCATAGCCAGCCATCGATCCACGCCCAGCCTGGAAGGCTGCTCATAAGCAACGGTAAAACCCTTAAAGGTTTTGCGCGTTCGGGCAAATTCAGGGTTGACAGTTAAATGTTGCCGGCAAAAAGTTGTTATCGCTTTTTCGGCCAATTCCCCAGCGACACTGGAAACCAGCACTCGGCTTACTTCAGCTCGTTGCAAGCCTTTATGCTGAAGGATTTTCTCAAGGGCATCGGATATTCGGCCATGATGGACAACAGCCTGCTGCTCACTCATAACAGCTTGAGCAAGGCCACTGCGCTGCCAAAAAGCAAACTTCAGCCGGGAATTACCCACATCCAATAGCAAAATCATAAAATTGCTCGTAAAGAGATTTCACCACCGCTAAAGTGTTTGATGCCTTGCTCTGTTTCAAGCACCAAAGCCCCTGTTTGGTTAATTCCTCTGGAAATACCAGAAACAGTATTTCCAGCCATTATCAGCTCTACACACTTGTCCCGATAGATATCTAAAGACAGCCACTCCTGCCAGAATGGCTGAAAGCCTTCCCGCTGAAACTCAGTTAGCATATTCAGCACTTCCCCCAACACATAACCAACGAGCTGATTTCTGTCGGGCTTATATCCAAGCATACTTTCAAGGTCAGTCCAGGGTTGCCCAATACGTTCACCGGCCTCCAGGGGCATAGCAAGATTAACGCCGATACCAATGACAATCTGGCACTGATCCGCAGCATTCCCGGCCATTTCCAATAATATCCCCGCCAGCTTTTTATACTCACCGGGCGAGTGCTTGCCGCCATGATTTGTAACGCCCAAAATATCATTAGGCCACTTAAGCTGCACACCTGGAACACGCGCCCTTTTTAACGCTCTTGCTACAGCCACACCCGTTGCCAGACTTAAACCCTCAAGAGCGCCAACCCCTTGATCAAAATGCCACGCAGTGGACATGTACACATTTCTTGCAAACGGCGAAACCCAATGACGGCCTCTACGACCTCGACCTGATGTTTGTTGCTCAGCAATACATGTAAACCCGGAAGCCACGCCTTTTTGAGCCGACTGCATAGCAATGTTATTGGTAGAATCCACCGAATAATACAAATTCACAAGCGATGCCTGCGTTGGCAGTGGCTGGTGTACCAAGGCCATTGCAGCAAGAATTTTTTCCTTATCAAGCAACTCCAAGCCACCAGGAACTTTATAGCCCTTGCCCCTGACGGAGTGGCATTCAATACCCATATCATCAAGTTTTTTTATCTGCTTCCAGACCCCGGCCCGGCTGATACCAAGCAAGCTGCCCATTTCATCGCCTGAATGGAAACGACCATCGGCTAAAATTTTCAATATTTCAAACTGCATTTATGGCTTGCCTTTCTCACTACGTCCGACCACCCGTACTTATACTGCAGCAGCATGGTTAATTTGGCTATCTGATAAAAGGGAATATTGTCATCTCACCATAAAATGGTGATCAAATGCAAAAGAAAACATGCCCAATTTTTAGTTCTGAATTTAAATTTAAGTTAGCCTCAGCTCAACTTGTTGCTGATAACGGCGCACGGCTCTACAGGCAGCAGAGGGGGTTAATGCTGGACAATGAACAAGCGGCTACGACAACTTAACGTTGAGGCAGTTACCGGGACAATGCTCCCATGGAAAGATTTTTTAGACGGTTATAAACTAAGTGGGCCAACCACTGGCCATGAATCATGTCAACAGGCTCAGTAATCCATAATAAATTATGTAGTTGGCCATTATAGCCAATGAAAGGCCGCACCACTCGTTTGCAGCAAGCAGGCAGGGGAAACAATTTATTGGAAGTTTTTAAATTTAGTTGTGAGCAAAATATTTATTTAACAATTCGCAGCTCGGGTCGCTTGCTTTCTTTCTTTTCTTTTCTAACCGCACGCTCTTGGGTGGATACTTCAGATTCATCAACGCCATCGAAAAACATACCCTGGCCATTTTCCCGAGCATAAATAGCCAATACCGCCATCATCGGCAGGTAAACATTCCGCGGCATGCCAGCAAACCTTGCTGAAAAACTGATCGCATCGTTCTCAATGCGCAAATCCCGAACGGCGCTGTCAGAAGCATTTAACACAATGCGCCCGTCAACAACAAATTCTTTAGGAACCTCAACACCTTCTGCATCGACATGCACAAGTAAATAGGGCGTCATATGGTTATCTACAATCCACTCATACAGCGCTCTTACAAGATAAGGCCTACGCGATTTCATAGCATTCCACCATTACCGAAGCTTTAATCCAATAATAAACTAAAAAATTTACCATCCACTCGCGAGGTAACCTCTGAATAAGCCTGGACGTAAAAGATAAAGAACTAACACATTCAAATACAAGGGGCAAATACACGCAATACGCTTCGCGGGGCGGGTTTCCAGCCTGCTGTTGCGAAGTTTTGCAGCCTCAGTGGCGCTTTAAGCGACGCAATAATTGGATATTTAGACTAAAGGTAAGCATTCATAACGTATTCTGAGGCTCCCCAGGCCACACCTTAAAACAGCAAAGAACTTAAGGTCAATCTATTCCTGATATTTTTTACCAATGATCAGGATCTAAACGTTATACAGCTCTCTTTCATAATTTGAAAGACTCGCCTGAAAGGACTCTCTTTCAAACAAGCGCTCTGCATATTTTAAAATAGCTTCACATTTCTTTGCTGGCAGCTCTATCTCAAGTTCTGACAAGCGCCAAAGTATCGGCGCCACACAGCAATCGACTATGGTAAACTCGTCACTCATAAAGTACGGTTTTTCATCAAAAATAGGCGAAATAGAAACCAAGCTATCACGCAGTTCTTTTCTTGACTTAGCGACGGCATCTTTTGACTTGTTTTGCAATATCGTATCAACATCGCTGCTCCAGTCCCGCTCTATGCGATAAATCAATAAGCGGCTATTTGCACGAGCCACCGGATAGACGGGTAGCAGCGGCGGATGAGGGAAACGCTCATCCAGGTACTCCATCATGATATTAGGCTCATAAAGAATCAGGTCACGATCCAATAACGCGGGCAATGAGTTGTAAGGGTTAATGCCCACCAAATCCTCGGGCATATTATTGGGATCGGTGTCCACCACTTCAACTGTGACCTCTTTTTCAGCCAGAACGATCCTTACCCGATGAGAGTAATGGTCTTTGGGGTTAGAATAAAAAACCATTGAAGATCGCTTGGCGACAACGCCCATAATAACTCCCAAATTTATACGTTAGTAATTTATCGACAGGGGTCAGGTAATTTACTTATATTAACCAGCGAAATTGTGTACAGAAAATCAAAAATCTAATTAGTTTTTAATCCAATCAATGAACATCTTTCCAGTACTCCCGCTTCAGTAAATAAGCCGGTATCAAAAGAATTAAAAGAAACAACAAGACTTTTGCACCCAGGGCTTCTCTTTTTACTTTAACAGGATCAGCCATATAGGCCATAAAGTTAGTCAAATCACCCATGGCTGCTTTGAAGGCTTCCTCGCCCAACTCTTCTTCAAGACTGGCCAGCACATTGGGCATACCCACATCCTTAAACATTTTATTGTTAACCCCCCAAGGGCGGCTCTCATCTTCATAAAATCCGATCAGATAAGAATACAACCAATCAGGGCCGCGAAGACGAGACTCCAGGGTTAAATCCGGGGGAGGTGTGCCAAACCATTGTTCGGCCAAATCCGGCGACATGGAGGTGGTCATTGGTGAGCCCGGCAGGTCAGTGGTCACCATAAAGTTTTTTTGCACTAGATCAATAGGGATATCAAGATCTTCGGCCAGGCGCTCATAGCGCATGTACTTGGCTGAGTGACAACCCATGCAATAATTGGTAAACAGTGTCGCGCCCTTTTGCAGCGACACTTTGTCTTTAGGATTAATGGGCGCCTGCTCCATTTCCACATGTTCAGCACTTGAAGCAAGCAAAACACCTGAGGTTAACAAAGACGCTGGCAATACAAATGCTAAAAAAATCAAACTCAGCTTTTTCATTAGCCTGTCACCCTTTCTGGAACTGGTTTAGTCTTTTCAATCGATGTGTAAATCGGCATTAACAAAAAATAGAGGAAATAGACTGCCGTAAATATTTGCGCAGCCAAAGTTTTTCCAGGCGTTGGCGCCTGAGTACCTAAATAGCCCAGTACTACAAATGCAACCACGAAAGCCGCCAGCCACACCTTGCTCATCCAACCTCTGTAACGCATGGATTTAACCGGGCTGCGATCCAGCCAGGGCAAAACAAACAGAAAGGCTATGGCAGCACCCATTGCAATTACCCCACCCAATTTATCAGGGATGGCACGCAGCACTGAATAAAATGGCGTGAAATACCAAACAGGTGCTATATGTACTGGGGTTTTTAAGGCATTTGCCGGTTCAAAGTTAGGTGCCTCAAGGATCATCCCACCACCATCAGGGAAAAAGAACACCACCACGGAAAAAACCATTAAGAAGACCACTACACCGACAATATCTTTAACGGTGTAATAGGGGTGAAAGGGAATTCCGTCCAGCGGTATACCTTCTGAATCTTTAAGTTTTTTGATTTCAATACCGTCAGGGTTATTAGAACCCACTTCATGCAAGGCCATCAGATGCATCACCACAAGACCCAGCAAAGCAATGGGTATTGCGACCACATGCAAGGCGAAAAAACGGTTGAGAGTGACGCCAGAAATAACATAATCACCGCGTATCCACAGTGCAAGATCGTCACCCACAACGGGTATGGCTCCGGCAAGCGATAAAATAACCTGAGCACCCCAATATGACATTTGACCCCAGGGAAGCAGGTAGCCCATAAAGGCTTCCCCCATCAGCGCCAGATAAATGAACATGCCAAAAATCCACAGCAATTCACGGGGTTGTTTGTACGAACCGTACATCAAACCACGAAACATGTGCAGATAAACCACAATAAAAAATGCCGAAGCACCGG
>JBECKY010000021.1:0-16288 GCA_040235475.1 Pseudomonadales bacterium
CGGCGACAACGTGCAAATGAGCGTGGAGCTGATTGCGCCGATCGCCATGGAAGAAGGCCTGCGTTTTGCGATACGCGAAGGTGGCCGAACCGTGGGTGCTGGCGTGGTGGCAAAAATTCTCGATTAATCAACCGTGTGAAAAGCCATTTTTTACACAACACCTGAAAGTCATGAATCAATCGCAGGCGATTTCATGGGACGACTTTCAGCATGAGTTAGGCCAGTAGCTCAATTGGCAGAGCGGCGGTCTCCAAAACCGCAGGTTGGGGGTTCGATTCCCTCCTGGCCTGCCATTATCAGCTGCCTATCAACCCGTTTGGGTGGGTGAGGTGGAATGAGGGCATGCTGATTTTTGGTATTTTCATGTGCTTGATAATAGGTAAGGCTTTGTAAATTTGTTTGTTTAGGGCTTTTTGGCTTCCAGAAAGCCTGATTTGTTTGTTAAAACCGCCTTATGGTAGAAATGCTGAGTGTATTTGTTACTCTTTTGTACTATCATACGGCAGTCATTTTTTAGGGTAGTTTGAAAGCATGGGTGCTAGTCCGGAAGCGCAAGGTTCGAAGCTTGATTGGCTGCTGTGGTTATTAGTGGTTTTACTAATTGCCGGGGCTGTTGTTGGAAACTATTATTTCGATAGTCAGCCATTGTTATGGCGCGTATCCGGTGTTGTCGTACTTGCTATTGTAGCGCTGGTTATTGGTCTGCAGACCAGTTCAGGCAAAAGTTTTTCCGAGTTTTTTAAAGGTGCCCGGGTCGAAATTAAAAAAGTGGTTTGGCCTACGCGTCAGGAAACCATGCAAACGACCGTCGTTGTGGTTTTGGTTGTGGCGTTGATGGCGTTGATTTTATGGGCCCTGGATACCTTTTTGGGTTATCTAATATCGTTGTTAATCGGATAGGGCGAGGGATATGGAATGACAAAACGTTGGTATGTAGTGCATGCCTATTCCGGTTACGAGAAACATGTAAAACGTTCGCTGGAAGAAAGAATCAAGCTGGCTGGTCTGGAAGACAAGTTTGGCGAGATTATGGTGCCCACCGAAGAAGTTGTTGAAATGAAGTCTGGGCAGAAGCGTAAGAGTGAGCGGAAATTTTTCCCCGGTTATGTCCTTGTTTCTATGGATATGGACGAAGAAAGCTGGCATCTGGTTAAAAATTGCCCGAAAGTGATGGGTTTTATTGGTGGGCGGGCTGATAAACCGGCGCCAATCACCGAAAAAGAAGCCAATGCAATTTTGCAGCGCATCGAAGAAGGGGTTGAGGCGCCCAAGCCTAGGCGTCTGTTTGAAGCGGGTGAAGTCGTTCGCGTAACGGAAGGCCCTTTTGCTGATTTTAACGGGGTGGTTGAAAACGTGAATTACGAAAAAAACCGTTTGCAGGTGGCAGTATTGATTTTTGGGCGTTCAACGCCGGTAGAGCTGGAATTTAGTCAGGTAGAAAAAGTTTAACTTACGATGGTCTTTGCGCTCTTTTTTGTTTGAGGGCGTGGCGGCCTGTTTTTAACCGTTGGGGAGCTGTTAAGCTGAAAGATTGCGACAGCGCTTGAACCCGAGAGGAAATTGCAATGGCAAAGAAGATAACAGCTTATATTAAGCTTCAGGTGCCTGCTGGTAAGGCAAACCCCAGTCCTCCTGTTGGTCCTGCCTTGGGTCAGCATGGTCTAAACATCATGGATTTTTGTAAAGCATTTAATGCTCAAAGCCAAGGTTTTGAGCCGGGCATACCAGTGCCTGTGGTGATCTCTGCCTATAGTGATCGCAGCTTTACCTTCATAATGAAGACGCCTCCAGCCTCTATTTTGTTGAAGAAGATTGCGAAAATTACAAGTGGCAGCAGTGAGCCCAATACAAAAAAGGTAGGCAAAGTTACCCGCGCGCAATTAGAAGAAATTGCCAAAGCCAAAGAGCCTGATCTGACGGCTGCGGATATGGATGCTGCGATTCGCACCATTGCGGGTACAGCCCGCAGTATGGGCCTTGAAACAGAGGGGGTGGTGTGAGATGGCTAAATTAACTAAACGTCAAAAGGCAATTGGGGAAAAGATAGTTCGTGGTAAGGTCTACCCTATCAGCGAAGCTGTGCAATTGCTGAGTGAGTTACCGGCATTGAAATTTAAAGAGTCATTGGATGTTGCTGTAAATCTGGGTGTTGATCCACGTAAATCTGACCAGGTTGTACGAGGCGCTAGCGTTTTGCCCCACGGTACAGGTAAAACTGTGCGAGTTGCTGTGTTCGCCCAGGGTGATAACGCTGATGCGGCTAAGGCAGCGGGCGCTGATATCGTTGGCTTTGATGATCTGGCGGAATTAATCCAGAAAGGTGAGCTGAATTTTGATGTGGTGATTGCGACACCCGACGCGATGCGCGTTGTCGGTAAGCTGGGTACAATTCTTGGTCCTCGTGGTTTGATGCCGAACCCTAAGGTAGGCACAGTCACTGCGGATGTGACGACAGCCGTTACAAATGCCAAGGCCGGGCAGGTGCGCTATCGTACGGATAAAGCCGGTATTATCCATTGTTCAGTAGGTCAGGTAGGTTTTGATGTGAATGCTGTCAAGGAAAATCTCGAAGCGTTATTGTCCGACCTTAAAAAAGCCAAGCCTTCATCGGCCAAGGGTGTCTATGTGAAGAAAGTAACTGTTTCTTCAACTATGGGGCCTGGCCTGCTTGTTGATCAGTCAACCTTATCATTTTAAGCGCCGGGCTGTTACGTTTCCCCTCATTTCCAAGTGCCACAGGTGCTTGGAAATGGCAGTGCATTCATATGCCCGGTTGCCTCTGAGTAATTTAGAGGCCGCTAAAAATTAAATTAAAGGATTGTGTTTTGGCATCTTGCCCTTAAGCGCATTCCTGAAGACTTTGCATTCTCCGTTAAAACGGAGAGCGTCAAAGACCGTAGGTGCTGAGTTTGACTTTATGTAGACGATGCTTAATAGCCTACGCAGACGCGGTGGTTCATGTCCCTGACGGGGTCGCCGCGGTCCACGATTTCTTCGGAAATCACAAGCTGTCTTTTTTATCGATGATTTTATTGTCGGTAATAAAAGGCGAATTGTTTGACCGTAACCAGGAGGTTGACCAGTGGCAATTAGACTGGAAGACAAAAAAGAGATAGTTGCTGAAGTTGTAGAGATTGCCTCATCGGCATTGTCTGCAGTGGTTGCAGATTATCGGGGTTTGACCGTTGAGCAGATGACCGCTCTTCGTATTCAGGCTCGTGATCAAGGTGTTTACTTAAGAGTGGTGCGGAATACTCTGGCCCGGCGTGCAGTGCAGGGTACGGAATTTGAGTGTCTGGTTGCAGCATTGGTGGGGCCGACAATATTGGCCTTTTCCAAAGAAGACCCAGGTGCGGCAGCACGATTGATTAAGGATTTTGCTAAAGATAATAATGATCTTGAAGTGAAAGCGCTGGCTGTTGGTGGCCAGATGTATGAAGCAAAAGACATTGATGTGTTGGCAAAACTGCCTACCTATGATCAGGCGATATCGCAACTTATGTCTGTTATACAGGCGCCGATCACCAAGCTGGCACAAACTCTCAACGAGGTGCCCGGAAAATTGGTTCGAACGGTTGCTGCAGTTAAAGGACAGAAAGAGCAGGAAGCGGCTTAGGCCGGTTGTTCCTGCATACGCAACTATTAATCTAATTTATCAGAAGTAATTTGAGTCAGGAGAAGTGAATCATGGCGTTATCAAAAGATGATGTTTTAAATGCAATCGCTGAAATGAGCGTTATGGAAGTTGTTGAATTAATTTCAGCAATGGAAGAAAAGTTTGGTGTGACTGCGGCCGCTGCTGTTGCCGTTGCTGCTCCTGCAGCGGGTGGTGTTGCTGCCGCTGCGGAAGAGAAAACTGAATTTGACGTAATATTAAGCTCCTTTGGCGATAAGAAAGTTGGCGTTATTAAGGCCGTTCGTGGCATTACCGGTTTAGGTTTGAAAGAAGCCAAAGACCTGGTAGAAAGTGCTCCCGCGCCTATTAAAGAAGGTGTATCGAAAGACGAAGCAGAAGATTTTAAGAAGCAATTGGAAGAAGCCGGCGCATCGGTTGAAGTCAAGTAAGTTCTTAAAGATCAAGCTGAATATTGTCGCCTAAAGTGACAGTTGGCTGGTGGCGATTTTGCCACCGGCCTTTTTGCTGTGTTTATTGCTAGGAACTGGGCAGAGCCGTTGTTGCGATAGCTTAATAAATAGAGCAAAAACTATACATTGTCAGTATACACCCACGAGCAGGCTCAACATTCTGCTCGCAGACTGGCAGTTGAACGTTTATTTAAGTGGTTCAGGCATTGTCGCTAATATAAAGAGCCAGTTTTAACTGACTGTGTAATTAAAAGTTTGCTGGCTGTTTCAAATTAGCGTTGCTGAATTTTGTTGGATCTTACATGCATAAGCTGAGGAATTCATATGGCCTACTCTTTTACTGAAAAGAAACGAATTCGTAAAGATTTCGGAAAACTTCCCGCTGTTATGGATATTCCGTACCTGCTTGCGATTCAAGTGGATTCTTATCAGAAGTTTTTGCAGCAAAACGTGAAAGCGGAAAATCGAAAAAATCAGGGCTTACAAGCTTCTTTTTCCTCGGTATTTCCTATTAGCAGCTATTCAGGTAGTGCAGCGCTTGAATTTGTCGGTTACGAGCTGGGCACTCCGGCTTTTGATGTTAAAGAATGCCAGCTGCGAGGCGCCACTTATTCGTCGCCGCTGCGGGTAAAAATTCGTTTGGTTATTTATGATAAAGAATCGTCTAATAAAAATGTAAAAGACGTTAAAGAGCAAGAAGTCTATATGGGTGAAGTGCCCTTGATGACTGATAATGGCACTTTTGTGATTAACGGTACTGAGCGAGTTATTGTTTCCCAGTTACACCGTTCACCGGGTGTGTTCTTTGATCATGATAAGGGTAAAACCCATTCTTCCGGTAAGCTGCTTTATTCTGCACGGATTATTCCTTACCGTGGTTCCTGGCTGGATTTCGAATTTGATGCCAAAGACCTGGTGTATGTGCGAATCGATCGTCGTAGAAAGCTGCATGCAACAATTTTGTTACGGGCATTGGGTTATGAAGAAGAAGAAATTCTGAACATTTTCTATGACCGGAATAAATTTATTCTAGGTGAAGACAGCTATAAACTCGAACTGATTCCTGAGCGTTTGCGAGGCGATACGGCACTCTTTGATATTAAAGATGGCAAAGGCAATGTGGTTGTTGAGGAAGGACGTCGAATCACCGCTCGCCATGTTAAGCTACTTGAAGACGCAAAGCTGACTGAGCTGGAAGTGCCTCAGGAATACATGCTGGGTAAAGTGCTGGCTCACCCGGTTATAGATGAAGAAACCGGGGAGGTGATGGTTGAATGTAATACGCCCCTTAGTCTTGAATTGTTGGGAAAACTGACTGCCGCCAAGGTTAAAGAAGTTGAAACTATTTACTCCAACGAACTCGATCGTGGTCCCTTCATATCCGAAACCATGATGGCCGACCCCACGTCGAGCCAGCTGGAAGCCATGGTGGAAATTTATCGGATGATGCGACCGGGTGAGCCGCCAACCAAGGATGCGGCAGAGGCCCTGTTCAAGAACCTGTTCTTTAGCTCAGACCGTTATGATCTCTCCGATGTCGGGCGGATGAAGTTTAATCGCCGTATTGGGCGAGATGAAATTACCGGCAGTGGCACTTTGTCCAATGAGGACATTGTTGAAGTGCTCAAAACCCTGGTCAATATCCGTAACGGAAAAGGCATGGTGGATGACATTGATCACCTGGGTAACCGCCGGGTGCGCTCTGTTGGCGAAATGGTTGAAAATCAGTTTCGCGTTGGCCTGGTTCGGGTTGAAAGAGCGGTTAAGGATCGCCTGACTTTGGCAGAGTCTGAAGGCCTTATGCCTCAGGATCTCATTAACGCCAAACCTGTATCTGCTGCGATTAAAGAGTTTTTTGGCTCTGGCCAGCTTTCGCAGTTTATGGATCAAAATAACCCTCTGTCAGAAGTTACCCATAAGCGTCGTGTATCGGCTTTAGGGCCGGGAGGCTTGACCCGTGAGCGTGCCGGCTTTGAAGTGCGCGATGTGCATCCAACCCATTACGGTCGGGTTTGTCCTATTGAGACACCGGAAGGGCCAAACATCGGCTTGATTAACTCTCTGGCGGGTTACGCCCGTGCCAATGATTATGGTTTTCTGGAAAGCCCGTATCGAAAAGTTGTTGATGGCCATGTTACCGATGAAATTGAATACCTGTCGGCGATTGAAGAGAGCAATTACGTTATTGCCCAGGCAGATGCCGCTGTAGATGAAAAAAATAATCTGGTTGATGATCTGGTATCGGTCAGGCATTTAAACGAATTTACCTTAAAGGCTCCTGATCAAGTCAACTTCATGGATGTTTCGCCCAAGCAGGTGCTGTCGGTTGCGGCTTCATTGATCCCGTTTCTAGAGCATGATGATGCTAACCGTGCTTTGATGGGTTCAAACATGCAGCGCCAGGCTGTGCCTACTCTGCGTTCGGAAAAGCCCCTGGTTGGTACGGGCATGGAGGCCATTGTTGCCCGTGACTCCGGTGTTTGTGTGGTAGCTCAGCGTGGCGGTATTGTTGATCGCGTTGATGCCAGTCGAATCGTCATTCGTGTTTCAGACAAGGAGCTTGTGGGTAGCGAGGCAGGCGTGGATATTTACAACCTGACCAAATATACCCGTTCCAACCAGAATACTTGTATTAATCAACGCCCATTAGTGAGCGTGGGTGATCGCGTCGCTGCCGGTGACATCATGGCCGACGGCCCTTCCATTGATATGGGCGAACTGGCGCTTGGGCAAAACATGCGCGTTGCCTTTATGCCCTGGAATGGCTACAACTTTGAGGATTCAATTCTGATATCCGAAAAAGTGGTAAAAGACGATCGCTTTACCAGCATCCATATTCATGAATTGACCTGTATTACCAGGGAAACCAAACTGGGGCCGGAAGAAATTACCGCCGACATTCCTAATGTCGGTGAATTTGCCCTGTCCAAGCTTGATGAGTCTGGCATTGTATATATCGGTGCAGAAGTTAAGGCCGGAGATATTCTGGTGGGTAAAGTAACGCCAAAAGGTGAAACCCAGATGACCCCGGAAGAAAAGCTGTTGCGGGCCATTTTTGGTGAAAAAGCCGCTGATGTTAAAGATACTTCATTAAGGGTACCGTCCAGTGTTAAAGGCACAGTGATTGATGTCCAGGTCTTTACCCGTGACGGGGTTAATAAAGATCAACGTGCCCTGGCGGTGGAAACTCAGCAGCTTGATACTTACCGTAAGGACTTGAAAGACGAGCGTCGGGTGATTGAAGAAGCTACCCGCCATCGTTTGCGTGCCTTGTTAATAGGCCAAAAAATTGATGGCGGTGCCGGTTTGTCTAAGGGCGCTGTTATTGAGGAGGGGCACTTGGCAGGGCTGGAGCTGTCGCAATGGTTTGAGTTGCGCCCCAGTGATGATGCAGTGGCCAGGCAGCTCGAAAGCGCTAAAGCTTACCTCGATGAGAAAGAGAAGGAATTAGAAGCTCGGTTTGAAATCAAGAAAGGCAAAATCACCGGTGGTGATGACCTGGCCCATGGCGTATTGAAAATTGTTAAAGTTTACCTGGCCATTAAACGTCGCATTCAGCCGGGTGATAAAATGGCGGGCCGCCATGGTAACAAAGGTGTTATTTCCACGGTTATGCCGATAGAGGATATGCCTTATGACGAAAACGGTGTGCCGGTTGATATTGTACTTAACCCTCTGGGTGTGCCGTCGCGGATGAACGTTGGCCAGATTCTCGAAACCCACCTTGGCCTTGCCGCTAAGGGTTTGGGTGAGAAAATTTCTAAAATGCTTGATGCCCAGCGCCAGGTCGCTGACATCCGTGGCTTTTTGACTGAAATTTACAACACTACCGGCGGTACTTCGGAAAATCTTGATAGTTTCGATGACAAAGAAATTCTGACCCTCGCTGGCAACCTGCGTGGCGGTGTGCCCACTGCCACTCCAGTGTTTGACGGCGCGGCTGAAGGCCAGATTAAACAACTCCTGTCAATGGCTGATTTGCCTGAAAGTGGCCAAATGACACTGTTTAACGGTCGTACCGGAGAGGCATTTGATCGACCGGTAACCGTAGGCTATATGTATATGTTGAAGTTGAACCACTTGGTGGACGACAAAATGCATGCCCGTTCAACCGGCTCATACAGTCTGGTGACCCAGCAACCCTTGGGTGGTAAAGCCCAGTTTGGGGGGCAGCGCTTTGGGGAAATGGAAGTCTGGGCGCTGGAAGCCTATGGTGCTGCCTATACGCTGCAGGAAATGTTAACGGTGAAATCCGATGATGTGCATGGTCGAACCAAAATCTACAAAAATATTGTCGATGGTGATCATAGTATGGATCCAGGCATGCCGGAATCCTTTAATGTGCTTGTTAAAGAAATTCGCTCCCTTGGTATCGATATGGAATTAGAGAGCGAGTGAGAATATCACAGTCGCAATAACCTGAGGCGGAATCATCCGCCTCTTTGGCTGCAAAGAATCACCGTGTTGGAGGAAAGGCATTGAAAGACCTACTCAATTTACTGAAATCCCAGGGACAAACAGAAGAATTTGACAAAATCCGGATTGGACTGGCATCGCCTGAACTGGTGCGATCCTGGTCTTTCGGGGAAGTCAAAAAACCTGAAACCATTAATTACCGAACATTTAAACCGGAAAGGGAAGGGCTGTTTTGCGCCAAAATTTTTGGTCCAGTAAAAGATTACGAATGTTTATGCGGCAAATACAAACGCCTTAAACATCGTGGTGTGATTTGTGAAAAATGTGGTGTGGAAGTTGCGCTGGCGAAAGTGCGGCGTGAGCGCATGGGACATATTGAGTTGGGCACTCCGGTTGCGCATATCTGGTTCCTGAAATCCCTGCCATCGCGTATTGGTTTATTGCTGGACATGACCTTGCGCGATCTTGAGCGGGTCCTTTATTTCGAATCCTTTGTGGTGATTGACCCCGGGCTCACCACGCTGGAACAAAATCAACTGTTAACCGATGAGCAGTATTATGATGCTCTGGAAGAGTTTGGTGATGAATTTGATGCCCGCATGGGTGCTGAAGCTATTCAAGCCTTGTTGCGCGACCTGGACTTGAACCAGGAAGCCGCCGACATTCGTGATGAAATTCCTACGGTTTCTTCAGAAACCCGTTTAAAAAAGCTCTTCAAGCGCCTGCGTTTGATTGACGCATTTATTGCTTCTGGCAATAAGCCAGAGTGGATGATCTTTACCGTATTGCCGGTTCTGCCACCCGATTTGCGCCCCCTGGTTCCTTTGGAGGGCGGACGTTTTGCAACTTCCGATCTGAACGATTTATACCGTCGGGTTATTAATCGTAACAATCGTTTAAAGCGCCTGCTGGATTTGAATGCGCCTGACATTATCGTGCGTAACGAAAAGCGTATGCTTCAGGAATCGGTCGATGCGTTGTTGGATAATGGCCGTCGTGGCCGGGCTATCACTGGCTCCAATAAAAGGCCTTTGAAATCTCTTGCCGACATGATCAAAGGCAAGCAGGGTCGTTTCCGTCAAAACCTGTTGGGTAAGCGTGTCGACTACTCTGGTCGTTCGGTGATTGTGGTGGGTCCAACCTTGCGTTTGCATGAGTGTGGCTTGCCGAAAAAAATGGCGCTGGAATTGTTCAAGCCGTTTATTTTTAGCAAACTGGAAGGCCGTGGCCTGGCCACAACCATTAAAGCTGCCAAAAAAATGGTAGAGCGGGAAACCGCTGAAGTCTGGGATATTCTTGCTGAAGTTATTCGTGAACATCCCATTCTGTTAAATCGTGCGCCTACCTTGCACCGCTTGGGTATTCAGGCATTTGAGCCGGTATTGATTGAAGGCAAAGCCATACAGTTGCACCCCCTGGTTTGTGCGGCCTATAACGCTGACTTTGATGGTGACCAAATGGCGGTACACGTGCCTTTAACCATTGAGGCGCAGCTGGAGTCCCGGGCATTGATGATGTCCACTAACAATATTCTCTCCCCGGCCAGCGGTGAGCCGATTATTGTTCCCAGCCAAGACGTGGTTTTAGGGCTGTATTACATTACCCGTGAGCGTATTAATGCTAAGGGTGAAGGCAAGGCCTTTACCGACTTTAAAGAAGTGATGCGCGCCCATGCTGCCAAGCAGGTAGAGTTGCATTCGCGGATCAAATTGCGTACTAAAATTGCCGTTGAAAAAGCCGATGGTAAGCGTGAGCTGGAAACCCGGCTTGTGGACACCACAGTAGGGCGCGCCATGCTATGGGACATCGTCCCTGAAGGCATGTCATTCGATCTGGTCAACCAGGTAATGACCAAGAAAGCCATTTCCCGGTTGATTAACGCTTGTTATCGTCAGCTGGGCTTAAAGCCCACGGTTATCTTCGCTGACCAGTTAATGTACCTGGGTTTTTCTCAGGCCACCCTGTCTGGCGCCTCTGTTGGCATCAACGATTTGCAGATTCCAGATGCTAAAGCTGAAATTATTAGTGTCGCAGAAGTAGAAGTTAAAGAGATTGAAGACCAGTTTGCCTCCGGTCTGGTGACGCAGGGTGAGCGCTATAACAAAGTGGTTGATATCTGGTCTCGAACCAATGATCGAGTGGCCAAGGCCATGATGGATTCGTTGGGCACCGAAAAAGTTATTGATAAAGACGGCAATGAGGTAGATCAAAAATCCTTCAACTCTATTTTCATTATGGCAGATTCAGGAGCGCGGGGTTCTGCGGCCCAGATTCGTCAGTTGGCGGGCATGCGGGGCTTAATGGCCAAGCCTGATGGTTCGATTATTGAAACCCCGATCACGGCTAACTTTCGTGAAGGCCTGTCAGTATTGCAGTACTTTATTTCAACTCATGGTGCGCGAAAAGGTTTGGCGGATACGGCACTAAAAACTGCAAACTCCGGTTATTTGACACGTCGGCTTGTGGATGTGGCGCAGGATTTGGTAATTATTGAAGAAGATTGTGGCACAGACCGAGGCCTGCTCGTAACGCCTTTGATTGAAGGCGGCGATGTTGTTGAGCCCTTACGGGAAAGAGTTTTGGGTCGTGTGGTTTGTCAAGATGTACCCAAACCGATGGTCGATGGTGAAATTGCAGTGGAATCCGGTGTGCTGTTGGACGAAGTCTGGGTTGACCGGCTTGAAGCCATGGGCGTGGACGAAGTTATCGTGCGCTCGTCCATTACCTGTGAAACCCGCTATGGAGTTTGCGCCAAGTGCTATGGTCGTGACCTTGCTCGTGGACACCTCATCAACATTGGTGAAGCCGTTGGTGTGGTAGCCGCCCAGTCTATTGGTGAGCCGGGCACGCAGCTTACCATGCGGACCTTCCACATTGGTGGTGCTGCGTCCAGGGCGTCGGCGGTCAGTAATGTGCAGGTTAAGAACAAGGGTACCGTGCGGCTGCACAATTTGAAAACAGTTACCCAGGCTAACGGTAATCTGGTTGCGGTTTCGCGATCTGGTGAATTGGCCATTGCCGATGAGCGCGGGCGTGAGCGTGAGCGCTATAAACTGCCTTACGGCGCGATAATCACTGTTAAGGGTGGTGATGTAGTCGAGGGCGGTCAAATTGTTGCTGCTTGGGATCCTCATACTCACCCCATTATTGCTGAGGCTGAAGGTAAGGCCATTTTTGAAGCCTTTGAAGACGGCATTAGCGTGATTCACCAAACCGATGACTTAACCGGTTTGACCAATATTGAAGTTATTGATCCGAAAAACCGCTCGGCTGCTGGTAAGGATTTACGCCCCATGGTGAGGCTGGTTGATGCCAAAGGTAAGCAGGTACTGATGGAGACATCGGGTGCTCCGGTACAGTATTTGCTGCCGGCGTCCTCAATCACCACCTTGCAAAATGGTGATGACGTTCTTGTCGGTGACGTGGTTGCCAGGATTCCTCAGGAAAGCTCAAAAACCCGGGATATTACCGGGGGCTTGCCCCGTGTGGCTGATTTGTTTGAGGCCCGGGTTCCGAAAGAGTCTGCGGTATTGGCCGAAATCTCCGGAGTAGTCAGCTTTGGTAAGGAAACCAAAGGTAAGCGCCGCCTGATAATTACGCCTGCCTCTGGTGAGGCCTATGAAGTGTTGATTCCAAAATGGCGTCACATGAATGTGTTTGAAGGTGAAAGTGTGGAAAAAGGCGAAGTGGTTTCTGACGGCCCGCCTAACCCAAATGACATTTTGCGCTTGCTGGGCATTAGTGCCCTGGCAAATTACATTGTCAACGAAGTTCAAGATGTTTACCGTTTGCAAGGCGTAAAAATAAACGACAAACACATTGAAGTGATCGTGCGGCAAATGCTGCGCCGGGTTGAGATATCCGATGCCGGTGACTCCAGCTTTATCAAGGGTGAGCAAGTTGAGTTTGCGCGTTTGCTTGATGAAAATGAGCGCGTAATGGCTTTAGGCGAAGATAAAGCTCCAGCTAGATTCGAACGTCTGCTGCTGGGTATTACCAAGGCCTCTCTGGCTACAGATTCGTTTATTTCTGCGGCATCATTCCAGGAAACCACGCGCGTTATGACTGAAGCCGCAGTAACAGGCAAGGTCGATGATTTGCGTGGTCTCAAAGAAAATGTCGTAGTCGGCCGATTAATTCCTGCCGGTACAGGCTTCGCTTATCACCAGGAACGTCGTCGTAAGAAGCTCGTAGAGCCCGTATTGCCTGAAGTGGATTCCTCCACAGTTAATCTGGATGAGGTGGAGCAGGCGTTGAGCGAAGCTTTGAATTCACCTGGTGAATAAGGCATTAAGTTTGATCGGTCTGGGTTTAATTTAAACCCGCAGGTCGTCTTGACTTAGGCGTGCCTGATCTATAGAATGCCGCATCCTTTTAAATGGCGGGTGAGGCTTTCAGGTGTTTGAGTTTGCCGTTTAAATGTTTGTTATTACATACACTAAGCTGATCAGTCCTTATTTTTGTACACGGGCGGTCTTGGAAGGTTTAAAGAACGGAGCAATACATGGCAACCATAAACCAATTGGTTCGCAAGCCGCGCAAGCGTAAAATAATCAAGAGTGACGTGCCCGCATTGCAGGCATGCCCGCAGCGTCGAGGTGTGTGTACCCGTGTGTACACCACCACGCCTAAAAAGCCAAACTCAGCGCTGCGAAAGGTTTGTCGTGTGCGTTTAACTAATGGTTTTGAAGTCACTTCCTATATAGGTGGTGAAGGTCACAACCTGCAGGAGCATTCGGTGATACTGATTCGCGGTGGCCGGGTGAAAGATTTACCAGGTGTGCGGTATCACACTGTGCGAGGCACCCTGGACACATCCGGCGTTACCGATCGTAAGCAAGCCCGATCCAAGTATGGGGCCAAGCGCCCGAAAGCTTAATGCCCGCTGATCGGCTTAAGTAAAGAGTCAAGTAAGGCCGGGTGGCAAAAATGACCATCCCGGATAACCCTGAAAATTTAGGACATAACCATGCCAAGAAGACGAGTCGTTGCAAAACGCGAAATTCTCCCTGATCCAAAATTTGGTAATCAAACCCTCGCCAAATTCATTAACCATGTAATGGTAAGTGGTAAAAAATCCACTGCTGAAAGAATCGTTTACGGTGCCTTGGACGTTATTGTCGAACGTTCAGGCAGTGATGATCCCGTAAGTGTTTTTGAAAAATCCCTGGAAACTATCAGCCCATCGGTGGAAGTTAAATCCCGGCGTGTTGGTGGTGCCACCTACCAGGTGCCTGTAGAAGTCAGGTCAAGCCGAAGAATGGCTTTGGCGATGCGCTGGTTGGTAGACAGCGCTCGAAAGCGTGGTGAAAAATCCATGGCCCAGCGTTTGGCCGGTGAAATGATGGATGCTTCAGAGGGTAAAGGTGCGGCGTGTAAGAAGCGTGAAGACGTGCACCGTATGGCCGAAGCCAACAAAGCTTTTGCCCATTACCGTTTTTAAGCGGCTGAGCCAAGCTTAAAAGTTTTTAATTTAACAGTTATTCGAGGAATATATCGTGCCGCGTTCAACACCATTATCGCGCTATCGCAACATCGGTATTGTTGCCCACGTGGATGCGGGTAAAACCACAACCACTGAGCGCGTACTTTATTATACCGGTGTGTCCCATAAAATTGGTGAAGTGCATGATGGTGCTGCAACCATGGACTGGATGGAGCAAGAGCAAGAGCGTGGTATTACCATTACCTCTGCGGCGACCACTTGTTTCTGGCAGGGTATGGATAAGCAGTTTGAGCAGCATCGCATCAACATTATTGATACCCCAGGTCACGTTGACTTCACTATTGAAGTTGAGCGTTCGCTGCGCGTGCTTGATGGTGCTGTAGTGGTGTTCTGTGGTTCCTCTGGTGTTGAGCCGCAATCCGAAACGGTGTGGCGTCAGGCTAATAAATACAAAGTGCCGCGAATTGTTTTTGTCAACAAAATGGATCGCGCCGGCGCTGATTTTTTGCGTGTTGTTGGCCAAATTAAAGAGCGCTTAAGCGCTCGTCCGGTGCCGATACAGCTTAATATTGGCGCAGAAGAAGATTTTAAAGGCGTCATTGACCTGATTCGTATGAAGGCCATTTACTGGAATGAAGATGATCGGGGTATGACCTATAAGCTGGAAGATATTCCTGCTGAGCTGAAAGAGCTGGCTGATGAATACCATGAAAAAATGGTTGAGTCTGCTGCTGAAGCCAACGAAGAATTAATGGAGAAATACCTCGAAGCAGGCGAATTGTCTGACGAAGAAATTCGCATCGGGTTGCGTGAGCAGGTATTGAATAGTGAGATAGTTTTGGCCTTGTGTGGCTCAGCTTTTAAGAATAAGGGTGTTCAGGCGATGCTGGATGCAGTGGTTGAGTACTTGCCCGCCCCTGATGATGTTGAAGCGATTAAAGGTGTGCTTGATGATAAGGATGAGACTGAAGCATCACGTCGTTCTTCAGATGATGAGCCTTTCGCTGCCCTTGCTTTTAAAATTGCCACCGACCCCTTTGTAGGGACGTTGACCTTTTTCAGGGTTTACTCCGGTGTTTTGAAATCTGGAGATACAGTTTTTAACCCAGGTAAAAGCAAGAAAGAGCGTATTGGCCGTATTCTTCAAATGCATGCCAACTCAAGAGAAGAGCTAAAAGAAGTGCGTGCCGGTGATATTGCGGCAGCCGTTGGTCTAAAAGAAGTAACCACCGGGGACACCTTGTGCAGCCTGAATGACATCATTACCCTGGAGCGCATGGATTTTCCTGAGCCAGTGATTTCCGTGGCCGTAGAGCCTAAAACCAAAGCCGACCAGGAAAAAATGTCCATAGCCTTGGGGCGTTTGGCGCAAGAAGATCCTTCATTTCGAGTTCAAAGTGATGAAGAATCAGGTCAAACCATTATCTCGGGCATGGGTGAGCTGCATCTGGATATTATTGTTGATCGGATGCGTCGTGAATTTGGTGTCGAGGCTAATATCGGCAAGCCGCAGGTAGCCTATCGTGAAACCATTCGTAAAACAGTTGAGGTTGAAGGCAAGTTTGTGCGCCAATCCGGTGGTCGTGGTCAGTATGGTCATGTCTGGGTGCGTCTTGAACCAACCGAGCAAGGTGAGGCATACAGCTTTAAATCTGAAGTTGTTGGCGGTACTGTACCTAAAGAATACTTTAACGCCGTCGATAAGGGTATTCGCGAGCAAATGTCCAATGGTGTTTTGGCCGGCTACCCGGTGGTAGATGTGCGCGCAGTGCTTTATGACGGTTCTTACCACGATGTTGACTCAAACGAAAACGCCTTTAAAATGGCGGGCTCCATGGCATTTAAAAAAGGTGCTTTGGAAGCCAGTCCGGTGCTTCTGGAGCCGGTGATGAAGGTTGAAGTGGTGATGCCTGAGGAATACATGGGCGATATCATTGGTGATTTGAATCGCCGAAGAGGTTTGATCCAGGGTATGGATGATATTCCTGCCGGCAAAGTTGTTCGTGCTGAAGTGCCTTTGGCTGAAATGTTTGGCTACGCTACCCAGATGCGCGGTATGACGCAGGGACGTGCCAACTATTCCATGGAGTTTTTGAAATATGCTGAAGCGCCTAAAAATGTTGCTGACGCCATTATTAACAAATCTTGAAAGTAATAAATTATAACTGACCTGAAGTAAAAATTATCGATAAACCTGTGAGAGGTATGATTCGTGTCTAAGGAAAAATTTGAAAGAAGCAAGCCCCACGTAAACGTGGGCACCATTGGCCACGTAGACCATGGGAAAACCACGCTGACTGCGGCGCTGACCCGCGTCTGTGCTGAGGTCTGGGGCGGCAC
>JBECKY010000028.1:0-20815 GCA_040235475.1 Pseudomonadales bacterium
CTGTTCTGCTGAAATACCCAGCTGATCACGACAGTAAACTGCCTGTGAAGCAAAGGCTTCATTCAGCTCAACAATATCAATATCGCCAATACTTAAGCCAGCATGCTTGAGCAACTTGGGCACCGCAAAAACAGGCCCAATGCCCATTTCGTCAGGGCCACAACCTGCCACAGTGAAGCCACGGAAATAAGCCATAGGCTCTAAGCCCAGCTGCTCGGCTTTTTCTGCACTCATGACCAGGGTCATGGATGCACCATCGGCCAATTGCGAAGAGTTACCCGCAGTAACTGTTCCTGTGGGATTGAATGAAGGCGGCAAGCTGGATAAACCTTCAAGCGTAGTACCTGGACGGTTACATTCATCACGATCAACGGTGCCTTCAAGCGTAGTAACTTCACCCGTCGCCTTATCTTTTTTCTCCCACTTTACTGTCATTGGGATAATTTCGTCATTGAACAGGCCTTCTTCCTGGGCACGCGCTACGCGCTGCTGACTCAGCAGGGCCAGCTCATCTTGAGCTTCACGGCTCACATTATAACGCTGGGCCACTGTTTCAGCGGTTTGCCCCATGGGCAAGTAAATACCAGGTTGCTTCTGACCCACAATCGGGTTCATGGCATTGGTCATGTTAGGCATTTTCAGCAAAGAAATGGTTTCACAGCCACCGGCTAAAATAATGTCATCATAACCACTAGCAATCTGGTTTGCCGCTGTGGATATGGCTTGTAAACCGGAGGAGCAGTAACGGCTGACAGTTTGTCCAGCAACTGAAATAGGAAGATCTGCCAAAACGGTTACAATACGCCCAATATTAAAACCCTGGGGGCCTTCCGGCAAACCTGTACCGACGATACAGTCGCCAATTTCCTCAGGGTTCACTTTGGGGTTACGCTTTAATAACGATTTCACCAAATGTCCACACATATCTGCGGGAAGGGTTTTATTAAAAGTACCTCGGTGAGACTTTGCCAAACCGGTACGTACACTGTCTACAATCACTACATCGCGCATGATGTGCTCCTTTTCTATTCTATCTATTTTCTGGTTTATTATTTCTGTAATTATTCAGCTATGCCCATTGCGCCAGGCAAAAAACATGCAGTTAAACTTTGTGTTTTTCTGACCCTGAAGCAAATATAGAAACAATCCGAACAATTACTTGTTTTTGTAATTCGTTCAAACAAATAAGATTTATCTGATTTTGAACAGTTGACGCAAAAGCTACGCAAATAGCCCACGGGTATCAATGCTATGTGCCACTCATACCCTCAAAGCGGTAAATTTGTGTCGGCCGCACGATACTACGTGGGCAGCACACTATGTTCAAGTAAAAATAGCCTTGATGCGGCAAGAAATGAAAACTTTTACTCTTCAAATCCAGGGAAGCTCTGCTCAAGTCTGGGCAAAGCAGCTTGTGATTCAGATTACATGTAATGGCTAAGGCGCTAGCGGGAGCTTCATAACCATGCCTATTAAATAGACGGTTAATGATAAATGCTCATGGCGTCAATTGTGCCCGCTCCAGTAATGTGACTCTCATCAATTCAATAGCTTTCAAAAGAGGTGTATTCTAACAGCATTATTAATAACTTAGGGGGAATAAAGCATGGGGCACGGTCGCTGGATGATTTATGGCGCGAACGGCTATACCGGCCGTTTAATAGCACGCCAAGCCTCTACAAGAGGTTTAAAGCTCATGCTCGCCGGGCGCAATGGCGGAGCTCTAAGACAAATTTCCGACGAAACCGGCTACCCCGCCCGCCTGTTTTCCTTGACCGCCTCCCCCCAAACCATTGCGCAACATCATCTAAGCGATATAGACGGCGTTTTAAACTGTGCCGGCCCCTTTTCTGAAACCGCAATGCCCATGGCCAAGGCCTGCCTGTATGCGGGTATTCATTACCTTGATATTACCGGCGAACTGAGTGTGTTTGAAGAACTTCATGGACTGCACCGGGAGGCGCGCAAAAAGAAAACAGTGATTTGTCCAGGCGTTGGTTTTGATGTTGTGCCCACAGATTGTGTTGCAGCAACATTAAAAGAAAAATTACCGGATGCCAACAAACTGGCCCTCGCATTTAAAACCAAAGGCGGTATCAGTGCCGGTACGGCCAAAACCGGCGTGGAAATTTTTCGCAAGGGCGGAAAAATCAGGCAAATGAGCAACCTTGTAAACGTGCCGCTGGGCAAAATCACCCGTAAAATTTCCTTCCATGGCAAAGAAGTTGATGCAAGCTGCTTTCCCCTGGCGGACTTGGCCACGGCCTATCGCACCACCAATATCCCCAATATCGAAACCTTTATTCCACTTTCAAAAGATAAAAACGACAAGCTAAGATACTTGCAATATGCACGCTATCTACTGGCTTTTCCACCACTTGAAAACCTGATCAAAAATAAAGTTGGTCAGCGCCAAGGGCCATCGCCAGCAGATCGTGCCCAATCAAAGGCAGAAATATGGGGTGAAGCCGAAAACGCGCAGGGTAAAAAAGTTATTGTTGAAATGACCACCGCTGACCCCTATGACGTTACCGTTGAAAGTGCCCTGGGTGTAATGGAATACTTAAAGGAGTTTGCCGTTACTCAGGGTGGTTATTACACTCCAGCCAAACTGATGGGGGCAAACTTTATCTGTGCATTGCCCGGCTCCTCTGAGATGACGATTAAAACGACCTAAGCACGCAGCATGTACTTTGCAAGCACTTAAAAAACCCTTCAGCCTATGCGGGTACTGTTTTCTGGGAAAAATGCTTGCACCAAAAATAGTCATACAAGCATTGTCATTAAAATATTACTCACAAAACTCGCGTTTTTTTACCACAGGGGCTAAAATCTGCAATCACCTATCCACAGTGCATGCTTGGTTTGCTGCAAGGCATGGCCTTACTTCGACCACCAGGCCCCTAGCAACGCCCAATGCATTAACGGATTGTTTTTTTGCAACTAATTTTTAATCTGAGCTATCAGGGAGAATTACATTGAGCATAGAACTTCCACCATTACCCTATGAAAAAAACGCGCTGGAACCACATATCTCTGCCGAAACGCTGGAATATCACTATGGCAAACATCATCAAACCTACGTCACCAACCTGAACAATTTAATTGCAGGCACCGACAACGAAGGCAAAACCCTGGAAGAGCTGATCAAAAGCACGTCTGGCGGCCTGTTCAACAATGCAGCGCAAATCTGGAACCACACCTTTTACTGGAACTGCCTAAGCCCCAATGGCGGCGGCGAACCTTCCGGCGCTGTGGCGGAGGCCATCAATGCCAAGTTTGGTGACTTTGCTACTTTTAAAGAAGAGTTTAGTAAAACCGCCATTACGACCTTTGGTTCTGGTTGGGGTTGGCTGGTTAAAAATGCCGACGGTTCTATTGAACTGGCAAGCACCAGTAATGCAGGCTGTCCTTTAACCGAAGGCAAAACAGCACTGTTGACCTGTGATGTTTGGGAACACGCCTACTATATAGATTACAGAAACGCCCGGCCTAAGTATGTTGAAGCATTCTGGAATCTGGTTAACTGGGATTTTGTTGCTAAAAACCTGGAAGCTTAATCATTTTTCTGGTAACGAAACCAGACAACTTATTGGACTCAGGGCGCTACGCTGTACAGCGTAGCGCCCTCCCCAGGCTTCAATTTAAACATCATTGTGCTCGCCTGCTTTACTGCCTGTTTTTTTCATCCCTCTTATTTTTAATACCCATCCCGCAAGCCTACTGTCAAACCCTGCTCTGGCAAACCAATTCGGCGGGTGACGATGTCCATATCATCGACATTGAAACCAAAAAATTAGTAAAGCGTTTAGTCGTTGGCCCTGAACCCCATGGCATTGCTGCTCCCAAAAAAACCAATGTGGTTTATATTTCCGTTGAACACAAATGGAAATCACAGGGGGAACTGCTATGGGTAAACCCACAAACCTACCAGATTACCCACCGCATAAAAGTAGGCAAAGAGCCCCAGGCCATTGCCACCACGCCTGATGGACAATGGATTTATGTGCCTTGCCGGGACGGCTACTACTGGGTGGTGGATGGTTTAAAAAAACAAGTGGTGAAAAAAATTTATACCGGCGGCAGGCCTCATAACACCCAGGCGTCCAACGATGGCCGCTTTATGTATTTATCACCCATGGGTTCAAAACACCAAGTCAGTATTGTCAGCATTAAAGATAACCACCAGGTAGTGGGCACCATTGAGTTTAGCGACTCCCTGCGACCACCGGCACTGATGGCAAATCAACAATACTATTTTCAACATGTCGACGGCCTGAACGGCTTCGAAGTGGCTAATATACCCAAGCGGGCAGTCACTGCCCAGATTCACCACAACAACACCTTAGGTTACTTCACCGGTATTAAAAGATTAGGCTGGATTAACCTTGATGGCCTACACCGCTGTCACGGTTTAGCCATTCGCCGCAATCAATCAGAAATCTGGTCGACTTGCGGGCATCATCTAAGCATTCACAGTCTTACCGGTCATACGCTTGAGAAAAACCAACAAGAAAATTTTACTTATCCAGCAACCCACCACATCAACTTAAAGGACGATGGCTACTGGCTTACTTTTAGCCCCAACGATCGCTTTGCCTTTATTGCTTTGCGCGATGCTAATGAAGTAGTCATGATTGATACAACAAGCAAAGAGACCATCACGCATTTAATAGTTGGCGAAAAACCTAAACGCAATCTTGTGATAGATATAAATAACAAATAAGCTACAATTAACCGTTAACACCTTATCGAGAGACCCGCTCATGGAATTTAGAAAACTAGGCCGCACAAACATTGACGTCAGCCTTCTTGGACTGGGCACCATGACCTGGGGGTTTCAAAACACCGAGGCCCAGGGCCATGAGCAAATGGATTATGCCTTTGACCAGGGTATCAACTTTTTTGATACTGCCGAAATGTACGCTATTCCTCCTACGGCAGACACCTACGGAAAAACTGAAGAAATTATTGGCACCTGGTTTGCCTCGCGAAACAACAGAGACAAAATTATTCTGGCATCCAAAATTGCAGGTCCCGGCCTACCCTGGATTCGCGAAGGAAATAATAAAATTGATCGCGAAAATATCACTCTCGCAGTAGAAAACAGCCTCAAACGTTTGCAAACCGACTATATAGACCTGTATCAATTACACTGGCCAAACCGTGGTTCTTATCATTTTGGCCAGCAATGGAAATATTCACCCCAATTTGATACCCAGCTTGTCGAGGCTAATTTCATTGAAGTGTTGGAAACCTGCAACGAGCTTATTACAGCCGGAAAAATTCGGCACATTGGCCTTTCAAACGAAACCGCATGGGGTACTATGAAGTGGCTGCAGCTTTCTGAAAAATACAACTTGCCCCGCATGGTCTCCATCCAAAATGAATACTCCTTGCTTAACCGCCAATTTGAACCTGACTTACAAGAAATTGCGCTTCACGAAAATTGTGGGCTCTTGGCCTGGTCACCTTTATCACGCGGCATACTCAGCGGCAAATACCTTGACGGCGCACGCCCTGAAGGCAGCCGTCTGGGTTTAGACTCGCGCAAAGAACACCGCGACAGACCCCAGACCGAAAACGCCGTACGCGACTACATAAGCCTGGCAAAAAAATACCACCTGGATGTATGTCAAATGGCCATTGCCTTTGTAAACAGCCGGCCTTTCGTAACGTCCACACTAATTGGCGCAACCACCATGGCACAATTAAAAACCAATATTGAGGCTATCAATGTTCATCTTAGTGAAGAAGTGTTGAATGACATTGAAAAAATACGACAAGACCACCCAATGCCTTATTGAGACATTAAGGTCGGCATTTATATAATGTTATTTAAATAGCTAGAGGTGGAATCACTTTATTATGGCTAATGCAGAAGCCTCTATGAAGACAGCACTTTTCTTGATATTGGCGGCTCACCTGAAGTATCAAAATTGATAAACGCCTGAAATAAAGCAGCACCCTAAATATCAAACTTTATCCCCTGCGCCAACGGCAGGTCTTTCCCGTAGTTAATGGTATTGGTGCTGCGACGCATATAATTTTTCCAGGCATCAGAACCGGATTCCCGGCCACCGCCGGTTTCTTTTTCACCACCAAAAGCCCCGCCTATTTCTGCACCCGAAGTGCCGATATTGACATTGGCAATACCGCAATCAGAACCGATGGCAGAAAGAAACAACTCCGCTTCTCTGCTTGACTCAGTAAATATGGCAGAAGACAAACCTTGGGGTACATTATTGTGCTTAGTCAAGGCTTCTTGCAGATCACTGTACTGATCCAGATACAAAATCGGGGCAAAGGTTTCTGCTTTAACCACTGGGGCATCAAGATCAATTTTGATCAAGCAGGGTTTAACATAAAAGCCGCCGGACCCACCTTTGTTTACCCGTTCACCGCCAGTTATAACCGTACCACCCTGCTGCCTGGCTTTTTCTATGGCATGGGTCATCGCCTGCAACGCGGCTTCGTCGATTAAGGGCCCGATAATATTGTTCTCATCACGGGGATCACCGATGCTCACCTGTTGATAGGCATGGGTGACTTTTTCGCAAACCTGATCAAAGAGGGATTCATGTACCAATAATCGCCTTAAGGATGTGCATCTTTGACCGGTGGTGCCAACGGCGGAAAAAACAATGGCGCGTATGGCCAGCGAGAGCTCAGCCGATGGTGCAACAATCATCGCATTATTCCCTCCCAGCTCCAGCAAATGCCGGCCCAGCCTTGCACCCACCGTTTGTGCCACCGCCTTGCCCATGGGCACCGACCCGGTGGCGGAAATTAAGGGTAAGCCTGGATGTCTGGCAAGCGCCTGACCGATGTGTTTGTCGCCCACCAAAATGTGGCTCAAGTTTTCAGCTTCAGGGATCTTATTAAATTCAGAACGAGCCAGGGCTTCCATTACCACTTGCTGACAAGCCAATGCACATAAAGGTGTTTTTTCTGAGGGCTTCCAAATCACCGGGTCACCACATACCAAGCCCAGCATGGAGTTCCATGCCCAAACCGCCATGGGGAAATTAAACGCAGAAATCACCCCGACCGGACCTAAGGGGTGCCACTGCTCCATCATTCTGTGCTCTGGTCGTTCGGTGGCAATGGTTAAACCGTATAGCTGTCGCGATAAACCTACGGCAAATTCGGCAATATCGATCCATTCCTGCACTTCGCCCAGGGATTCCTGTACGGTTTTACCCATCTCAAGGGTAATCAATGCTGCCAGTGCTTGTTTGCGCTCCCGGACAACCAGAGCAATCAAACGCACCAGGTCACCGCGTTTTGGTGCCGGCACTGTTCGCCAGTATTGAAAGGCCTGCTGGGCTTTTTCAACTGTATCAGCAACATCGGCCGAAGACGCGCAATTAAAGTCAGCGATTTTTTCGCCATCAATGGGTGATGTAACAGCAAGCCTGTTTTCTTTATCAGCGCCCGCGTTAACAATTATAGCGCGGCCATTAACTCCGCCTGGAAAAACCTTATCCTGCTGGTATTGTGTCAAACCTAAACTGTCAAAGGTGTCCATCAATGCTTGCGTTTTCAAGGGTAAAACTCCAATTTATTTTTGTCTTAGGTTAAGGATGTCATGGCAAGCCCATTTAATTTCATTAAAATTCAGCTTTCTGGTAATACTTGCCAAAACGGTTATCAGTAAAATCTTTTAGCGATATCTGTTCTTGGCTAACAAAACCTTTTGTTGGCAATTTATTTTCCCGGTATAAATCCAGCACCGCACAAATGGACGCCGCTGTGGTAATCTGTATGGAACTCCAATGTTCGCCATAGATATCGCTGTGGTAGATTTTACGCACATCGGTTATCTGTTCCAGCTTACCATTTCTCCAACCTGTGACTTCGCAAAATACCAGCACTACATCCTGCAAGGTGATGGGCACTGCGTTTTCAAGAATGTCCTTTAACATATCCCTGCGTTCATCCAGCTTCAGGCTTTTAGTTAGAAACGACATTAAATAGCAATGGCCTTTATAGCGTACGGTTTTATAATTCAAATCATTGACTTTACCCTGTAACGTCTCACAAAGCGTTCCCAGCCCTCCGGAGGTATTAAATGCTTCGTAGTTCATACCGTCCAGGGAAAACTTTTCCAAGCCTTCCAAAGGTAGCACGTCTATAAGATCGCCATTCACAACCGCCTGACAGGGATTGCAATACTCATTAATAAGGCCATCGGTGGACCAGGTAAGATTGTACATCATCATATTGGATGGGAACTGAGGTAAAGCACCCACGCGCATTTTAACTTTGTCCAATTTTTCAAACTGTTGGCAGAGATCATAGGCAAGAATACCGATAAAACCAGGTGCTAAACCGCATTGCGGCATAAATATCTGTCCTGCTTTTGACTCACTGGCTAATTGTCGTATTTGGCGTGTGGTGTCGACATCTTCAGTCAGATCAAAATAACTGATGCCCACCTGTAAAGCAGCGCGTGCGATGGTGACATTAAAGCTGTAGGAACAAGCAGAAATAACCGCATCAAAATTCTGCATGAGCTCTGCAAGTTTATTTTCATTGGTAACGTCTATCACCTGTGTATTAACAGCAACACTTTTCTTCAGGCTTTCCAGTTCAGGCTGGTCTATATCACCTACGGTGACTTGGTAATCCCCAGAATGAAATAATAATTTGGCAATAGCCCCGCCAATTTTTCCTGCCCCCAAAATCAATACACGATGCAGCATGTTTTTCCTCGTATCTTTACTTATTAGCGTTTATGGGTTGATTCAAAAATTTTATCGGCATTGGCCGGCACAAAACCCTGATAAAGCTTTCCTTCGGCAGTTTGATAACGCAAAGCGAATTCATAAAAACAGGTCGGTAGCTTTTCTACATGCCGGTCGGAAAACGTGTAGGGCTGAACATCAGCCATGGTAGAGCTCTGTTCTAATAAAACCGCAGGACTGCCTTTTATTTTTCCACCGGATTCATTCATGGTATAGCCTTGCTGCTCCAAAAATGATAACAACTCAGGCAGGGAATGAAATGACTCCAAGGCATTAACCAGCACGGTAAAATGATTAGCGCGCATACCCATTACCGATAACCAGGCTGCGTATTCACTTTCGACAAGCAGGCTACTGTATTGTTCAAAATCAGGGGCAGGCCATAATTGTCCGCTGTAAAAAAATTCTGGGCCGTTTAACTTGCTTGTGTCCAGCTGTTCAAGCAGTTTATGGATGATTCGCTGGGCTTTAGCAGAAAGTTTATCCACCTCAAGTTCACTAAAAAATATTAACGGCGCATAATTTTCGAGATCCTGTGGTGAATCCTGTTTTACAAAACTTTTAGCCAGAAGCTTTTTGTCCTCAAACACATAGTCATCCAGAGGCACATAGCCAAGTTGCGTCAACCAGGGCTGTATAGATTCAATATTGATGGGAGCTGTGTTAAAAGTTCGAAAGGCCAGATGATCATTAACCAGTGGTTTTTCAGGTGTAGCCAGTAAAGAACGGATTCGCGCCGCATGAGGTGCTGCCGCAATATATTGCGCCCACAGCGCTGAAAAAAAAGTGTCGCTAACATTTGTAGAAACAGTTGCCATGGATCGTGCCCACTTCTCGGATTTAAAGTATGTACTTATATCCACTATAATAAGTAAATCCGTTTATTGACGTGCACTTCTTCCTAGAATTGATTTCTTTATAAGCTTTTCAGGGATCTGGATAAGGCTTTTTGATTAGCAATCAAGCAGTCACTAGACTTAAATGCATGTTTCCAGAAAACCCTAATAATTCACTTTCTGTATATAATTTACTCAGGAATAAACTATGACTGGCTCTTCTTTACCCAATGTTGTTATCGTCGGCGCAGCACGTACCCCCATGGGCGGGTTAATGGGCGCTTTATCCAGTGTATCAGCACCGGAACTGGGAAGCTGTGCCATTAAGGCTGCAGTTGCACGCTCAACGCTGCAAGCCTCTGATATTGATGAAGTTATCATGGGCTGCGTACTACCCGCAGGGCTAAAACAGGGGCCAGCCCGTCAAGCATCACTGGGTGCTGGCTTACCGGAAAAAACCGGCTGCACCACTATTAATAAACTCTGCGGCTCTGGTATGAAAGCCACTATGTTTGGCTTCGATAGTATTCGCGCAGGCACGAATAAGGTTGTGGTTGCTGGCGGCATGGAAAGCATGAGCAATGCACCTTATATCATCGATAAAGTTCGCCAGGGCCTGCGCATTGGACACCATGAAATGAAAGACCATATGTTTCTCGACGGTCTCGAAGATGCCTACACCGGCCGCTTAATGGGTTCTTTTGCCCAGGACACGGCAAACCAGCGAAATCTAAGCCGTGAGTTGATGGATGAATTTGCAATTTCATCCCTGGGCAAAGCCAATGCGGCCATAGAAAATGGCTATTTTGCTGAAGAAATCGTTGCTGTACCTGTTGCGCAACGAGGATCAAAAGAACCCGTAATGGTGGCTACAGATGAGCAACCCGGCAATGCTCGCATAAAAAAAATCCCCACCCTCAGACCTGCTTTTAGCAAAGACGGCACCATCACCGCCGCCAACGCCAGCTCCATTTCCGATGGTGCTTCAGCGCTGGTGCTCATGAATGAAGCCCATGCCCAGCAGCAAGGCATTCAACCTTTAGCCCGCATGCTTGCCCATAGCACCCATTCCCGGGCACCGGCTGAATTTACCATTGCCCCCATCGGGGCCATAAAAAGCTTATTATCAAAAGTGGGCTGGGCAGTTGATGATGTTGATCTGTTTGAAATTAATGAAGCTTTTGCCATGGTAACGCAATTAGCAACAATTGATCTGGGCCTGGATGAAAGCAAAGTCAATGTGCATGGCGGTGCTTGCGCCCTGGGTCACCCTGTTGGCTCGTCAGGTAGCCGACTCATTGTTACCTTGATTTATGCCTTGAAACAAAGAAACCTTAAAAAAGGTGTAGCCGCATTGTGTATTGGTGGCGGAGAAGCAACGGCAGTGGCCATTGAATTGATCTAACTGCCTTTTGCAGGAAGTTGAACTGCGCACTGCATCCTGGCTATAGAGCACCTCCCCATATATGGTTGAACCCGTTGACAAAGCTTTTTCGAGGTTCAACCATTTCTAGTAGCCTCACAGTAAAATTATCGCTAGAATAGCCGTCATTATTTTTCTGAAATATATCTATGTATGCTATTAGATAGGGCTGGAATTTGAGGAGTAACATTTGTCCCGATTACCTGTAATTACTGGATTTGGCGGTATTAATTCTGCGGGACGCTCGTCTTTTCATAATGCCTTTCGTCGCATGATAATTGATCAACTCAGTAGCGCTGATCAAACCGATGCTTACCTTGGCTTAGCCACATTAATGCAGTTGGTCAGTTACGATGCGGGGCAGTATAAAGACAACAACGGCAACATCCTGACCCCGGAGCAAATAAAAAATCAATTCGGCAGCCATATTCGGGAGAACACCCTACTACGAAAAATCTCCACAGACTTTTTTGATGTTAAGGCCATGCCGTTTCAACAGCAGGCGTGCATTAAGTCCAATGGTGCGCCTATAGAATTCAAAATCCGCAACCGCCACTTGCCCAATGACATTCCTCTTTCCTGGCGCGTGTCCGCAATTAATGATCAGGAATCTCTGGTTACTATAAAAGACGCCAGCGATATCCTGATTCCGGATACCAGGGCTTCCCTGGTTAGCACCGCTGGACAACTACCCAGCGGGATGCGGCCAGGGTCATTGTACGCCTCGCGTCACCACCCCAGAGGCCTGCAAATGACGGTCTTTGCTGCATCGGATGCTATCCGCTCTATCGGTATAGATTGGGATGTGATTCGTAACAAAGTCGCGCCCGATAAAATTGCCGTCTATGCCAGCAGCTCAATGGGGCAACTGGACGACAACGGTTCCGGTGGCTTAATTAAAGCCCCAGGCTTAGGAAAACGCGCCACCTCGAAACAGTTACCTCTGGGTTTTGCTGAAATGCCTGCGGATTTCGTTAATGCCTATATTATTGGCAGCGCCGGAGCTACCGGCGGTATGGTTGGCGCCTGTGCAACTTTTCTTTATAACCTCGAGCATGCAGTAAGAGACATACAGTCCGGCAAACGCCGTGTTGCAATTGTTGGCGCCGCTGAAGCCCCTATTACTGCAGAAATCATCGAAGGCTATCGCACCATGGGTGCCCTTGCTCAAGATGCAGATCTGCTGGAGCTGGATAAACACAAAAACCTCAGCGAGCCTGATTACAGCCGTGCGTGCCGTCCCTTTGGTTACAACTGCGGCTTTACTATTGGCGAGTCAGCACAGTTTATTGTTTTATTCGATGACGAACTGGCATTGGAACTAGGCGCCCCCATTCATGGCGCTGTTCCCGATGTGTACATTAATGCCGATGGCTACAAAAAATCCATTTCCTCACCCGGTATCGGCAACTACCTGACCATGGCTAAAGCCGCCAATTTGGCCGCACAGCTGGTGGGGGAACAGTCGTTAAAGCACAAAAGTTTTATTCACGCTCACGGCACCGGCACACCGCAAAACCGGACAACAGAATCCCATGTATTCAATGAAGTAGCCAAAGCCTTTTCAATCGACAACTGGCTGGTATCGTCCATCAAGTGCTATGTTGGTCACTCACTGGGGGCCGCTGCGGGCGATCAATTACTCGCGGCATTGGGCACCTGGGCATACGGCTATGTTCCGGGCATCTTCACCCTTGATGAAATTGCCGACGATGTAAACGACTCTAATCTGAGACTTGAACAAAACCACACAGAGGTGGGCAATGACGGCATGGATGTGTCGCTGTTAAATTCAAAAGGTTTCGGCGGCAACAATGCCACAGCGGTAACGCTTGCCCCCCACGTTGCCTTGCGTATGCTGGAGAAACGCCACGGCGCCAGTGCCATAAAAGCATATAAGAACCTGAACGAGAACGTGTCAATCAACTGTGCAAACTACGCTAAAGAAGCCACGCAAGGTACCATAGCGCCTATTTACCAATTTGGTGAAGGTGTGATTAATGGAGAAGATTTAGCTATGACCCGCAACAGCATTCAAGTTCCTGGTTGCGACAAAGCGGTTAATCTGGAAGTTGATAACCCTTTTCAGGACTGCGCTCTCGACTGACATAGAAGCTTATAAAACAACCCAACACTCAGTATATCCCACCGGTTTTACCTGCTAGAAAATCAGCTTAAGATTGACTAAACTGCTCAACAGAGGCTTGAATCACTAACCCACCAACCAGCCTACCTGCTTCGCAATAAATTTTAGATCCACAACTTGTGGCTATAAATAAACACTAAAACCAGCAGTCTTTGGAAGTCAGCCGCATTACAATGCTGTCTTATAGCGAAATTAAAGGAGAAAACCATGTTAGAAAGTTTAAATAATATTGATATAAACAATCTGATATCGACCTATGCAATACCCTGGAGCATTAATATTTTTACAGCTCTGGCAATACTCATCCTTGGCCGAATGATTATAAAGATAATAATCAATTTACTTGGCAAGATACTCTCCAGATCCAAAATCGATACCATTTTAGCTGATTTTATCAAATCTATGGCCAATGCCATTTTGCTGGCATTTGTTGCCATTGCCGCGCTAAATCAACTGGGTGTCGATACCACCTCTATGGTCGCTATTCTGGCCGCCGCAGGCCTGGCCATTGGTTTGTCGCTGCAAGAATCTTTACAAAACTTTGCCGCTGGTATCATGTTGCTTTTATTCAAGCCGTTTAAGGCAGATGATTTTGTTGACGCAGGAGGTTGTTCTGGCGCCATTGAGAAAATCAATCTTTTTACCACGACGATGCGCACTGCAGACAACAAAGAAGTGATTGTGCCCAATGGCGCCATATACGGCGGCAACATTATCAATTATTCTACCCGTGAAACTCGCCGTATTGATATGGTTTTTGGCATTAGTTATGACGATGACATTAAAAAAGCCAAGCAGATCCTGGAAAAAACAGTGAATGCCGATGAACGTGTGCTGAAGCAACCTGAGGCCATTATCGCAGTGTCAGAACTGGGCGAGAGCAGTGTCAACTTTGTAGTCAGGCCCTGGGTTAAGTCTGCGGACTACTGGGCTGTACGATTTGAGCTTATCGAAAATATCAAGTTGGCCTTTGACGAAAACAACATCAGCATTCCTTATCCTCAACTGGATTTGCATGTACCGGCTCAGGTTCGTCTGGAAAGCGTGGCCTAAAACGGCGCAAAAGACGGAATCATTTCACCAGTGCTCTTGCATTACAAACAAAAGAGCACTGATGCTTTTTTAATCATATTCAAACTTCCCTCAGTTCCTGCCTGCAATCATGAACTGTGTGTTTCCCAGCCAAGCAAACGTTCAACATATTAAAATCAATGCGTTAGCTAAGAAAGCCCCGTTACAATAGATAAAAATCCTCACCTAATTCAAACTTTCTTTACCGCTTTATCGGGTATAATGAGTCTATCAGGCTATACTTTGGCCTACATTGCATTGTGCAGAATAACTGAAACTTGCGTCACAAGCGCTTTCACTATTCCTGCATTGAGAAACTAGCAGATTGGGTGCTACCCACCCCATCTAACCGAGGATTCTCCTATGTCAGACAACATGTTCGACAAAATCGAGCAGGCTCGACTCAACGAATTGCATATTAAATGCGATCCCGACACCCAGCTCAAAGCCTTCATAGCCATTCACAACACACGTCTGGGCCCTGCCATTGGCGGCTGCCGCTGTATTCCCTACAGCGATGAAGCTTCAGCCATTGAAGATGCCATTCGCCTGGCTAAAGGCATGAGTTATAAAGCCGCACTTGCACAGCTACCCTATGGTGGCGGCAAGGCAGTATTAATGTGTCCCCAACATATTGTTGACCGGCAAATCTACTTTGAACGCTTTGGCGAATTTGTTGCATCGCTGGGTGGCCGCTATATCACCTCGGTTGATTGCGGCACCGGTATTGATGACATGGATGCCATTGCCCGCGCCACTGATTTTGTTGTTGGCACTCATCAGGACGGCTGCGACCCATCACCGATGACGGCTCTGGGGGTACTCAAAGGTATTGAGGCCGCCGTTAATTTCAAACTCAATAAAGCAAACCTTAATGATGTCCATATAGCCCTTCAGGGCGTTGGCCATGTCGGCATGGCGCTTGCCGAACTACTGGCACAAAAAGGTGCTCGTTTAAGCATTGCCGATATTAACCAGCAGGCGTTAAAAACCTGCCAAACCCGCTTCGATGCCGACATTGTCAGTCCTGATGAAATAGCATCGCTGGAATGTGACGTATTCTCACCCTGCGGTCTGGGAGGAACACTCAATAAAAACAGCCTCAAACAACTGCATTGCAAAATAGTCGCAGGCTCAGCCAATAACCAGCTTGCCGATGAGTCTTTAGGCCATATTTTGCACAACAAAGGCATTTTATACGCACCGGATTTTATTATTAACGCTGGCGGCCTTATTCAGGTAGCGCTTTATAAACTCGGAAGAAATGCGGTTGAGGTCAAACAAAAAACTTTAACAATCGGGCACACTTTAACAAAAGTGTTTGCACGCTCTTATTCAGAAAATAAACCGTGCAACGAAATTGCTAACGCCATGGCCGAAGAAATTTTATATGGCCCGGTCAACAATGAAATATTAGATGAGAAAACCTATCGCCAAGCGATTTAAAACCCATTAACAAAGTCCATAGCCAAAAGCTAAAAACCGGCACTCGCAAGGAGCCAAACCATGCAAGCCACAATCAACAACAATCCATTTTCAAAAACCGTGGCACAATTCAATATTGCTTACACCCAAATGATCAACCACCTGGGTGAGGCAGTAGCTCATCTGGATCCCGACATTGCTAACGAAAAACTGTTGACCGATTTATACAAGTCAATGGTATTTATTCGTCTGTTTGATAAAAAAGCCGTAGCCTTGCAAAGAACCGGTAAAATGGGTACCTACCCTTCATCTCTGGGCCAGGAAGCCGTTGGCGTTGGTATTGGTTACGCAATGAATCCGAATGATGTTTTCGCGCCGTATTATCGTGATCATGCCGCCCTTTACCTTCGCGGTGTCAGCCTTGCCGATATGTTGCTGTACTGGGGTGGAGATGAAAGAGGCAGCTTGATCAACGGCGCACCGCAATTTGATTTGCCCAACTGTGTACCCATTGCCAACCAGATAACCCATGCAGCAGGCATTGCCTGCGCAATAAAAATCCGTCATGAAAAAAATGCGGTGCTAACAACCTGTGGTGATGGCGCAACATCCCGCGGTGATTTTTACGAAGCCATTAACCTGGCCGGCATCTGGCAATTACCCATGGTCGTTGTAGTCAACAATAATCAATGGGCTATATCAGTTTCCAGAGGCATTCAAACCGCCGCGGAAACCATTGCGCAAAAAGCCATAGCCGCTGGTATGCCTGGCGAACAAGTAGACGGTAACGATGCCCTGGCTGTATACAGTGTGATTAAAAAAGCCCTGAAAAAAGCCCGTGCGGGAAAAGGCCCAACGCTTATCGAGGCTATCACCTACCGTCTGGGTGATCACACCACCGCCGACGATGCTACCCGCTATCGCCCCCCTGAAGCCTTAAACAAAGGCTGGGAGCTAGAGCCGATTAAAAGGCTGCAAACCTTTTTACACAACAATAATTTTTGGGGGCCGGAACAAGAAAGAGCATGGATTACGCAGTGCGAACAAAACATTACTCAAGGCGTAGAAGCCTACCTAAACACCCCCGATGCGCCACCCGAAGATATCTTTGACTATTTATACGCCGAACTGCCCTTTGCAATGGAAGAACAGCGTCAACACCTTATCGCAAAAGCCAGATCTCTTAACGCCAATAAGAAAGAGGAGGAGTCATTATGACAAGCTTACCTCCACTGAAAAAAACCTTGGTAGAAGCAGTCAACCTTGCCTTGGCCCATGAAATGCGCCGGGATGAATCCGTGGTGGTACTGGGTGAAGACGTGGCCACCAACGGCGGCGTATTTCGTGCCACCGAGGGTTTGAAAGATGAATTCGGCATCCGCCGGGTTATGGACACCCCCCTTGCGGAAGCACTGATTGCTGGCGTTGCAGTGGGCATGGCAAGCCAAGGCTTAAAACCCGTGGCAGAAATTCAGTTTATGGGTTTTATTTTTGCCGCCATGGAGCACATTATTTGCCACGCCGCCCGCATGCGTAACCGTACCCGTGGCCGGCTATCCTGCCCAATGGTGCTGCGAGCACCCTACGGTGGCGGCATTCATGCGCCGGAACATCATTCCGAAAGTACCGAAGCCTTGTTCGCTCATATTCCTGGCTTAAGAGTGGTAGTGCCTTCCTCTCCCGCACGCACCTACGGTTTATTGCTCAGCGCCATCAGAGATCCAGACCCGGTAATTTTTCTGGAACCGAAACGCATTTACCGCCTCAACAAACAGGAAGTGATCGATAACGGTGAAGCCTTGCCGCTGGATGTTTGTTTTACCCTAAGAGAAGGCAAGGATATTACCCTGGTAACCTGGGGCGCCATGGTGCATGAAGCGTTACAGGCTGCTGATCAACTGGCGCAACAGGGTATCAGCGTTGAAGTCATTGACGTTGCCACCTTAAAACCGCTGGATATGGAAACCATTTTGCATTCTGTAGAAAAAACCGGGCGCTGCGTTATTGTGCACGAAGCAGCAAGAAGCAACGGCGTTGGTGCCGAAATCGCCGCGCAACTGGCCGAAAAAGCTTTGTTGTGGTTACAAGCACCGGTTAAACGCATTGCCGGTTACGACATACCCATGCCCTATTTTAAATATGAGCAGTACTACATGATTCATGTTGATGAAATTATTCAGGGCATAGAAGAAACACTGGCCTATGGATAACACCCTCTCTCATGCAGAGAGTTTCGGATGCTATTATAAAAAACAATAAGCTCTGCCATAACAAGGAAAAACATCAATGAAATATTTTAAATTGCCTGATCTCGGGGAAGGCTTACAAGAATCTGAAATTGTTGAATGGCATATCAAACCCGGCGAAGCCATAAAAACCGATCAGCTTCTGGTTTCTGTGGAAACGGCAAAAGCCATTGTTGAAGTCCCCTCCCCTCAAGATGGCATTATTAAAACCTTATTTGGTAAGCCCGGAGATATTCTGCATGTGGGCGAACCCCTGGTGGAATTTGAAGGTGAATCCCAGGAAGATACCGGCACGGTTGTCGGTGAAATGAAATCGGCAAGCGAAACCAATAGCGTATCTGACGACCACTTCATTATTGGCAGCGCCCATCACCGATCAGCGCCACAAAAACGTTGCACCCCCGCTGTAAGAGCACTGGCAAAACGTTTAAATGTGGATTTGGCCATGGTCTCGGCCAGTGGCAGCAACGGTTTAATCACCGCCGAAGATGTTGAAAAAGCTCATCAAATGAGCAGCGAAAAAGGTGAGCAGTTTATTTTACGTGGCGTGCAACGGGTGATGGCCAATAACATGACCAAAGCCCACGCACAGGTAGTACAAGTTACCATCCATGACGACGTGGATATTTACCGTTGGCCCGAAGGCACCGACCCCACCATGCGCCTGGTGCGCGCCATCAAAGCCGCCTGTGAAATTGAACCCAACCTAAATGCCTGGTACGACGGCAATGAAATGACACTGCGCCCCTTAAAAAAAATTGACTTAGGTATTGCCGTGGACACCCCCGACGGTTTATTTGTGCCCATCCTGCGCAATATCAGCCAACGCGACGCAGACGATTTAAGAGATGGCCTGAACAATTTACGCCAGGCAGTGAAAAATAGAAAAATCCCTCCCAGTGAATTGATCGGCGGCAGCATTACCCTGTCCAACTATGGCACCATCGCTGGCCGCTATGGCAACCCAGTGGTGGTACCACCAACAGTAGCTATCATTGGTGCCGGAGTTATCAAAGAAGAAGTCGTCGCCTTTGAAGGCCAAGTCGCCATCCACCGGGTACTGCCACTGTCACTAAGCTTTGATCACCGCCCCATCACCGGTGGCGAAGCAGGACGCTTTCTAAAAGCCTTAATGACTGATCTGGCTTTAGCTGAATAACACAGTCTTAAGCTGCCGAATTAATGCTCTCGTGTTGGTCTGAATTCGATATCGGGCCAGCGTTCTTCCATCAAACTCAAATTTACCCTGCTTGGGGCCAGGTAAGTCAGGTGCCCACCACCGTCAATGGACAATTGATCCTGGGCTTTTTTCTTAAACTCTTCGAGTTTTTTATCGTCTGCACAATAAATCCAGCGCGCCGTAGCTACACTGATATTTTGGTAATCACAATCCACTTTGTATTCTTCTTTAAGACGATACGCCACCACCTCAAATTGCAACACCCCCACCGCGCCCACCACCAAATCATTATTGCGCATGGGCATAAAAACCTGGGTGGCGCCCTCTTCCGATAATTCTTTCAAGCCTTTTTGCAACTGTTTACTTTTCAAAGGGTCTTTCAAGCGCACCAAACGAAACATTTCCGGGGCAAAATGTGGGATGCCAGTAAAGTGCAGGGCTTCGCCTTCAGTAAAAGTATCACCAATTTGAATTGTGCCATGGTTATGCAAACCAATAATATCACCAGGCCAGGCCTGCTCCAGATGCGCCCGTTCACCGGCCAAAAAAGTTAATGCATCACTGACCTTAACGTCTTTATTAATACGTACATGTCTCATCTTCATGTTCTTTTCGTATTGGCCGGAGCAAACTCTTAAAAACGCAACGCGATCTCGGTGTTTTGGATCCATATTTGCCTGAATTTTAAAAACAAAACCTGAAAACTTATCTTCTTCAGCGCGCACTGTTCGCTCCACAGCATCACGGGGCAAAGGACACGGAGCCCATTCAACCAAACCGTCTAACACATGATTAACACCAAAGTTACCCAGCGCCGTACCGAAAAAAACCGGGCTTAACTGGCCCTTTAAAAAAGCCTCTAGTTCAAATTCATGGCTGGCACCACGTACCAATTCAAGCTCTTCACGTAACTCCCCGGCATACTCTCCAATCACTTTATCAAGCTCAGGATTATGCAAACCCTGAATAATATTATCTGCGGAAATTTCGTGGCCCTGCCCACTGGTATACAGATAAAAACAGTCCTGATACAAATGGTAAACCCCTTTGAACTGCCTGCCCATGCCCACCGGCCAGGTTATGGGGGCGCATTGGATTTTTAACACCTCTTCAACTTCATCGAGTAAATCAACCGGCTCGCGAATGTCTCGATCCATTTTGTTAACAAAGGTAAGAATAGGGGTATCCCTGAGTCGGCAGACATCCATCAGTTTAACGGTTCTTTCTTCCACCCCCTTTCCGCCATCAATTACCATCAGGGCAGAATCCACCGCCGTCAGGGTACGGTAGGTGTCTTCGGAAAAGTCAGCATGGCCGGGGGTATCCAACAAATTCACTGTGGCTTCTTTATAGGGAAACTGCATCACCGAAGTGGTCACGGAAATACCCCGCTCCTTTTCCATCTCCATCCAGTCTGAGGTGGCATGACGATCCGATTTACGCCCTTTTACTGTTCCTGCCCGCTGAATGGCTTGTCCATATAACAACAGTTTTTCAGTTATGGTGGTTTTACCGGCATCGGGGTGGGAGATGATAGCAAACGTGCGTCGCTTTTTGATTTCATTGATAAAACTGGCGTCTGCCATGTATTTAAATTCCCATTTTGTACAACTATTTGTACAAAAAAATAAAGTTAACTCTAAGCCCTGATTTCCAAGCAGCTCGGTGACTCTCAGTCAAGCTAAGCTCCCATCAACGCATTGATAAATATAGCGGGCTATTTTATCTGAAGATAAAT